>VGIO01000048.1 GCA_016867855.1 Calditrichota bacterium
TTAAAACGGCGCGACAGCACAGCCATCGAAATCGAAGCCCGCAGCGAGAATATCCGAATGGTCTATGAAGGTGAAAAGATCTATATTGTCAAAGAAAAACCGGATAAACGGTAGTTCACAAGTTGGCAAATTCGCAAGTTATAAAGTCAAAAGGAGAGGTAATGTGCCTCTCCTTTTTGTTTGATAATCAACGCTATGCTATATAGTAGCGCTATGTCAAGCGTAAGATGTCGTCATCCTGAACGAAGTGAAGGATCTCGTCCTAAAGACTTACAGATCCTTCACTTCGTTCAGGATGAATGCAACATTGCACAATTGACATAACAATAATGTGTTTCCGTCTTATTATAATTATTCAGATGCTGCAAGATCTGGAAATTTTGCAGCGCCAATCATAGCCAAGATGTCAAGAAATGATATAAATAGGATATGTTATTTACATATTATAACCAAACTTAAATAATATTATTTCTATTTATTGTTTAATATGTTTCATCCATTTTAAATTATAACCTTATTATATCTATGATTGCATTATGTAGTTAATAATTGGCAAATTCGGCTTCGACCAGGTCGCAGATGGCGTGCCAGGCGCAGATATGCAGTTCTTGAATGCGCGCGGTTACTGAGGAAGGCGCGATGAACAGCAGATTGCAAAGCGGCGCCAATCTGCCGCCGGCGCCGCCCGTAAAACCGATGGTGAACGCGCCTAAAGACCGGGCTTTTTCCAAAGCCAACAACACATTCGGTGAATTACCGGATGTGGATATTCCGACGACGATGTCGCCAGGGCAAGCCAACGCTTCGACCTGCCGGGCAAAGATACGGTCGAAGCCATAATCGTTACCAACAGCGGTGAGAATAGAGGTGTCGGTCGTCAAGGCGATAGCCGGCAGCCCTTTGCGCTCGCGGCTGAACCGTCCGACCAGTTCCGCAGCGGTGTGCTGCGCGTCCGCCGCCGAACCTCCGTTGCCGAAAAGCAAGACTTTATGTCCGACATGCAAAGCCCCAGCGATAGCGACGGCAATTTTAAAGATGATGTCGGTCGATTCGCTCGCCAGGCGTCGATGAGCAGCCGATTGCTCCTCAAATATGGTTTTTAGAGTTGATATATTCATTGAGTTTGATGATGATGATAGTGATGATGATAGCGATGATGATGACAAAGCCTAAATCTCTTATAATTCTAATTTATATAAAGAGGACGGCATTGACACTGGGATTTATTTCATATATAATAAATAGGATAATTTAAGATTCAAACTGCAACGTCAGCGTTAACGAATTTATTTCCTTAAATAGAGGCAATAACGACGATGCCAATGTCGATGAAATGAGTGTCCTCGATATGTGACATTGTTATTTTTATTATTATAACTATGAATATACTAAATTTCGTCAGTTTATTAGGCTTGTTTATTCTGATGGGGGCGGCGTGGGCAATGTCCGCTGACCGCCGCAGGATAAATTGGCGCGTTGTGTTTTGGGGCATGGGGCTGCAACTATTTTTAGCCGCGCTGATTTTCACTGTTCCAGCCGGGCGACAAGCATTCTTGTTATTAAACAGCGTCGTAGTGAAAATTGTCGATGTAGCCGGCGCCGGCGGACGCTTCGTGTTCGGATCCCTGGCGCTACCGCCCAGTGCAGAAGGTTCGCAGGGTTTCATCCTGGCTTTCCAAGCCCTGCCGACGATTATCTTCTTCGGCGCTTTGCTCTCGCTGCTCTACCATTTTCGCATCCTGCCCTGGCTTATCGAAGCCTTTGCTTATATCTTTACGCGCTGGATGCGGGTGTCCGGCGCCGAATCGCTCTGCACGGCATCCAACATCTTCGTCGGCGTCGAATCCGGCCTGGCAGTCAAGCCCCATCTTGAACGGATGACCAAATCGGAACTCCATACCATTCTGACCGCGATGATGGCAACAATAGCCTCATCGGTGTTAGGTTTGTATGTAATGGTTTTGCATACGACATTCCCCAATATCGCCGGACATTTGATATCGGCTTCGTTGATGTCGGCGCCGGCGGCTTTAGTGATGTCGAAATTGCTTTATCCCGAAAAAGAGCGGCCTGAAACGATGGGTTTGAATATCAAAATTCACTGTGAGAAGGCGGAAGGTCCGATAGTCGCAGCCATAAACGGCGCGATGACAGGCGGGAAGATGGTCTTTGGTATTGTAACGCTTCTCATCGCTGTGCTTGGACTGGCGGCGTTGGTTAATCTCATCTTAAATTGGCTAGGGGGCAGCGTCAACGGCTGGCTGGGGACGAATATCGACTCCTCGCTGGAAGGTTTATTAGGCTACTTGATGATACCCTTCACAATGGTCGTCGGTATCAATCCGCAGGATGTTCCCGAAGTCGCTAAACTTATCGGCGAACGGATGATAGTAACCGAGTTGCAATCGTATCAGGATTTAAACAAATTACTGGCGGATGGAATATTAGTTGACAGGCGCAGCGCGGTGTTGGCGACTTACGCGCTGTGCGGCTTTGCTCACATTGCTTCGATAGGGATTTTCATCGGAGGACTAGCTGCAATTATCCCAAATCGAATTAAGGATTTGGCAGGTTTAGGCTTCAGAGCCTTGGCCGCAGCCACTCTGGCTTGTCTGATGACCGCTTGCGCTGCCGGCACATTTCTAACTGGTAGTTCGGTGCTGTTCGGGAAATAACAAAAGCGCTATCTCTACTGCAGGCGCTCTTGGCAGCCGCGGAAATGCCTTTTTAATACCAAATTGCAATAAGTAATTAACAGCAGATTTAGCAGATAGAGCCGACAACCGATAATCAACTTCTGCTTAATCTGCTGTTAATTCCAATTATCCTATATTAATAGGGGCATAATATAGTAGCTTTTTCATAAGGGCGAACACGAGGTTCGCCCGTACGGGCGATGCTTGTCATCGCCCCCAAATTGTATTCTTAAGAGTAACAATAATATGCCCCCATTAATAGTAATGAACGCAGATGTAATCTCTACACTCGTAATTTTCACTCAAACTCTCATCACTTAATAAGCGGTTTAATCGCTTCCTCAAACACCGCCTTATCCCGATAACCTACGAAATGCTGGCGGATGCTTCCATTTTTATCGATTATGAAAGTAAAGGGAATGCCGCCGCGCTCTTCTTCCGGCAGGTAGGCTTGGTAAGTTTTATAGACTTCTTCCTGTCCAATTACCACCGGGTAGTCGATGGATTTATTCTGTATGAATTTGTTCACCGCTGCCGCGCCGTCTCTATCCACTGACACGCCTATAACGGCCAAACCCTTGTCTTTATATGCTTTATGCAGTGCGTTGAAATGTGGAATTTCCTTGACGCAGGGCGGACACCAGGTCGCCCAGAAGTCGAGTATGACGACCTTGCCCTTATAGTCCGACAACTTGATAGGTTTATCATCCAGACTATTCAGCGTAAAGTCAGCGGCTTTTACCGATGCTGCGGCTGTTTCAATTACTGCGGCTTGTTCGGCTTTCTTATCTTGTGTGCAGCCTGCTGATAGAACGCCGGAAAAGGCTACAACCGACAACGATAAGGCTGTCGTTTTTATTCGTTTGAACATTGAACTCCTTTTAGTGAGCGAACTGACGACGACCGCCGGAACGGTGGATTTTGCTCTGCCTGTGAGGCGGTTATAAATGCGCCTAGCATTTTATTCATCGACCAGCAAGCGGTCGATTTTTTCTTCGATTTTGGACTTCGGCAAAAGACCGATTACGGTTTCTTTGACTTTGCCGTTCTTGAAGAACAGCAATTGCGGGACGGAAGTAATGCCGAATTGAACGGCGGTATCGGATGCGTGGTCAACATCGACTTCCACGATTTTGACTTTGTCGTTATACTCGGTGGCTAATTCAGCCATTACCGGATGAAGTTTCTTGCAGGGACCGCACCAGGCGGCGCCGAAATCGACGACTGTCAACCGGTCGCTATTGATAACTTCCGCGGCGAACTGGGCGTCGCCGATTTTTGAGATTAAGGACATTGACTTCCTGAATTAGTAGTTGATACGAAGGATTTGTTATTTTATTTGAGTCGCGGGGGGGAGGATTATCGCCACAGAGCGATTGTTTAATTTGGATTTATTGTGGCAGATTTTTAAGTTCACTGATTTTAACGCCTTCGCGCCACATCGCGGCTAAACCGAAGACCAGACTGAACACAACGCCGAGCGCATGCTGAACGATAACAAATCCGGCGGCTGGATCTGTCGGCACATCGAACAGCGACAGCCCAAAGATGGCAATCGCATGAAAAGTGCCTACCGCACTCGGCGCCGAAGGCACCGCAATGGCTATCGAATCGATGACCAATAAGACTATACTGGCAACGATGGGCGAAATCACTATCAAAGGATATTCGCTCGTGAAATTGAAACTTAGGAGCATAAGATACATCTGCATAGTATATAGAATATAAAGTCCAATAGTTTCAAAAAGAACAATTCCGAGATGATGCGTTGAGCGCAGCGCGGCAAAACCCTCTATAAAGCGCGTTAAAAAACGACGCAGCCTCCGACCGAACAACTTCCTGCCGAACAACCTTCCCAGCCAACCGCTGAATGGTTTTCGCGCAATGCCGAAATAGGCTAATATTGCGAACGCGATGGTCGAGAATATGCCTACAACTAGCGCTGCTTCTGTAAAACGTTGCGGAATGGGAAATATAAAATAGACAAGTCCAAGTATAAACAGCAGACTCAGCAGGTCAACCATACGTTCTAGAATGACTGTCGCCAGAGCGGTCGAGCGGGAGATTTTTAAACGTTCAGCCAGCAGCATTATGCGGGCGATTTCGCCGGCTTTGAGCGGCAGGACGGCATTAGCGAGGTAGCCGATCAGATGGAAGCCGAAGCTATCTATAGCGCGCAATCTGCCGCTGGGCTGGACTAAAACCGACCAACGATGCCCACGGATATATAAATGCAGGGGATTGATTAAAAAGGCTAAAAGCAGCGGCAGCAGACGCACGCCGCTAATCGATCGCCAGACTTGGGAAAAATCGAGCCGGGGATGCCCGAACAACGCCGCACTCAGCGAACATCTGCCGTGTAGCAAGTTGCCGATATCAGGCGCATAGAGCGTCAGATAGACGAAAAACAGGCTCACGCCAAGCCCAAGCGCAATTCGTCCGCGCTTCATCGTAAATCGAAGACTTCAACGCCATCCGGCAATGAAAAGGATGTTTCGCCTGCATCGACCGGCGTATTGAATTTGATATCGCTCAATAAATAGGTGGTCGTATTATGGTTTAAATCGGTGATTTTCAAACGTCTGACGACCAGATCCGCTTCAGTCACCCATAATGCTGCATCGTTCACTAGAGTCTCATCCTTATCTCTGGAAATGAGGTCCAGCCGGAAGCCTTTCTGTCCTTCAACGGCTAACGGCGTGATAGCCGTCGCGTCGAACATATCGGCGAATTCGAGCATGAACTTACGCAGCAACAGAGATTTGCCGCCTTTGGCAACAGTTTCTATCATCACTTGCTTGCGCTCGCGGTTGTAGCGGTGTATGACTTGACCGTCCGAGATAATCGACTGTTCAGGCGTCTCGACCCGCATCCGGTTGTCGGCTGTAACCGTCAATAGTCCTTCTCTGACAACTGTCTCGCCGGTTAAAGCCCATTCGAACACTTCTCGGAAGTTGCAGCGCAAAGTCTGGACGCTCTTATATTTCTTACGCAAATCCTTCAGAGCGCTTTCGGGAGTAAGGGCTGAGATAGAAGGAATCGCGCTTGAAAAAAAGAACAAGGCTGCTGACAGGTGTAAGGTGTAAGGTGTAAGGTGTAAGTATTTTCGCATTTGAACTTATTTTATTAATACCACGGGAGCAGTAATTGTTCTAATGTCGGAACGAAATAGACTAATGTAAAACAATCCTGCCGGCAGGTCGGTGCAGTTTATAAAATGCTTAAAAGTTCCAGCCGGTAAATTTCCTGCGAAAATCGACTGCTGCCGACGACCAAGATAATCATTGAGTGTTAATCGAATAAATCCTGGCTCATAAAGGTCAAACGATAAAAGTGTCCGGGAATTGAAAGGATTAGGACGGACTTGAATCGTAAGTCGCTCAGGATAAAAAGGTTCCCGGATGTTAAAGACTGAAAGCGCATCTGAGATGTCGTAGATGGAGAAGTTGGTTAAATCAGCGATATAGGCATAATTACCGGATACGGCTGTCTGGAGCGCCGAGCCGGGAGTGTTGAAATTGCCGACTTCGATAGGCTGTGAAGGAATGGAAACATCTAAGACTGTTATACCTCGCCTTCCCAATGATAGAACTATATTATTTCCATTTGCCGCTAATCCCTCTATCAGTCCGGGCGGATGATATGTGTTGACTAAAACCGGCTGTTGTGGATTTCTTGAATCATAGATACACACTTGATTCCCATTCCAATTCCAAAGATAGAATTTGTCATTTCCAACAGTTATATGCGGATAAAGTAAGCCGAGTCCTGCTATCGTGGCAATCTGCCGAGGTTGGGATTGATTGCTAACATCAAATACACATAGAACTGTTCTATTATCACTATAAGTAAGAAGATATGCAACATTTTCTGAGACAGCGACCTCATAGGGATAATTTTCTCTGCGGGGCAGATCCACAAAACCGACTTCTGATCGGCGGTTGGGGGCGCTGATGTTATACACCTGCAATCCCGGTGCGCGAAAGGGAAATGTGTCCATTTCAGCGACGGCGAGATAAGCATAATCGCCTTCGCAAGCGATGTCGGTAACGCAACTATGGGTATAGGGAACGCCAACTTCACGCGGCTGCCAAGGCCGGGTTACATTATAGACCTTCATCCCTGCATTTCCTGCAGCGCAATAAAGATATCCTTCATAATAAGCGCAGAGTTTTCCATTTACTGAGAAACTACCCATCTCGACAGGATGCTCTGGATTTTGCACAAAAATCGCCTGGGTATGGTAATCACGTGCAAAGGCGATTTCCCACTTTTTTATTTTGTCGTCCAAAATAAAGGCATACCTACCATCGGAATAAACATCCCAAGTTACATAAGGTTCCAAGATATTTCCGATGATTCGCGGTTCGAATATCCGGCTGATATCGCACAGCAGTATGTTGAGGTTCCAGGTCGTAATATAGGCGTAATTTTCTTCGACTTTGAAATCGAATGTAACCCTGACCGGTAGATCCAATTGGGTTAATAACCTCGGTTCAGAGGGATTGGAGACATCGTAAACTGTAAAAAGCGAATCGCTTTCGGTAAAAAAGGCGCGATTATTTGAAATGCTGATATTTCGGGCATCAGGCAGATAGATTGCTGATAAATAGCGCAAGGTGTCGATATTTGAGATGTCGATAATTCTAAACGAATCGCTGCACACTGCGTATAGGTTGTTACCCACAACAGCCATTTCAATAATCTGTATTTGATGTTCAGAGATGAGTTCAGGGCTTTGGGGTGTGGAGATATCGAACGCGAACAAGCCCCAATCAGGATTATGGATCGGAAAGTTCAATATAAATAGTCTTTCGCCTTCGATGCAAGTCCTCCTGGCAAATTCAGGTATTGGAATTCGTCGCACTATAACAGGGCGAAACGGGTCGCTGATATCTATGACAGCCACTCCATTTTCACCATCCGGCATATAAATGAAATTTCCGGCTCGGGTTAAATCGGCTGCCCGGTCGAATTGAGGCAGGTTGGCAATCAGCCGTGGTCGTTGCGGCCGCGATATATCGAAAACACTCAGTCCGTTTCGTTCAGCGGTGAAAAGAAAATCATCAACTTTAAGCATCCCGATTATATATCTAAATTCGATAATATCCTCAGTCGGTGACAATTCCACCTCGTCGCACCAGCCGACCACTTCCGGTTCAAGCGGGTCGGCGATATCCACGATTTGCAATCCGGACAAGCCTGTAGCAGCGTATAGGTAACCATCCTCGATGACTAGATTATAAGGCGTATCCCAGTAGTTATACAGCCGGCTTAACTGACGGATATTTCTGTTTTCCTGGACAACAAAGTTATCTGAATTTTGAGCATTGAGATACGTTGCACCAAATAAACCTGCTATTATCGAGATTTGGGTAATATGTATATTTGCTTTACGCGACACAAAATCTCTATTAAAATGAAATAGTCAAACGGCAGGTCTAATACCGCCTGTCGTTTTCAGACAAATCTCGATTTACTTTTTCAAATACTTATCGATAGAATGTGCGGCGCGTTTGCCGTCGCCCATCGCTAAAATGACGGTCGCGGCGCCGCGGGTGATGTCGCCGCCGGCATAAACGCCGGGGATAGATGTCGCGCCATTTTCATCGACTACGATGTTGCCCCATTTGTTGAGTTTTAAGTCCGGCTCGGTTGAAGTCAGCAGCGGATTGGCTTTTGTGCCGACCGCTACGACCAAGACATCGCAAGGGATGATGAATTCCGAACCGGCAATCGGCACAGGACGGCGCCGACCGGAGTCGTCCGGTTCGCCGAGCGTCATCCGCTGGCAGCGCATCTCCTTTACCCAGCCTTTTTCGTCGCCGATAACCTCAAGCGGCGCGACCAGCATTTCAAAGATAATGCCTTCCTCTTCAGCGTGGGCAACTTCTTCGACCCGCGCCGGCATTTCAATGCGCGAGCGGCGATAAACGATGGTCGCCTTTTCAGCGCCGAGCCTTTTTGCGGTTCGCACGGCGTCCATAGCCACATTGCCGCCGCCGACAACCGCCACATTCCTACCATGCAACACCGGAGTGTCCTCATTGGGGAAGTCGAACGCGCCCATAAGATTGCAGCGAGTGAGGTATTCATTAGCCGAATAAACGCCTTTTAAGTTCTCGCCCGGAATGCCCATAAAGACCGGCAGCCCGGCGCCATTGGCAATGAAGACTGCGTCGAACCGGGCGCGCAGTTCACTGACAGTATAAGTCTTGCCGATGATGGCGTTCAACTCGATTTTAACGCCGTGGCGAATCAGGCGGTCAACTTCCTGCTGCACAATGGCTTTTGGCATTCGGAATTCGGGAATGCCATAGACTAAAACGCCACCGGGCTTGTGGAAGGCTTCGAATATGGTAACATCATTTCCTAATTGAATGAGTTCCTGCGCAGCGGTAAGACCGGCTGGCCCGGAACCCACGATAGCCACTTTTTTTCCGGAGGGAGGCGCGAAGTTGAAAGTAACTAGGTCTTCGTTCTGCCGCGCCCAATCGGCGATGTAGCGCTCAAGGTAGCCGATGGCGACAGGGGCGCCTTTGATGCCGCGGATACAGACCGCTTCGCATTGCGTTTCCTGTGGGCAGACGCGGCCGGTTACCGCCGGCAGCGCGTTGTCGCGCAGCATAATATCCGCGGCGCGCTTCAGGTCGCCTTCGGCTATAGCCAATATAAAACCGGGGATGTCGATGAGAACCGGGCAGCCGGGGATGCAATTTTTCTCTTTGCACTGGATGCAGCGTTTGGCTTCCAGCAGCGCTAAATGCTCAGGAAAACCGAGGTTGACTTCGTTGAAATTTACCACCCGTTCAAGAGGCTCCTGCTCCGGCATCTTCTGACGTTGAATCTTCATCCGCTCTTTAGCCGAAGGCATACCATAAGAAGCGATAACATCGTCGGAGATAGGGTTTTCAGCCAGCGGATGGTCGAACATCTGCGACTTGGCGTCAGGTCTCTCCAACCCGATGCGGCAGGCTTCCTGATAGCGCAATAGCGACTCGCGCTCCATTGGTATGTAGGTCGAGAGCCGCTCGGTCAATTCGTCGAAATCAACATCGTGACCATCGAATTCAGGACCGTCCACGCAGGCGAAGCGGGTTTTGCCGCCAACCGAGACCCGGCAGCCACCGCACATTCCTGTCCCATCGATCATTATCGGATTGAGCGAGACTATAGTGTGAGTATTAAAGGTCTTCGTGAGACGGGTTACCGCCTTCATCATCGGCACCGGACCGACAGCATAGACAGCGTCGACGTCGCCATCTTTTAAGAGCGGCTCAAGCGCGGTCGTTACAAAGCCGTGAATGCCATAGGAGCCGTCGTCGGTGGTAACGATGACCTGTCCGAATTGGCGCAGTTCATCTTCGAATATCACTAACTCTTTATTTCTGCCGCCGATGACGCTAATCACATCGACACCGTGTTCGTTTAAGCCTTGCGCGATGGGATAGACGACGGCGGTGCCGACGCCGCCGCCAACGCAGACGGCGCGGCCCTTTTCGAGCAGTTCGGTCGGGCGGCCGAGAGGTCCGGCGATGTCGCGAATGGTGTCGCCGGCTTGCGCCGAGGTCAACTCAATCGTGCTTTTGCCGACGGCTTGAACTACTAAAATAATCATACCTTGGCTGCGGTCGCCTCCCGCGACCGTTAAGGGAATTCGTTCCGAATATGATTTATAGCGAATAATGACAAACTGTCCCGGCCGACGAATCTCTGCAATGCGCGGCGCTTCGACTTCGAGTCGATAAACCGCCGGAGACAGCTGTCGAATTGATTTTATAAGATGCATTGTGAAGAATGTGAATTATAAGATAATAACACTAAATTTTAGTAAAGTTGGCTAGTGTTATGTCAATTGTGCAATGTCGCATGTCATCCTGAACGAAGTGAAGGATCTCGTCAGGTTAAGTTATTCTTTAGGACGAGACCCTTCACTTCGTTCAGGATGACGACACTTTTACTATGACATAACACTAGTGGCTCGTTGCAAAAGAAACTGGCATTATTGTATAGACAGGAGGACAGGCGTCCCTGCCTGTCCACTTTGCAGCCAGATCTCCCAGGACAGGCAGGGACGCCTGTCCTCCTGTCCTCCTGTCCGGCATACTGGAAGCCATTAATGCAAGTGAACACTAGTTTGAAACTTGATAATCCATCAACTTGTTAACTTTATATTATTTTAGAATTTCCTGCAGTTTCAAAGACCGTTCCATACGGTTGAACAAATCGTTGACGAGGTTCGGCAGAGGGATGCTGCGTGTGCCGATCCAATCGAGGAATTCCTGATTTTTCATCAACATAGCAATTACTCTATCGGGCGTGCGGCCATTCAATAACGAATAGAAGCGGTCGGCCCAGTCGAGCATCTCTGGAAAACTATACTGAGGCGTGTCGGCCGGGCGGATATGGTGCTGCGCGATGGCGTTGATAATTTCATCGGGCAGGTTCCATCTTTGCGCCAACCAGCCGCCTATATGCCCGTGGTCAACGCCGATGACTTCGGCTTCAGCCCGCGCCGGCGTTACACTATGTTCCAGCGCGTAATCGGTGCATTGGAGATAGTAGTGATGAAAGTATTGATTTAGGACTAACTTGCCGATGTCGTGCAATAGTCCGGCGACATAGGCGCCGCTGTTCTTGGGCAGCCTTAAGCCGGCGTAGAGACCCTGAGTGATTTCAGCCGTCGCGGCGCTGTGCCGCCAGAAAGCTGCGCTGTCGAAACCCTCGCTGTCCGGACGGCTGGGAAACATCTTCAATACCGAGGATGATGTTATCAAATTTGAAACTTCATCCATACCGATTATGACCAGCGCCATTTTGAGATTGTCGATTTTGCGCGGCACGCCGTAATAAGCGCTGTTGGCGGTGCGGAGGAGTTTGCCGGTCAGCGCCAGGTCTTCTTCCAATAGTTCAACGATTTCGCTGACGCTGCTGTTGGGATTGGAGACAAGTTTCATCACTTCCATAACAATAGTCGGCAGCGTCGGCAGATCGCGGACTTCGGTCAGAGTTTGGCGGATTTCGGCGATGACGGCGATTTTATCGAGTCCGCCGCCGGCTGTTGAATCGCCGGTATTGAGCGACGGTTCGTTGAAAAATATACGCATTTATGTATGATTGATTTGTTTAACCGGTGAATTTCGCCCCGAACTTTGCAAGCGGATTTATTCCGTTCTGATTTCGAGCGCATTTAAAGGAGTAAATTTATGATAAAAATGTCCAAATCGCAAGCAATATGTCTGTTTTAGACAGACTAACAGGATTATGAGCGTCTTTCATCATCCGCTCAATTTGCTCGGTCTGCTGTTAATTATAGATGGACGACTAACATTGCAGTCATAAAATGAAAAATCTGTGTTTTTTGCAGAATAGACTTGATTTTTAAGAAAATATTCTTTAAATTACAAAGTTAAGTTAATAGACCGCCGTAATCAAGCGACCACGACGCGTAATCCGTCAGCAATGCAGCGATACTTGCGCCTGCCGGAAGCGTCGTATAAACCAATCCAAGATTGAAATGCGAAAAATCACTATCTTTCTATTTTCCCTGGCGATTGTTTATTCCACCGCCGCATCAGAACTGTTTAAGCCATCGAACATCGATGGCGCCGTTAAACTGCTGACCAGCAGTCCGTCGAATGTCGCATTGAGTTTTGACCTCGGCGCACTGCAACGCGAAGAAGTCGAACAGGAAACCGGATTGGCTGAGCAGATGGTCATTCCGGAAGAGGGATTTGTTTATATCGAAGGGCAGCCGATTTTGCCGGCTGTAACCCGGTTTATTGTCGTTCCGCCAGACAAAGCCGTCGAGTTAGTGGTCGATGAGGGGGAGACGCGCATCGTGCCGGCCGCGCTGCCGCCGCTGCGCTGTGCCGAAGAGCAGTCTGTCAATGTTGCCCTTTCATCCAATCACAGCCCGCGAAACGGCATTTTCCCGCCTATCGCCGCCGAGATGTCCGACCCAGCCGTCGTGCGCGGCGTGCGTCTTGTAAAAGTGACCACCTATCCGGTCCAATACGACAGCCGCAATAATACATATATCATCCGCGACCGGATCCAGACCGATCTGCGTTTCACCGACGGCGAGGTCGTCAATCCTGTCCTTAATCCTATACGCAGCCGCCGCAGTCAAGGTTTTCTCAATTTCATCCGCGAAATCGCTATCAATGGCGACGAGATCGGGCGCGACGACCCGGAGCGCGATATCGAACCGCCTTTTCAAGGCCATTGCCTGGTGGTCGTTCATCCGAGTTGTTTGCAGTATTCCGTTCCTTTCATCGAATGGAAGCGTAAGTCTGGCTATAGGTTGGACATCGTCAATATGGGCAACAACGCCGGCAATGCCCAAATAGTGAAAGACTCCATCCAGGCGCGCTATAACTCCTTCACCCGCAGCGGGCTTGAACCCTTCGACCAAATCCTGCTCATCGGCGACCATCAATCTTATGAACCATCGGTTTCCCCCGCTGCGCAATGGGTCTTAGCCTCGGCTGTCGGCAATCCGAGTTGGGGCGGCGCCAGTTATCCCCATGATGATTACAATTTCGGCTGTCTCGACGGCAACGATAGTTATGCCGATGTCGGCGTATCTCGTTTCTGCGCCGGCAGCGAAGCCACTTTGAACCTGTTTGTAGGCCGCTTACTATCTTACGAAGTTACGCCGCAAATGCAGAATACGACCTGGTTCACCAAAGGCTGCGTCTATTCCCAGAAATGGGCAGGGAATTGGCATATAAGCCTGCATACCAATGTGCGCTGGGGAATCGAAGTGCTGAAGCGCTGCGGTATGACCGATGTCCGCCTGGGAGAATTTACAAACGACGGCGCGGTTACTCAAGTCGGACAGTTTTTAACGGAACAATTCAACGAGGGCATCAATCTCTCCATAGGCCGGGCGGAAAATTACTACTGGCGCTATGGTCAGAATATGTATGATGGAAGGTCGGGAGTTTATCCCATCGACATCGATATCGCCGGGCATCATGAATGGACGGCTTGGTGGATGATACGCAACTATGACGGGCAGGGCCGAATGATGGGCCCCTGCCAACTAGTTTCCGGTTACGGTAATATGCAAACGCTGCCTTACAGCATATATTGGCTGACCATCGTCAACGGCTATTTGCTGCGGAAACTCGATTACGGCTGGTCGCGGGTCTATGGGATACTGGCTTGCGAGCGCGCCGTGCCGAACTATGGGCAGACTTATAATTCGATGAAAACCGACCATCTTTTCTATGGCGACCCCTATCTAAGACCGTGGTCGCGCGTGCCGACGCTTGTAACCGCCCAATTCAACGAGAACATTTCGCCGCAAAGCCGTTATGTCGAGGCACGGGTTCTAACCCAACAAGGCAATAATCCAGTCGCGGATGCCATCGTTACGCTCTATTTCCCCGGCAATATGCCGGCGGCTAACAATGCCAATTATGGAACTTACAACGGGATGTGGAGTGTTACCCGGCGCGCCGATACAGAAGGCAATGTCGCTTTCATCCTGCCTGAAAACCGCCAGTTAGTTGCCAACACCCGTATGTATCTGACTGTAACCGGCACCGATATCAAACCATTTTTAGGCGAGCGGATGATAGCGGCGCCGCAAGCCGCGGTTGAAGTCGGTTCTTATCGCTTGACGGAGCGTCAGGGCAACGGCGACGATGTCGTCAATCCGGGCGAAACCTGGACGCTCTCGTTAGTTGCCCGCAATGTTGGCGGGCAGAATGCGGTCGAAACCGTAATGGCGGATGTTACCAGTTTATCACCATATTTAACGGTAACTAACGGCGATCAGATTTGGGTTGGGGACATTGCAGCAGGTCGAGAAACACAAGTTGATAGCGATATTTCACTGCAATTTTCAGGCGACTGTCCGGACGGCGTCAGCCGCCCGAAGATGAGACCCGGCGTTCAAATTACTTTCTACAATGATGATAATACTTGGAAAACCGGACTTACATTCACTCCGCACGCACCGCATTATGAATTCAAAGAGGTCGTCGGCGGCAATGTCCTGCCGGACACTATAGCCAATATCGACATCCAAATTAAAAATATCGGCAGTATAAACGGCGCGTCGCTGACGGCGGAATTGCGCAGCCTGGGTATGGGTATATCGGTCGTCAACGGATTTTCAACCTATCCAGCCATCGATGCCGGCCGGTTCGCGGCGTTGAATGGCAATCGCTTTGTGGTCAGCGGCAACAAGGTGGTCGTGCCGGGTTGGAAGAATCAGATGATGCTCATCCTGCGCTCGGACGCCGGACTTGTCGATACGACTCTCTTCACAGTGCAGGTTTCCCGACCGCGGGCTAATGCCCCGCAGGGTCCGGATAAATACGGCTATATCTGCTTCGACAACACAGATACATTGTGGGATTCAGCGCCGGAATATGATTGGCTGGAAATCGACCCGCGCGAGCAGGACCCTTATATTCGCGGCACGCGCATCGAGTTCACCGGCAATTCACCGGATAACATCGGCGAAGCGCGTCTGGTCAACCTCCCCTTCCGCACATCTTTCTATGGGATTTCATATCGCTCGATTACTGTCGCAACTAATGGCTTTATTTGTATGGGCGACCAATCCCGGATAACGAATTTCCAGAATTGGCCGATGGACGAATGCGTCGGTGGCGGATTAGGAATGTTGGCGCCGCTATGGGACGACCTGATGCTCGGCCAGAATGGACAGTGCTATTATGCTTACGACCGCGCGAACAGCCAGTTTATCGTCCAGTGGTCGCGGTTTAGACACCGCAATGGCGGCAATGTGGATTTGACATTCCAGGTCATTATTCAAGATGCGGATGTCTGGATAACCGAGTCCGGCGACCCGAATATCACTTTCCAATACAGAAGCATCGGTGAATCTCAAGGCGGCGGCAGCCCGTGGCAGAATGACGTGCCTTATGCCTCAGTCGGCATCTGCAGCCCCTATGGCGACACCGGCATCAACTATTTATACAATAACACGCCTCAAATCACTTCCGCGCCGTTGGTCAACCGCCGCGCGATGCTGTTTTCCACTAGTCCGCGCTATCGCTCCGGCATTCTGTACGGTTATGTAACCGACTTTTGGACCGGAATGCCCATCGAAGGCGCCCTAGTGCGCACGAAACAGGGTTTTGTCGCCTTCACGGATAATCTGGGTTACTGGCGCATTGCCGATGCCCTGGCTGAAGTCCGATTCGATATTATGGTTCATAAGGACGGCTGCAACGATTCAACTTATACCGACACGCTTGTTCATGAAAACGATAGTTTGCAGTTGGACTGGCAGTTATTGCATCCAGAGTTCACGCCTTCGACGATGCGTTTGCGTTACCGTTTGGACGAAGGACGGCGTGTCGAATTGCCTTTCAGCGTTTATAACGGCGGCAATGGACCTTTATATTGGAGAGCGGAAAAGCGGCTTTTAGGCGACGCCAACGCCGCGCCTTGGGAATTACGGCGGTCATATTGGGTCGGCGACACTACCGGCGACGACCGTATCGAAGGCGTGGTCTTCGATGGCGATAACTTCTTCTTGTCCGGCGCCGCCGGCGACCAACCGAATACGATTTATGTCATAAACCGTGAAGGAAATTGGATCAACCAATTTGTCCAGCCCGGTGAATCCAACTACGGAATGAAAGACCTCGAATGGGACGGTGAATTATTGTGGGGATCCGGCGAACTGCGCGTCTTTGGCTTCGACCGCGATGGCAATGTGCAGGTGCAGTTCAACGGGCCTTACAATCCCAACCAAGCCATTGCTTACGACTCCGATAACGGGATTTTGTGGATTTGCGCGCTGACTAATAATATTAACGCTTACGACCGACAGGGCCAACTTTTAGATCGAATTTTGAATCGACGGGGATTGCGTATTTACGGATTGGCTTATTGGACGGAGGATCCGGACGGTTATCCACTCTATATTTTAAACAGCCCTGCGCAAAACATCCTTTGCGTTCATAAAATGAATGTCGAGAACAGCGACACCTTATTTGTGCGGCGTTTGCCAACGAGCGGGTCGCCGGGCGGCGCTTATATAACGAATGAGTTTGATGTCTATAGTTGGGTGATGATATCAACGCTCAATGTTCCACCAGTGGATGGCGGCGACCGCATCGATATCTATCAACTCGACGCCCGCAAAGACTGGATAGACCTATCGGTCTGGGCGGATACACTCAATCCGGATGAAACGCAGGATTTTGTGCTGACTTTAAATTCGACCGGATTACCAGACACCTTGTTCGAAGGCGAGATTCGCTTCACGCATAATGCCGAAGGCTTGATGACAAATATCAGCGTCAGTTTGGATGTCTTGTGGGTGAACGAGCCGCCGGAACCGTTCTCGCTGCTTCTGCCCGCCAACGGCGACACTCTGCGCGCTTTCCCGCAGCGCGGCGATACTGTAGGCGTGCCAGCGGTGCGTTTCGTCTGGCATCATTCGCAGGAATGGAACGCTGCCGACACCGTACGTTATATTTTCTATGTTCAGACCAGCGGTCAGA
>VGIO01000049.1 GCA_016867855.1 Calditrichota bacterium
TATGACAACCAGCGGACAGCAAAGCCATAAACAGGGCAATATATATTAATCTGGTCAGTTGTAAGTTGTAGGTTGAAAGTTGAAAAATTAATAGTTAAAGACGACTATCCTCTGCTTTCACATCGTCCATTTTGGTCATATTGTTTATATGGTCTATTTGTCCGTCTGAATTATCTCTGTTCCTTAATTTGGCGCAGTAAAGTCGCGACTGCGGCCTCTAACTGCCTGTCAGCAACCACACCAATCTCATTCGGCTTAAGCGGCACAATGTAATCCGGCGACGCGCCATTGCCCTCTAAGCGTATAGTCGGATCTGGTTTATCCACCGTGCCGACATACCAGCCGCGCAAAGGCACACGAAAACTCGAGCCGTCAACTAAACTATGCTCGCCGGTGCTGATAACGCCGCCCGGCGTCGGCGCGCCGACTAAAGAACCCCGACCAAGCGTTTTTATAGCGTGCGAAAATATCTCAGCATTGGAGAACGAATGTTCGTTGCACAGGACAATGATAGGTTTAGTCCAAAAGTAGAGCGGCAGGCGTCCTTGCGGGTAGCCGGGGCCGCCGCCGCGCGGGAAAGTTGTGGCGTGCCGCTTTACCTGCAACATTGCCAGCAGATAGTCGGCTGTCCAGCCGCCGCCGTTATAGCGCACATCGATGACAAGTCCCGCTTTACCCCAGCCCACCGAGAACAGTTCCGCTTCAAAGCGCGCCAGCGAAGGTTCGCCCATTCCTCTGATATGCAGATAGCCTAATTGTCTATCCGACAAAGAATCCACCGCCTGACGATGTTCTTTGACCCACTCCTTATAGCGCAGTTCCGATTCTTCCCAGCGGCTAATTGGCCGGACGATATGCCGACGCTCGGTTTTGCCGTCCCAGACCGTCAACTCCACCCGCTGGGCTACCTGGTCATCGAGTAATTCATATAGATTTATGCCCGGTGCAAGTTTCTTTCCGTTCACCGACACCAGCCATTCGCCGGCTTTTAGACGGCAGTTTTCGCGGTCGCAAGGTCCTTCCGGCAGGATATGCGCGATTAGCAGCCCGTAGTTCAGATTCTCCGAAGCCGGGATGTTATGTGAAAGCCCCGGCTCCAGAGAAGCCCGACGGTTATTTGATTGCCCCGGCTTCAGAGAAGCCGGGCTACCCAGATAATACAATGGATGCGGCGCAAAATCGAGCCCTAATCGGCCGGTCAACCTGCCGCCGCGGCCTCTTCCGAGACGGCCTGGCGCGAGATTATATCCCATATGCGAAGCGTTGATTTCCCCGAACAGCATTTCCACCGCGTCGCCGAAGTCTTCTTCACATTTGGCAGCCAAAGCCAAAGGCTCGTATCTGGCGCACAAAGCTAGCCAGTTATGCCCGTGAAAGTCGCGGTCGTAGAACCTGTCGCCTAAAACGCGGCGGATTTCAACAAACTTCCGCCTGCGCTCAACTGCCAAATCGACGACCAACTTGGCGTCGAAGGGATGGTCTTTCGGCACGCCGCCGCTCTCATCGACCGACTTGACCCGGCCTGAGCCGTCGAGATATCTCACTCGCTTGCCGGCGTCATCGAATTCGAGCCATTTGGGCGCCGCGCCGCCATTAGTCAACCGCTTGATGTTCTCGCCGTTCCAGTCGATGGCATAGATATCGTTCTGTCCTTCGTGATTGGCGCTGAAGGCGAATCGTTTGCCGTCCGGCGATATTGCGAAAACACCCTCTTCGCCGGCTAAATTAGTGAGCGCCCGCACTCGCTGGTAGATGTCGGTTGTGTCGATTATAACTTCTGTTTTACCGGCTTCTTTATCTTCCTCTTTCTTGCCTTTATCGTCCTTTTCGTCCTTATTTTTATCCTTCTTTCTCGCCGACTTTTCACGAATTTCTTCAGCGAAATCTTCCAGCCGCTTCTCATCGTCGGACTTGCGCAGAAACACAAAATAGATATCCCAGTTGTTTTCGCGCCTTTTCGAACGGAAGGCTAATTTTCGTCCATCGCCTGACCAGACCGGCGTGTCGTCGTCGTCCGGATGACAACTCACATTCACTTCTGTTCCTCCCGCCGTCGGGATTATCCAAACATCGCTATTGTAATCGTCATCTTCGCGGCAGTAGGCAAACCATTTGCCGTCCGGCGACCAATTATAGGCGCTGAGCGACCAGCCGGATAGAACCTGACGCTCGATTCGTTTCTTAAGGTCAAGGACGATTAGATTGCCCTGTCCGCGTATGAAAGCGACAGCCGAGCCGTCCGGCGACCAGCGGGGAGTGTGTTCATCTATTGGGTCGGTTGCCAATGGTTCCCATTTGAGACGCAACGCGCGGGATAGTTCTTTGGTTTCAGGGTCGTCGGAATAGACGAGATACAGGTCGCGGCTGCCGGCGCGGTCGGAGACGACGATGAGGCTGTCGCCGCCGGGCGAGACAGTGATATCGCCATCGCGGGCGGGATTATTGTCGGTCAGATTATTGGCGCTGCCGCGGGCGGCTTTGTCTTCCTCGCCCACGATGCGCCCGGCGAAGACTTCGCCGCGAACCTCGATAAACATCTGTTTGCCGTCTGGCGCGAAGGCTGCCCGGTCGGCGCGGTCGCTGTATGATAAGCGCCGCGGCGCGGCATCGAGCGGGTCGATAGGCGCCATAATCTCCAAACGGCGCGGTAAAGAATCTTCGCTAAGTATATAGATATCTTGTCCTTGCTCGTAAGCAATCGTTGTTCCGTTGCGTGAAATCACCGGAAAACGTACGCCATCATTTTTATAATGCGTTATTTGCGCCCAATTTCCATCTGCGGCGCGTTTCCAGATGTTCATAATCTGGTCGCGCTCGCTGGCAATATAAATTGCACCATCTTTCCCCCACATCGGCCAGCGTGCCGTCGGACGCCGAAAATCGCCACCGGTCGATTTCACGCCTGTATCGGTAACCGCTTCAAAATCGCCGCTCGCGCAGTCCAACATCCAGACCTGCGAAGAACCGCTGGAACAATAGTTCCGCCGCCACCATTGGCTGTCGCCGCGTGTCAGAAGCAGTTTTCGGCCGGAACTATCAGAAACAACTTCACGGCAATAGGCTGCGGTTAACAACATCGGCGTTCCGCCCGTTATCGGAACAGAATATAGGAGGGTGAAATCCGGATAGAGGTCATCGCGGCGCGAACCGAATAAAACTGCCGACCCGTCGGATGTGAAATCCCACACCTGGTCGTCGGCGTCTATGAAAGTCAAGCGGCGAACCGCGCCGCCCTCGGCGGAAACTATATAGACATCATCATCGCCTTCACGTTGAGCGGAGAAGGCTATCCAGCGTCCATCCGGCGACCAATGCGGCGAATGCTCATAAGCCGGATGAGCCGTCAACCGCCAGGCTTGCCCGCCAGCGGTCGGCACGCGCCAAATATCGCCGCCGTAAGAGAAAGCGATGTTCTGCCCGTCCGGCGACGGCGCTGGATGACGGACAAACCGCGCCGGCTCGGCTGTTGCGAAACTAATGAAAAAAGCGAGGAGGAAAAAAAAGACTGTTTCTTTCATTTTAAAACAATTTAGATGCCAATGTCAATGTCAATGCTAATGTCAAAGTCAATGTGAAAGAATGGGTAATGCCCAAAAGGTATTCATTACTAATTCACAGCAGATTAAGCATATAATCTTAAAATTACAATTCGCTTAATCCATTTAATCCGTTGTTAATTCTGAATATCCAAATCATAATGAGAATTAGAATTATATATATTATATGGAGACAGAAAAGAGTTGCTCTTGAAGATACAATTTGGGGCGATGACAAGCATCGCCCGTTCGGGCGAACCACGTGTTCGCCCCAAATAGTCACAATATTCTGCTCCCATTAACAGCGGATTGCAAACTATTAAGATAAAATCTTCATTGACTTTGACATTAGCATTGACATTGGCATTACTTGAGAAGCACAAATTTACGCGTTATAACCTCCCCCTTATTTTGCAACCGTATAAAATATAATCCCGATGACAGATGCGATACATCGACGGCTTCGCTTCTTATGTTGTTTGGCCGGCCAGTGTTCGCGATCCGACGGTTGAATACTTCCCGTCCGTCCATATTGTAGATTATCAAGTCGATGTAGGTCGGTTCATCCAGGGCGTAGCGAATGGTCAATCTTCCATTAACGGGATTCGGATATATGGAAATCAAGTTATAATCTGTCGGTGGACGGTCGTCGATTAATGAAAAGAGCGGGGATACGAACAAATGCACGGGCAGGCGCAGCATACCGTCAGCAGCGTTATGCGCAATGACGATTTCAGCCAGATAATCGCCGCCGCGCAAATCGGCAGCCGACAAACTGACCGAACAATTCTGCACATCCTGTGGCAGAATAGCGCCGCTCGCCGGCGCAACCTGGAGCCAGCTCAGGTTGGGTTCGATTTCCAACACTTCGACCCGGTCGCCATCTGGATTCTGGATGACGGCTATAAAGGATAGAACGCGGTCGTCCCAAATGCCGCTGATTTCGCACCCCCCGGCGCGGTCGCCGTTGTTTAAAGTAAGTTCGGCGACCGGTCGGAAACTTCCATTCGCAGTATCCATTTTACTAATGGCTAAATTCGAAGCGCCGTCGGCGGAGAACACCCATAACGGACAACCGTCTTTATCCGCCGGATGCCAAGCCAGTCCATAAGGACGCAGGGACTGGGAATAGGTTCTCAGCGTCTGTCCTTGCGGCGACAATTTATAAATTGCCGCGCCGGGCGTCGTCGTCCAGATATTTCCGGCCGGGTCAACAGTCAAAGCCCGCGGCGGACTTATGGGTGACGAAATGCGGTTTATTTCGCGGCCGTTGATGTCGAATCTAATGACAGCGTCGTCGCAGCCGCCGTAAAAATCGCGGCCATCCCAAGCTAGATCGTGCATACCCCACGCGCCAGAGCAAGGCTGTTCTATCTGGTCAACACGCACGCCAAGGCGGTTAAAACGATATAGGAAATTATCATTTTCGCCATTATTGCCGCCGCTGATGACGAAACGGTCGCCGGTGAAAGCCGCGCCTAATATGCGCTGGTCGCCGGTCAATGCACTGACATTTAAAGTGAACAACCGGCTCCAGGGCTCGTCCGGTTCATCCCGACAAGGCTCGATATAACCATTGCTTCGAAATCTAAAATGCGCATTATTGGGATTAGCCGGCTCGACGCGGCAGGCGAAAGTCAGTTCGCCATTACCGCTGTTTGCGATTTGGAAGGCTGCTTCGCTGATTTCGCCGGCGTTGAGCGAATCTTCGATAGCATCGACATTCATTTCGAATTGAGGCTGGGTGAGATAAATTTCGACCGTAAGGCTGTCGTTGGCGCGCACATTCAGTTCGCCGCTGGCGCGCGGATTAAAACCCGGCGCTGCGGCGATGAGGTTGAACGGCAGGCCGGCCAGCGCGCGCGTAAAGTTGAAATAGCCGTCTTCGTTGGTTGTCGTCCAGCCCCCGCGCGTTGAACGCGCCACCGCGCCGGCTATCGGCAGGCTGTCGATTACCGCCTTCACTTGACCGGTTACCCGTCCGTATTCGTGCTGTGCGGCGGTGGCGAAGCGGATCGCCGCGCCGGTCCCTGGCCGCGAAGCGCCTGGGGCATAAGAATCCCAGAAGCCATACTGTAGCCCGCCGCGGTCGGTTGGGTCGCCGATGCCGATAGTTGCATAAGGCGTTCCGTTGCCGTCTACGTGCGCTTCGTGGGTTACATCGCGGTAGTTGAACTGAATATCGCCATCGCCGGTGTAGGTCGGATGCCAGGCTGGGTCGAACAGAACCACTTGAAAGGTCTCGACGCTGCCCGGGCCGTCCGGACCTATCCAGCGCCGCATTCGATGCCATTGAACGATAAAACGATGGTTCGCTGTATCCGAATGGTAATATATAGCGCACTCGTTGAAAGGCGTGTATAGGTCGTCCCACCAAGGACATAGTTGCGCAGCCGGTCCCTGCGGCGAACCGATAGGCAGGTTGCGGAAGTCAACATAATTGCGCTGGTCGCCGAACGCCGCCCATCCATTCGTGCAGACCGTCAACTGGGTATAGCGCCGTCCGTAATACTGAAAAGTGAACGGCAGATTTAATACGACACTGGCATCTAAGTCTTCGCCGCGGTCCAGCAGACCGGTGTTGACACCGCGCCCCTGCAACTGCGGATTGATTTCAATCCAGCGTTCGACCGGCGCGAGGTTGGAGTTGATATCGCGTTCGTCGATGGCATAATAGCCATAGTTGTCAGGTCCGGTTGGCACCGACGCCGGCGGCGGTAAGGTTTTTAGCGAAAAAGACAAATCTGCAGTATAGCGTTCTTCAGACGACAGGCGCAGGATAAACGTTAGTTCAGCCGCATAAGGCGCATCACCGGTCAAACTAATCCGAAAGAGCGGATTTTGGAACATTGTATCGCCGACAGCAGCCGAATCATAAGACGCTTCGGCGATGATAATTTCGGCAAAATCGTTGGCGCTCTCAAGTCTGGCGCTGGTGATGCCCATCGGCAGGCTGCCGCTGTTCTTCAGCACGATGTCCAAGTTGATTTCGGCCATCGCTTGCAGCGCGCCGGACGGATCAATTTCTAATATTGACCAGCGCGCCGCTCGGCCGGTGATGGAAAAATTTGAGATCCAATCTTGTCCAGCGCTGTTGGCGGTGAGCGTGAACGGCACGGCTTCGCGGTCGGGGAACGAGCCGAGAATATCGCAGAGGAAGGCGGCTTGGACCATCGCGTTCGGCGCGATTTGGGCTTGGTGAACAAAACGCTCTTCGACGATACGCACGCCCGCCGCTTGCGTTGCCAGTGTGAAGGTTACCGGCGACGCTGCCGCCGCAGAGCCGATATTTGAGGCGGTAACGACAATTTGAATCCTTTCGAATGGCCCCGGCGCTCCATCGCCGTTGCCCTGACGCGGAAAATTATTGTCATCGAGGATGGTGTGCCATTGATAAAAGACGGCGCGTTGCGGACGAACTAACTGCACATTCTGGCTGCGCGGAACAATCCTGTCGCCGCTGACGGTAAATACGGCTTGACCGGGCGTCAGTCGCCGCGGGTCAAAAGTCAACCGGGCTTGCCCGTTGACGCCGGTATAGGCGGCTGCCGCGAGTTCGTTGGCTTTATAAAGTCCGACGCGGACGCCTTCGACCGGCTGTCCGCCCTGAGCGCGTGTAACGGCGGCGGTAACCGTTCCCGCGCCGAAGTCAATCTGTTCCGGCGCTTGAATGTTCACAGCGTCGGGAATTCCGCGCCAGATTACGGTCGCCGGGTCGCCCATCAGATTCGTCCAGCGACAGTGGTCGTTGACGGCGCCTTGGGCGCGCGCGCCGTAAGTCGATATGAGTTCGAGTTTGGCGCGGTTCAGCGCCCAGCCCAGCCGCGCTATTTTATCATCCAGAACGCCCCGATAGAAACTAGCTAAAAGCGCGTTGTTCATATGCACCCGCGTCGCAGCGCCGACCGAGCCAATTGCCCCGACCGCGCCGCCCGGCGCACGCAGCAAGGCTTCAGTGTATGACAGCACCGGTGAAGCAAAATCACCGCTGTTGCAGTTTAATAATAGAACTACCGGCAAATTTCGGTTGGCAAGCCGGCCGGCGGCGTGAACCGACCAGTCTTCCAAGCCCGACCAGCCGCGGTAATTAAGAAAACCGACGCCGCGATTAAATTCATTCTCTAAAAAATGCGCTACCCCACGGCCCATCGTCCACCAAAATGTATCGACCTCCGTATAGCCGAAGTCGAGCAACTTCGCCCGCACCCACTGATTGGCTAAAATCGACGAATAGCCCGATAGTTCGTTGCCGGCCGCCACAGCCGCGCGGCGCAGCCATTCCGGATTATCGAGGTCGGGATTCTGCTCGTAGTTCAGTATTTTCGCGATGATTCTTTGCAGTTCAGCGATGCTGGAATAGGATATACGCCCAACCGCGGCTTCAGGAATGAGGTCGCTACCTTCCAGCAGCGCGTAATAATAATCGCTCTCGCCGGCGTTAATATGCGCAGGCACGCGATAGGTTCCATCCACATCGCCGAGCAAGCAGACATAGTCGATATTCAATCCACTCTGCAATATCCCGCGCAGGCTCATAAGAATCGATTCGGCATCCATCCAGCGCGACACTGCAATCTCACGCACCGGATAGCCCTGCGCCTGGCGCCAGGCGACCAGCGGCGCAACCGCCTGACGAACTTCAACTAAGTCGGGGATGACATAGACCCACAAGCCGTCGGCACTCTCGTTAGTGCGGTCGCGTTGCGGCTCGTCGCGGTTGAGCAATAAACCGCCCCACATCTCCCGCACCACACGCCGCATACGATACAATGGCGGTGCAGCGGACAAGGTAAACTCGGCTTGTAGATATACAACCGCTGTGGGGTGGTTGTCCTGCCAAATCAACGGATTGAATTTAACGGCAGCCAAACGGACGCCATCGACCATTATCTCCCCATCCAGTTCGATGGCGGAATGCGGCAAATCCCCGCTGTTCAGACTGTTATTTCCTGTCGGAATGCCATCGGATGCCGATAACCTTGTCAAGACAATTTCCGTTTGTCCGACATCCGGCAGTGCAATCCAGCGCGTAATCGGGACGGCGAAAGACTCATCCGCCGGCGCAATCTGGACTTCGGCGTTATTATAAAACTCAACTTGGAAATGGGTCGCGTCCAACTGCCGAGCGTCTAATTCTAATGACGCCTCAGCGCCGGCGGCAAACAGCGTCGGTGCTTGTATGATCAACGCTGCAGTTATAACCCTGGATATTTTAAAAACAGTTGATTTGGGCATAATTCTCTCTCGATATTCGCCCGCTGATGAACTATTAAGCAACTCTCGGTGGATTTTAGCAGGTATACAAACTTTAGTTATAATAATTTTTTTATCAATTAGCAAGTTATACACAGCGTCATAATTCAGTTCGCATATTTCGCGGGTGTCATGCTGAACGCAATGAAGCATCTCGTCTGGGGAAGCAGGAACGAGATCCTTCACTTCGTTCAGGATGACATATAAGATAAGCAAAGAATAATGTCGCTATGTATAGAAAGTTAAGATAACGAATCCACATTGTCCATATTGTTCATCAAGCCAACTTCCTTCACCTTTCCAATAGCCTGTTTAATCTCTCTATGCCGACCTTCAGTTTATCCGGCGGCACAACTGTGAAACAGAGCCGCGCCCAGCCGGCGTATTTATCGCCAAAGTATTCACCCGGCGCCAGCGCAATGCCTGCATCCAGCATCCGCTCGACCTTGGCTTCCGGCGTCATAGCGCGCCAATCCGCGCCTAATTTGACAAAGAAATAGAAGCCGCCCACACAGGGCAGCGCTTCGCATTTGAGATTATCGCAAACCCACCGGTAGGTCGGCGCATAATCCCGCCGAAAAATATCGACTATATCGTCAAATCCCGCCATTCCGCGCCAGGTATGAAGTTGCCCCAGTCGGTCCGGATGATAGCACGTGCCAACTACGCCGCGGTTAATCTGTGAAATAATATGCGGCGGCGCCACACAATATCCAATCCGTATCCCCGACGAACCGAAACACTTCGAAACAGTATAAATCGAAATTGTCCGCGCGAATCCCCCCGGCAGCGCGCCGACGCTGATGTGCTTATCATTGTTCCAGATATAATCTTCATAAGCCTCATCAGAGAAAATCCATAAATCCTTCCGTTTGGCGAAATCCAGAATCCGCCGCAGATTGTCTTCTAACAACAGCATTCCAGTCGGGTTGGAAGGCGTATTCAGATATATTCCAGCCGTATTCGCCGAACAAAGACTCTCCAATAAGGCAGCCGCGTCGCTCGCTGGATCTTCGTGGAGAACATCGAAGAATGGGACTTCGACCAGACGGACTTGGGCGGCGTCGGCGACCTGCCGCAGAATAGACCAGTAAGGCGCCGGCGTCAGGATTTCACTGCCTGGCTCGCACAGATGCGAAAATACCGCATAAAGCCCGCCGGTCGCGCCGGCTGTAATTTGCACCGCATCGATGCCATCCGCCGGCAGGCGATTCCGTTGGATGACTTTTTGTAATATCCGCTCTCTTAAATGCGGATCGCCGTAAGTGTCATTATAGCGGTTGAGGCTGGAGAATATCTGCTTTTCATCTTCAGCCTCGACGAGCATAAGATTAGGGAACGGCAGATGCGTATCGCCAATATGCAGCGCGATAATATCCTGCCCACGCGCGGCGCGCTTAACCGCTTCGACTTCAATTTTATTCCACACCGTCGGCGGCAGTTTCACCGGCGGTAACTGTAAAGGAGAAGGCATTTGTTAAGTCGGAAAGTAAGAAAATTGGAAAGTCGAAAAAATGACATATCGTTTTTATGTTTAGTCTATTAGATTGTCCATCATCCGCTAGCTAATCCACTATTTCATTAAAACAACCTTCTGTCTGAAATTATAACCACCTACATTTATGTGAGTTATGTAGATACCCGTCGGGAGGTCCGATAAATCAAAGGCAAATGCTCTATCATTACTTAATTTTTCGGTATGCTGCACCAATCGCCCGTTCAAGTCGAAAATCTTCACCTGCCCGACCATTCTCAAATCAAGTTGCGCGTCATTATAAACGATATTCAGTCCGCCGTTAGTTGGATTAGGATATAGAACTGGTCGTATTTCAATATTCTGAAAATCTGCTTTTTCAGTTTCGACGAGGTTGCCGACTGCCAGGCGCACATCGTCGATAAACCAGCCGGACATTTCCACGGCTTCTTGCGGCGTCGAAGTTCGCCAGCGCAGACGCGTCGGCGGAGAGTTATCCCGGCTAAAATCGTCCAAGACCACAGCGCACTGCTCCCACCAATCCTGCTTGCCTTCGCATCTTTGTAATTCAATCCAATCCTGTCCGTTATTTAGGCTTATTTCGACCGCGCCATATTCGCCAGCCTCGATGTCGAACGAGTGTCGCTCCCAAAAGGTCAGCCTGGCGCGCCCAAAACCGGCTAAAAACCAGTTCTCATCCAACATCGCCAAGGCTTGCCGCGGAACAGTTGGGTTGTCGATAGCACGGTCGTGCAGCGATCTTCGGCCTGTTCTGGCATCGGTGGAGTCGCAATACCAACCTTCCAACCGCCAACGCCGCACGCCGAATTCAAAGCCATCGATGAGCGCTTCCGGCCGGATGGTAAAGGCGCCGAAGCCACTGCGAAAAGCGTTGCGCGCTTGCGACGCATCGACCGCCATCCAGTTGTAGCGCAAGGTTTGGTCCATCGCCGCCAACCAGCTCAACCGGCCTATAAAGAACGTGCTGTCGTGCGGCTGCGGACGCAGCCTTGCCGCGCCGACAAGTTCCATATCCCGCCGATAGCAATGTATCCAAACTTCCGCTACCGCGATATTATCGACGGTTCGCGCCCCGACTAATATTTCGCCTTCCGGGAACGGTGAATCCGGCAATGAATCAGTTGCGACAAAGTGTGGTGGGATCCGGTCCGGACCGACAAAAAAGCGATGACATTCATCCGGCGCCTCGAAAGGATGCCTGGTCACGATATTGTAAGTGTCGGCAGCCATTAGATAGTAAGATACCCAGCCCTCTTGGTTGGGCGCAGGCAGCGCCGCCTGCCAAATACTATTTCGCTCATCATAACGCAAATAAATCGTGTCGAAATTCTGCTCATCCAGCACATAAATTAGCGCTGATGAGGCTGAATCGAGCGGTAACGCCGATAAGATTGTCGCTGTCACTAACCGTTCAGAATGGATGTCTTCCGTATCCAGCAAGGATTGGTGGGATATAACCGGGCGCTGCCAGCCGTGAGGCTGAATACCCCGTCTTTCGCATTCAGCGATAATACAGCTGCGAAATTGTCCGCGCGCCAGACTGAAGTCTGCTTCCAATAGCGCCAAAGCCGCTTCCGGCACAGTCGCGCTGTCGCCGAGAGCATATAAGTGGTCGATGACTACCGAGTTCCACTCGTCGCGCGTTTGAGCGCTGCGCCGGACCGCCCAAAGCAAAGCCGACCATAATTGACCGGCGTCATGCCGCTCGCGGCGAGCGTCATCAGGATAGCAATAATCGGCGTTAAGTATTCGGCCGTCCCAGAAATCGTTATGCCCGTCCCAATTGTAAATCCAATCCGGTTGAAAGCCCGGCGCAGCCGCCAGACTGGCATCGCCGGCGAAATAGTCGCACAGACCTTCGCTGAGAAGCGGCGTATTGCCACCGCGCCAGCGCGGCAGGAGGCCTTCAAGCCAAGCGTGAGTGTATTCGTGGATCCAAACATCGGCGTCTTCGCCGTCATCGACGCCGCCGCTGCCTGTGGTGATTAGGCTGGTGATAGGGCTGAAGAACGACATATCGGCGTCGATGCCGTTGGCGACAATCTGCTGCGGGCGCGGCGCCAATTCGGCATATCCCAGCCGCGCTATGTAGCGCGCCTGGCGGTCGATGTGAAACATACCCATCACCTGCTCGAAGCGGGGATCCGAACGATTGAAGATGAATTCGGGCGACTCAAGCCGGGCAGCCTGCGGCGACCGCGTTGCATCGACGAAGGGATTGCGCAAGATGTAATAATCTTCGTCGTCCTGTTCAAGGTCGGTTAAGACGACTTCGCTATACGCTTCGGACGGGATGGCTTCCGCGGCGTCATCTTCGTCGTGCAGCGTGTCGGTCTGCAGCGCGCTCTTGGGGTCCGGGTCGAACACCAATCCAATTGCATCAAAATGCGCCAGCCGGTCCTCAACGCGGATTACCTTGCCGGTAACGGCATCGACGACGATTTCCCAATCCGCCGGCGGTTGTCGAACCGCAAAGTCAATCCGCCAAACCGGATGCGGAAAACCGTCCAGCGGGAGCAAGCCGCGGTCGGCAGTTGGATTTGCGAAGAGCGCGACTGGTCTGATAAAGTCAGTGGCAACTTCGATGGCGGTGCGGCCATCTAAGTGGAAAACCGGCGTTAGTTCAGACTTCCAAGCAGTGAGGGTCGAATAAATTGTGCGGACGAAACCCTCAGATGTGTGTTTAATCACCAATGAACCGCCTATAACCGGAATCTCCTTATAATGTTGCTGATAGACCCGGCGTCCGCTACCCGGCAGACAATACTCGCTGCGCAGGATTAGGTCATCCTTCTCAAGGCGATATGAATTAATTGCCTGCTCTAAAGCCTGCTCAATTTTAAGATTCCGACCTGCAATAATGGTTAAATGTTTTGAATATTCGGTTGGACTGCCGGCATAATTGATGGAATAGATGCTTAAAAATAATACCGTCAATCCTATACAGCGCCAAAGTAGGCTTGCATAGTGGTGAGCGCCAATTTCCAGCGCGGCTTCACGCGAAATCGCAGCCGGTGGCTGGTTTACATTCCGGATTCGAACTCCGGCTATTTTAAAATGCGGATCCAAATTGAGGCGTTGGATGGGCTATATGAAATTTGGGCTTTTTTAACTTTATCATTTGACTTTATCATATTAATATACAATTATTATCGGACTAAGGCAAATCGGAAATTTACGACAAAGTTTATTTACAATCTTACGACTCATTATATTCGAATCTCTATTGTCAATATAATCCATATTGTCCGCATAGTCCATAAAACCACACTTATACCAAGTCGCAATCAATCGGATGATAAATGTCAAAACAAATTCACAACAGATTAAACAGATGAAACGGATAATCCTGTAAATCCGCTATGTTATCCGTTCTATCCGTTTAATCCGTTGTTAATTTTGCATCCCTTTATTATTCATTTGAATGCAAATTGGTATTAGTCAAAATATCCACCGTCTGCTCCTAACCTTTTTTCAATAAGTCGATAAAATTCTTAATTTAACTATCATAAGAAAATTTCTTAATTAAAACGGCATTTTTTTTAATTGAGGGCTTGACAAAATCCAAAGCGGATTTTATATTATTTGTTACTATATTAAGATAAAGACTTAATATCCTATATATCGAATGATAAGCGAAATAGGGCGAAAAATCCGCGATCTTCGCAGCGCGGCGCAACTGACCCAGGAGGAACTCGCCGAGCGCGCTGACCTGACCGACGGCTTCATCTCGCAAATCGAACGCGGGCGGACTTCTATCTCCATCGATAGTTTGAAGCAGATTTTAGATGCGTTGAATGTGTCGCTGGCTGATTTTTTTCGCGATGTCGAACCGCTGCGCATCGTGTTTAGCCGACGCGACTGGGTTACGCTCGAGGATGAGAACTGCCGGCTAGTTTTGTTAGTTCCCGGCGCGACCAATCGGGCGATGGAGCCGGTGCTGCTCGAACTGCCGGCAGGAAGTTCGACTGAGCAGCGTCCGCCGTTTCAAGGCGACTCGTTCGGTTACATTCTCAAAGGCCGGGTGCAGATTTCTTACGGCAGCGAAATATATCGGGCGCGGATAGGCGAATGTTTCTACTTTACAGCCGACCGCGAGTATAGAATCGACAATCCTTACAATCGCGACGCGCTGATATTGTGGCTGACCTCTCCACCGAATTTTTAGCAAGGTATGGCAAAGACATCTTGGACTATATAAGAATACTGTTCTGCCCACGATTGAATCGCCGTAGTCAATGGCAGAACATTGTAATTCAGCTGCTTCTGTATTGAAATCCTGATTTATAAGTTTATCAAATTTAGCCTACAGGAGGCTTTCTGAGTTGGAAAACAACGCTTTGGGTCGGCAGCTGATGGTTGAATATTTCAACTGTTCCAGCGCCCGGCTTAATGATGTTCAACATATTCGGCAGTCGATGCTCGACGCCGCGCAAGCCACCGGCGCAACCGTTGTCGGTGAAGTCTTTCATCAGTTTAACCCTCACGGGGTCAGCGGCGTAGTGGTCATTGCCGAATCGCATTTGGCGATTCACACTTGGCCCGAATACGGCTACGCCGCAGTTGACTTATTTACCTGCGGAAATGAAATCGACCCGTATAAAGGTTTCGAAGCGCTGAAACGCGCCTTACGCAGCGGTCATTTCGAAGTGCGTGAGTTTTTGCGCGGACAAATTACCGACCGGCAGCATCCGCTGCTTCACAAGCCGGCGTTGGCTGAAGCCGACTGGATGGAGCATTGATTTGAGCATAGTCGTCCCCGACCGCTATCTATTGGCCGCTGGCGCCGGCGATGCGGCTTACAATCTTAACGCCTTCGACCGCGCGCTCATAAGCGCCGGCATAGGCAACTGCAATATCGTCAAAGTCACCAGTATAATGCCGCCGCGGGCGCGTCCCGGCGCGCTTGCAGACCTGCCTTTCGGCGGTGTGGTCTATGCTGCGATAGGCTCGCATACTTCCAATGAATCCGGCCGACTAATTTCCGCCGCTGTCGCCGTCGGATTTCCGACAGATGAAACTTCAGCCGGCGTAATTATGGAGGGAAGTTTCGACCTTCCAGCGCTTGAGGCTGAGCGGCAGGTGCGCGAAATGGCTCAACAAGCGCTGGCTGATAGAAATCTGAAAACGAGCCGAATTGAAAGCCTCGTAATTGAACATCGCGTCAGGTCAACCGGCTCAGCCCTGGCGGCGGTTTTGCTGTGGAAAAGCATCTAACAGGTTATTCGAATATCCGACTCAAAATAAAATATATCGTCCAAACTTTACGACCGCGCCAATGGGTGAAGAGTTTCTTCCTGTTAGCCCCGGCGTTGTTCACTTTGGAAGTTTTAAATCCGGCGCATTGGGTTCACCTTCTCGCCGGATTTTTCGGCTTTTCGCTGGCGGCATCAGCGCTCTATACGCTCAACGACATCCTCGACCGGGTTGAGGACCGGCAACATCCTCTTAAGCGCCGTCGGCCGGTCGCCGGGGGTAATTTAAGTGTAGCCGAGGCAGGCATTATCGCTGCTACTGCCCTGGCTGCAGGACTATGGTTGCTTAAATTCGCTTCGCCTTCAGCCGCGGTTTTAGCGGTCGGATATGCAGTATTAATGTTGGCTTATACTTTATGGTTGAAAAGAATGATGATTTTAGATGTGATAATTATCGCAATGGGCTTTGTGCTTCGCGTCGAAACCGGCGCGGTAATCGTCGGTGAGCGTGTGTCGCAATGGCTGTTGCTCTGCACCTTTACAATTGCGTTGTTTTTAGGGATGATTAAGCGCCGGCAGGAGATCGCAGTGTTGTCCGCCGGCGCCGGTCAGACGCGCAAATCGCTGGCGGAGTATCCCTCGGTAAGCATCATCGACGGCTGGATCAATGTCCTGGCCGGGATGACGGTGATATGCTATGCGCTCTATACGGTGGATCCGAATACTGTTCAGAAACATCACACCGAAGCGCTTCTGTTGACACTGCCTTTTGTGTTATATGGCATCTTTCACTACCAGAAGTTAGCGCTTACCGGTCGCGAGGGAGAGGATCCAGCCGCGCTGATTACAAAGGACTGGGGGATAAAACTGGTAGTGGCTTTGTGGGTTCTAGTGTCGGGAGTGATACTTTATTTGGCAAAGCCTTGAGGTGATACCCGTCTTCAAGAAGACGGGCTTACTGCATTTCTCATCCTTCATCCTTACCCATTCCTCCCTTATTTCCACTCGGAAGGCGAATACTTATACTATCTTAATACGGCATCCCGTAAAATTCAGAGAGATTATTTGTTACGGTGATTTTCATTCTTGCCAGCGAATCGAAATAACCCGGCACTTTGCAGCCTATAGGCACGAGCATCAAACCGCCTTTGACTGGACGCGGCAACGCCGTGCCTTCGACACGGTTGTCGAAGACAGCGATGAGAAAATACAAATACTCACCGATGCCTTCCTTGTATAACGCCGCCAGGCTGTCCGGGCAAACGCCCCAGGTCAATCCTTTAAATCCCTTCGCCAGCGCCGGCTGCAATTCTACTATGCTAAGCGGATAATTCTTTAACATCGGAATGATGTTCCACTGCGG
>VGIO01000050.1 GCA_016867855.1 Calditrichota bacterium
CGTAGTCGACGGCGGGGATTCTCATCGGCGTCAACCCTCTGCGGTTAACACCTATGGTCTCACTTACTTCCCTTCCTTCAAGGTCTTATCGATAATCGCCACGCCTTCCTTAACTTCATCCGCTGTAACATTCAACGCCGGACGGAAGCGGATGGCACGGTCGCCAGAAGCCAGGACTAATAATCCAGCCTCATACAACACCTTGCGCAGGTCATTACGCTTTTGGTTGTCCGGCATATCGAAAGCGCACATCAAGCCGCGCCCGCGGGCGTTGGATATCAAGTCCGGGTGGTTGGCTTGCAAGGTTATCAGTTCGTTCAGCAAGACCTTGCCGACGCGCTTGGCGTTACCGATGAGGTCGTCCTCTTCGATGATTTCTAAATAGCGCTGCGCCCGCACCATATCCACTAAATTGCCGCCCCAGGTCGAATTGATGCGGCTGGAAGTGTTGAAACAGTGGTGTTCAATGGAGTCAATTTTGGGCGAGCAGACGAAGCCGCAGACTTGCGTCTTCTTGCCGAAGCAGAGCATATCCGGCTCGATGCCGAAGTGTTCGAACGCCCACATTTTGCCGGTCAGCCCGACGCCGGTTTGAACTTCATCGACGATGAACATCATATCATTTTCCTGACAGAGATTTTGAAGCATTTTGAGAAATCTCGGTCGAAAATGATTGTCGCCGCCTTCGCCTTGAATAGGTTCAACTATACAAGCAGCTATATCATCCCCGTAAGAATTGATAGCATTCTTGGCTTGATCTAAGGCTTTAAATTCGCGTTTGATAATTTCATCATCATCGATTAAATCTTCAGGAAACCTTATTTTAGGATTTTCCAGGCGCGGCCAATCGAATTTAGGGAAACGGTCGGTTTTGACCGGGTCAGTATTTGTCAGCGACAAGGCATATCCGCTGCGTCCGTGGAAGGCTTCGCGCAGATGCATAACCCGTGTTCCTTTTTCGCTGGTATTACCGCGTTTTCGGTTAAGTTGAATCTTCCAGTCGAAAGAGGTTTTAAGCGCATTCTCAATCCCTAACGACCCGCCGGCGACCATAAACATATATTTCATATATTTCGGCGCGGCTTTAGCCCAGAAGGTCTCGACGAACTCAGCCTTCAGTTCGGTGAACAGGTCGGAGTTGGTCACATTATTCAGCGCTGCTAAATGCAGTTTTTCGTTGAAGACGGCATCCTGCATTTTAGTATGATTGAATCCAATCGGATTCGATGCGAAGCAGGAGTAGAAATCTAATATTTCGCGGCCGGTCAGCGCGTCGTGAAGACGGCTGCCGTGCGACTTCTTTAAGTCAAGGACGAACTCAAAGCCGTCCCCTATCAAATGTTCCCGTATTGTCGGGATGACTTTTTTAGGTGTAATTTCAGGCATTTTAATACTCTAAGGTTGTTTGAAAAGTTGAAATCAAAGGTATTGCGAGCGTCTTAATCCCGCGGTTGCCGGCTGTCAACCCTCTGCGGTTGACAGCCTGTTGGACAGACATTCCTGTCTGTCCAACATTCTGCTCATTTTCAACTACGTTTGACCTTTCATCCAGCCTTGGAGTAATAGTTTGCGGATTTGTTTGGGCATAGATTTGTAAATTTACTGCTGGAAGGCATAGGTGCCTGTAGGTTTCTTTGAATAACATTATAAAATACCTTCAAAGAACAGCAAAAACAAGCGGAAACAGGCTTTTTAATAAAGTGTTTTGGGATTTAGATAATATTATTGCTAATAACTATATAAAACAAATTGTCCGTGAAAAAACACTCAAATATTAGTATTATTCATTAAGTATTAGTCATTTATTTTCAATAAGAAACAGAAATTCCCGGTTCGGCATATCGATATCCTTGATCCACTCGTTGGTCCACTTCATACCGGACATTACATTTCGTTTGTATTCGATTTCGATGACATCCCGGATGCGTCCGAAGTTATTAATTACCTCGTTCAATTCCATAGCAGTGGCACGACCGCCGGAACTGTAGGAGAGAATTATCCAGGGACATTTGGTGGCTTTGAGTAGAGTCTCGATGGCGTTGACTACAATGAACCTTCCGTTGCCGTCGCGGCGGAACTCCTCAAAGACCGAAGCGGCAGAAACATCGGTCGAGTCCTTGCGCCGGCCGGCTCTGCCGAAAAGTTGCGGTTTGTCGAAAAGGATGACGCTCTTCCAGATGTGGTAATAGGCTGCATAGCGCACTCTGGAGGGCGGCATCTTGTCGTTGTTAGAACCGTAAGGCGGATCATAGTAAGCCAGGTCGGCAGTGATAGATGGAGTAAGTTCCAGGATATCCTTCTGATAGACGGAATGAACGAGATTATTTTCCCAGACCTCTGGAATTTCCAAATGCAAATCATTGAACGCCCGCGGCGCCCATTCGCGCAAATAGGAGGCGAAATGTCCGATGGTGTTATCGACCTTGTCCAGCGCCAACATCAGGCTGGTCAGAGCCACCGCTTTCTCAATATTATCAAGATTCAACCTGTCGATTTCCTCGCGAATCGCATCTAACTTACGCGTATTTTTCACTAACCACAGCCGCTTCCTGCCGTCGGATTGAGTAGAACAGCCGCCGTTGGCTTCTCCGCCGTAATGTTCGGTGAACCAGCCGTCCCGTCCGGACAGTGCATTCAGATGGGCAATCAGATCAGAATAATATTCACGCGGCTTCTTATTCATCAGATAACAAGTTCCCAACACCCTTGACCAGTCGGCGATGTCGTTGCAGATAATCCGAAAGCCCAACTTCGCCAGGGCTTGCGATACCCGCGTCGTGCCTGAAAAGCCATCGAACACCGTCTTCGCCGGCGTCTTGCGCACTAATCCAATAAAATGCGAAAGTAGTTCGAGTTTAGAGCCGATGTATTTAATGCTTTGTGTGGTTGGAACTCTTTGATTCACAGCGGATTCAGCAGATTAAGTGGATATCAAATCTAAAATCTAAAATCCAAAATCCAAAATCCAAAATTAGATGTGTATCGCCTTTCCTAGTGCATCTCCTGCCGCTTCCATAACGGCTTCAGACAGGGTCGGATGGGCATGGATGGTGGTGGCGAACTCTTTAGCGGTTAATTCAAATTGCCGTCCGAGGACAACTTCGGCGATTAGTTCCGGCGCGCCGGGACCGACGATGTGGACGCCGAGAACTTCTCCATATTTGGCGTCGATGACGAACTTGACGAAGCCGTCGGTCTCGCCGGCGGCGACTGCCTTACCGTTGGCGCGGAAGAAGTATTTGCCGGTCTTGACATCATAGCCTTGTTCGCGGGCTTTCTTCTCGGTCAGACCGACGGATCCGATCTGGGGATGGCAATAAGTGCAGCCGGGGACATTAGCGTGCGAAATGCCGGGATTATCCAGCCCCGCGATGGTCTCAGCCGCGCAGATGCCTTCGCGCGAGGCGGCGTGCGCTAACAGCGGCGCGCCGGCGCAGTCGCCGATGGCGTAAATCCCCGGTATGTTTGTGCGCATAAAATTATCGACTTTAAAGAAGCCGCGCGCCAAATGCAAGCCGACCTTGTCGATGCCAAGTTGTTCGGTGTTGGCTTGGACGCCGACAGCCACCAAACAGACCTCGGCGGCGACTTCTTTATCGCCTTTGGGTGTCTCGATAGTGTAAGGCCATTCGCTGCCGGTCTTCTGCACGGAATTGACTTTGCTGGAAGTGTATATCGCTATACCGCGCTTGGAGAAGGAGCGGTCGAGCAGATTTGAAACCTCCGCATCTTCAATCGGCAGAACAGTGTCGAGTAATTCGACAATAGTAACTTTAGCGCCCATCACCGAATAGAGATAAGCGAATTCCATTCCGATGGCACCGGCGCCGACGATGAGTATCCGTTTGGGGATTTCATGCAGCGTCAGCGCTTCGCGGTAGCCGATGATATGCGCTCCGTCGAACTCAAGTCCCGGTAGTTGCCGGGCGCGCGCGCCGGTGGCGAGAATGATATTACCGGCAGTTATAGTTTTGGCATCGGTATCCGTTTGGATTTTAAGAGTATGTTTATTTTCAAAAGACGCTAAACCGAAATGGACATCGATTTTGTTCTTTTTCAGCAGAAATTCTACGCCTTTAGACATTCGTTCGGCGGCGGCGCGCGAACGTTTGACGATGGCTTCCCAATCCGGTCGGACATCGGTGCACACCAGCCCAAATTCCTTGGCGCGGCGCATCTCGTCCAGCAGCCGCGCGGATTCGAGCAGCGCTTTGGTCGGTATGCAACCCCAGTTCAAACAGATGCCGCCTAAACGGTCGCGCTCGATAAGCGCTGTTTTCAAGCCTAACTGCGCGGTTCTAATCGCCGCCACATAGCCGCCCGGACCTGACCCGACAACCGCTGCATCGTATTTATTTTCTTGCAAATAAACCTCAAATATTTGTTTAAATCTTACGCCGGTAACTGCGTTTTGTATATAAAGAATTATAATATCGACATATTCAATATATCATTCGCTCTTAAAAGTTGCAATATCTTTCAGATTAGTGTTGACTTTGGATTAAGAGCAATATATTTTAAATCAATCGAGCTAATTGCAAAAGTGATGATTAATCCAGAAAACTCAGACATAGCAAGGCGGACGTCCTCGTCCGCCGAAAACCAAGCCTAGAATGCGGCGGACGAGGTCGTCCGCCTTGCCATCAGTTAGTAAATCCAACACTTTTGCAATTACCTCAATCGTATAATTTGTCATAATCCTTTAACTATCGCTAACTTATAAACAAAATCTAATAACCTTAAAGGCTAAATCAGATTGTCGGAACTCACAACTAACTGCTTGTATTATGGCGATAACCTTCCGGTTCTGCGCAAATATATTCCCACTGATGCGATTGACCTAATCTATCTCGACCCGCCGTTCAACTCAAAACGCGAATACAATATTATATTTAAAGATCGAACCGGCCGGGAGTCGCAAGCAGAGTTGGGCGCATTTGAGGATTTTTGGCGCTGGAACGAACAGGTGCAGATGGATTACGATTATCTTGTGAATACGACCGTCAATCGCGGTCTTGTTTCAGCCGGCGTGAGTAGTTTAATTTTCGGGCTTTGCAACAGCATAGGTCGAAATGACATCACCGCTTATTTAGTTGAGATGACGATAAGACTGCTGGAAATTCACCGGGTTCTTAAATCGACTGGCTCAATGTATTTGCATTGCGGACCGTCGGTCAGCCATTATATCAAGGTTGTCTGCGACCAGATTTTCAAGCCGGTGAACTTTCGCCGCGAGATAACCTGGCGCTCGGGCTGGGTATCCGGTTTTAAGACGAGCGCGCAAAATTGGGTAAGAAATCACGATGTTATTCTATATTATGTCAAAGATATCAACCGGAAGTGGACCTTCAATAAAGAATTAGCATATAAGCCTCATCCGCCGGACTACATACGGCGCGGCGAAACAAGCGAAGCAAGTTCCAAAGGTTACGCTATCGAAGATGTCTGGGGCGCGCCGCGCGGCGATTTCGACCAGACCGAAAAAGAACTCTGGAGTCCGTGGATAAAGAGTTTCAGCCGCGAAAAGACGCCTTATCAGACGCAAAAGCCTCTGCCGTTATTGAACCGCATTATCAGCGTCAGCAGCCGTAAAAACGATATTGTTCTCGACCCGTTCTGCGGTTGCGGGACGACGATGATTTCCGCCTGCGAATTAGGCCGCCGCTGGATTGGAATAGATATCACACATTTGGCAATCGCAGAAATCAAACATCGGATGCGTGAAAAGTTTGCTATGGAGAAGATACCGGCCATTGGCGAACCTAAAGATATCGAAGGCGCGCGGCAGTTAGCATTAGAACCGGAACCGAATGGACGCTATCAATTCCAATGGTGGGTCGTCAGTCTATTTGAGGCGCTGCCGATGGCCGGCACGAAGCACAAAGGCGCGGATAAAGGTATCGACGGCGTCATTTATTTCCAGGATTACAGCGATGAAGACAGAACATCCATCACTTCGAAGTCGATAGTCCTGTCAGTGAAGAGCGGCAGCGTTTCAGTCAAAGATATTCGCGATTTAGCCGGAACAATAAGCCGCGTTAAAGACTGTGCAATGGGTATATTTATCTCAATGCAAAATCCCACACGCGAAATGACACAAGAAGCGCTGGCAAACGGCTTCTACCATTCGCCTATGTGGGGCAATTTGCCTAAAATCCAAATGATAACTATTCAGGATTTACTGGATGGGAAACATCCCAAAATACCTCAAGCCTTGAACAGGAACGATTATAATGAAAAGAAAAGGGATCCATTCAATCTCCGTCAATCTGAAATTAAATTGAGGTAATTGTAAAAGCGTTGGATTTATTAACTGATGGCAAGGCGGACGCCCTCGTCCGCCGCATTCTATGCTTGGCTTGGTTTTCGGCGGACGAGGGCGTCCGCCTTGCCATATCTGAGTTTTCTGGATTAATCATCACTTTTGCAATTAGCTCAATTGACATAGGTTATTAAGAAGATATATAGGAGCGTGTCAATAGTGTCTTCTGCGGCTAACTCCACAGCCTTCTCCCGCCTGGCGGGCGCCCGAGTTTTAATCGTCGATGACGAGGATTATATTCGCGAGTTCTTCGAGTCCGCGCTCGAATCGCTTGGCATCGAAGTCGGAACGGCTTGCGACGGGCAAGCCGCCTGCGAGGTGTTGCGCGACCAGCCGTTCGATGTAGTTATCACTGACTTAAAGATGCCGCGGATGGATGGAATGACGCTGCTGAGGCATTGCTCAGGTTGCCATCCGACGACACCGGTCATCATTCTAACGGCTTACGGCACGATTGAGAATGCCGTCGAAGCGATGCGCGGCGGCGCCTTCGACTATTTAGCCAAACCCATCACCGAAACCGAACAGATCGAAATTGTGCTGAGCCGCGCTTTGCGGCACCGCTCGGCGCTGGTCGAAAATATGGAACTACGCCGCGATATGGGCGAGCGGTATATGTTCGACCGGCTGGTGGGGCCGGGGCCTAAAATGCAGAGGATATTCGACATTCTCACAACCGTAGCGCCGACGCAGGCTACTGTCTTGATAACCGGATCGTCCGGCACCGGCAAGGAATTGGTAGCCCGCGCTATCCATTTCAACAGCCCGCGTGCCAAAGGTCCGTTCATTAAAGTCAACTGCGCCGCGCTGCCGGAAGGACTCATCGAATCGGAACTGTTCGGACACGAGAAAGGCGCCTTCACCGGCGCGCTCAAGACAACTAAGGGCCGTTTTGAAGCTGCTGACAACGGGACGCTGCTGCTGGACGAAATCAGCGAGATGCCGCAGGGCTTGCAAGCCAAACTGTTGCGCGCCTTGCAGGAACGCGAGTTTGAGCGCGTCGGTTCGACGCAATCGGTCAAGGTCGATGTGCGGGTCATCGCGACTTCCAACATCGACATCGAAAAAGCGGCTGAGGAGAAGCGTTTCCGGCAGGATTTATATTACCGGCTGAATGTCATTCCCATCAGACTTCCGACGCTTGCCGAGCGCCGCGAGGACATCCCGGTGCTGGCTTATCACTTCTTACGCCGTTTCGCCAAAATGCACGGCAAATGCGTCGAGCGTATTTCTACGGCAGGGATGAGTTACCTAAATAACGCGCCTTGGCCCGGCAATGTCCGCGAACTTGAGAACGCCATCGAACGGGCAGTGGTGTTATGCCGTGGTGAACAAATCGAACTGGGCGATTTCTTTATTTCGGACGATGTTCCGCCCCAGCCGGCACTCAGCCTGCCTGCGTCCACTTTACCTGCCGGATACGGTTCCCCCTTGGAGCCTATTAAACTTGCTGAACTCGAGAAACAGCATATACTTGCCACGCTTAAAACGATGAAAGGGCAGCGGCAAAACACCGCCGACGCCTTAGGCATCTCGATAAGGACTTTACGCAATAAATTGAACGAATATCGCATAGAGGGAGTAGAAATTTAAAAATGGACAGTGTAGATATTGCAAATATTTTCAATCTCTATCTATCCCTCTCAAATAGGGTCTGCCGAATAATTCGAGAAAATGCCTTGACTGGCAAGGCGGTTATTCATTAGACCCTAAATAATACTCACGCGCTCAAGCGCTTGACGCTTATCATAAATCGGCAACTTTTTCCCCTCGCCTCTTTATCTAACCTTTTGATTATTCACATCTAAAGTCGAAATCTATTCTGGCACATCTCTTGCTTTTTCACTTACGGCAATTAAGAAAAGGACGAAATGTGCTAAAAAATCTCCTCTTCGACAACACCCGTATCCCTTTGCTGATAAAGGGCTTGGATGCCTTCGCGCTGCGTCACCGCGCCATCGCATCTAATGTGGTCAATTCTGAGACCGTTGGCTATCAGCGCCGTCAGGTTCAATTCGAGGAACAATTGAAACTGGCAATCGGCAACGACGGTCTAACCCGCAAAGACCTCGAACTTATAGGCAGCGGCGGGAGTATTTCGGATAAGATTAAACCCAAAATCGTCGTGGATAGCAAGATCAGCGATATCAACGATTTGAACAATGTCGATATCGACCGCGAGATGGCGGATATGGCCGAAAACCATCTACAATTCAACATCGCCAGCCGCCTGGCAAAGCACAACTTCGAAATGCTGATGCTAAGCCTCAGAGGAACTTCATAATATCATTGACATTAGCATTGGTATGATTATCCCTTAATCGATACTCTTTCAATTAATTAAGAAAAATGGACAAAATTTCCGGTCTCTTCGCGGCGTTGAAGATAAGTTCGTCGGGTCTGGCGGCGCAACGGCGGCGGATGAATATCATCGCCGAAAACCTCGCCAACGCCAATACGACCCGCACTGAAGACGGCGGCCCATATAAGCGCAAGATTGTGCGCTTTTTAGAGCAACTTAAGACGGCTGAAGTGCGGCAGGGCTTGAACACTGAAGATGACTCCGGTGTAACCGCCACGCGCCTCAATCATCTGCAGGGTCGTTTGGATACGCCGCAGCGCCGCACCTTTTCCGGCGTGAGCATCGATGTCATTCGGGATAAATCCGACCCCGACCGGGTCTATGACCCTGAACATCCTGACGCCGATGCCAACGGCTATGTGGCAATGCCCAAAATAGACACAATCGTCGAAATGGTGGATATGATTGCCGCGGCGAGGGCTTTCGAAGCCAATGTAACGGCTATCAATTCCACCAAAGATATGACCCGCAAAGCGCTGGAGATCTGAACCGATGGCTGTCGAACAAGTTCGCTCGGACGCCGCGCAATTAATTGCGATGCGCCGTGCTGCGCTCGAAGAGCAGACCGCCCGCGCCATCCAACGCGCTCAAAGAAATTATCTGGAAATCCAGAGCGCCGCCCCGGCGCCGATTAATAATAATCCGCCGCACCTCGGCAAGCATATCGACATTCGAGTATAAACTATGCCCATAGACATTAAACAATTGACCGGCGTTCTGCCGCCGATAATCCGTCCGACGGATACGCCGCCGAAGGCTCAGCCGCAGACGGCTCCGTTCAGCGATGTGATAAAAAACCTGGTCGGCGAAGTCGATAAACTACAAAAATCGGCTGAGACTGCCACCGACCGGATGCTGACCGGCGAACTGGAAGATGTCCATCAGGTCATCGTGGCGATGGAAGAAGCGCAGGTCTCGTTCCGGCTGCTGATGGAAGTCCGCAACAAAATGGTCGAAGCCTATAAAGAAGTGATAAGAATGCAGGTCTGAGCATCGAAGAAATTTAAGGGCGATGGCAGACATCGCTGCTCCGGGCGGGATTTAGCGCCGCCCAAATGAAATCTGCTTTCTGCTGCATTAAAGTCAATGAAAAATGGAACTAAATAAATGCCGACCGATTTTCGCCAAATAACCTCCAACTTTGGAGTCTGGTTCAAGCGGATGCCCCCGGAAAAGCGCACGGGACTACTCGTCTCGCTCGGACTGACGCTCGCCGCAATCACGGCGTTGTCCATCTGGGCGTTTCGACCGCAGTATAAGACGCTCTATTCCGACCTGTCCCTCGAAGATTCGGGGCAGATTATCGAGATTTTACAGAAAGACAACATTCCTTACAAACTTGAACAGGAAGGCAAGCGCATTTTAGTGCCGGCCGACAAGGTTTATCAAACGCGCTTGAAACTTGCCGCAGCGGAACTGCCGCGCGAACATGGCGCTGGCTGGGAAATATTCGACCGCACCAATTTAGGCGTTACCGACTTCGTCCAGAAATTGAACTACCGACGGGCGCTGGAAGGCGAACTGGCGCGCACTATTCTGCAGTTGGACCAAATCGATGCCGTGCGGGTGCATCTGGTCATCCCCGAAGAGAGCCTGTTTCGCGAGAACAAGAAAAGTCCCGCCGCCTCGGTCACCTTGCGGATGAAGCGCGGCAACCGACTCCAACCATCGCAGGTCGATGGCATTGCTTATTTAGTATCCTCGGCAGTCGAAGGTATGACGCCGGAAAATGTGACCGTGCTGGACTCGCGCGGCAATGTGCTGTCCGAACGGATGGAGAATGACCCTTTGGCAAGGCTATCTTCGAGCCAACTGGAACTGCAGCAAAAGGTCGAAGCCGGGCTGGTCGCCAAAGGTCAGGCGCTGCTCGACAAACGATTCGGACCCGGACGCTCGGCTATTCAGGTTACTGCGCGACTTGAATTTACGCAAAAGGAGCAATCGCGCGAAACTTACGACGCCGACAATCCGGCGGTGCGCTCCGAAGAAATTACCACCAATACCTCGATGGGCTCGGACACTTCGTCTTCCCAGTCCGAATCCCAGATTACCAACTACGAATTAAATCTGACTAAAGAACATACTATAAATTCGATCGGGGATGTCAAGCGGTTGTCGATTGCTGTGATGGTGGACGGACATTATAACACGGCTGGTGAAGGCAAGAATACCAAGCGCGAATTTGCGCCGCTCTCGCCGACTGAACTGAGCGATGTGCAACAGACCATCGAAGCCGCGCTGGGCTATGACCAGAATCGCGGCGATGACATCAGCGTAACTTCCGTGCCATTTCAAGATAACGAATTGCTGGATGATTCGACCTTTGTCGGCGTGGAGCGTTGGGATGTAATATTCCGCTATGGTCAGAAAGTCATAACTATTGCGGCGATTATTCTACTGCTGTTGATGCTGCGGAATTTTATCCGCCGTGCGCAGAGCGCGGTGCGAATGTACGCCGGGCGTCCGATGCTGCCGGCCGGGGAGGAAGCCGCGCCGCAACTGGCGGAAGCCGGCGCTGCCGCTCTCCCGCCAATGGAGGCGACTGCCAGCGCACAAGCGCAGGACAGCCGGCGCACACAAGAGCGAATCACTAGATTCGTCGATGAACAGCCTGATGTCGCGGCGCGGCTGGTGAGAAGTTGGTTAGTCGAGGGCTAATTATGAATCGTCCGTTCACCGCCGAAACAGCCGCCTCAAATCTGCGCAAAGCCGCCATATTTCTAATTTCCTTAGGCGCCAAATCTTCAGCCCAAATCCTTAAGCATCTTGCCGATGACGAAATAGAGCGGCTGTCGGCTGAAATAGCGCGCATCACATCGCTCAAGCCGACCGAATTGGAAAACGTGCAGGGCGAATTTCAACAGATGGTTCTCGCGCAACAATATATTGCCACCGGTGGTTTTAACTATGCGCAAGAAATTCTCAAAGAAGCGATGGGCGATGTCAAGGCTTTGGAAATTTCCCACCGTGTTAAATCCGCTCTGCAAATCCGTGGTTTTAATATCTTAAAAAATGTGGATACCAATCAATTATTAGCCTTTCTGCAGAAAGAACATCCCCAGACGATAGCCTTAGTTCTGACTCAGTTGACGTCGATGCAGGCTGCCAATATACTCACCGAACTGCCGCCAGCAGTTCAAGTCAATGTCGTGCATCGCATCGCGCGTATGGAACGGGTGTCGCCGGAGACCTTATCAGCGGTGGAGAAGGTGCTTGAAACGCGCATCGATTTTTCGCAAGGCGCTTCCGCCTTCGGCGGCGTCAAAACTGCCGCCGAAATGCTCAATATGGTCGGAACACGCTTTGAAAAGAACATCCTCAATGGCATCGCCCGCGAGAATCCAAATTTAGCCGTGGAAATTAAGAATCTGATGTTTGTATTCGAAGATTTAATCACCCTCGACGACCGCTCCATCCAAAGGATTTTAAAAGAGGTCGATAACAAAGACCTGGCAATGGCGCTCAAAGCCTGCAGCGAAGAACTCAAGAAAAAGATACTATCGAATATGTCCAAACGGGCATCCGAGATGATTATCGAAGAATTAGAATATATGGGACCGGTCCGCTTGAAAGAGGTCGAAGAGGTGCAGCAGAAAATCATCGACATCGTGCGGCGCCTCGAAGAGGATGAAGAAATCACCATCGCCTCGCATTCACTCGACGACCAACTCGTTTAGGGAACCTAATTTTGGCAACTACGGCTGTGAGAATCGAGCGCGGACGCTGGCAGACAGGACTTGATAAACAACTGTTGACCGCGCCCTGCGTCGATAAAATCCCGACTTCTAAAGAACTTGAGGCTGAACATCAGCGGACGATAGCGCGGCTTAATTTGGATTATTTTCGGCGCGAGAAAGAGGCTTATCGCAAGGGCTTCGAGGAGGGATTTCGCGCCGGCGAAGCGGATGGTCGTTCAGCAATTCAAGGCGAGCAGGAGTTGCTGCGCCAACTTACGCTGGAAATTGACAAGTCCATCGGTCAAGTCTGGGATGCGCTGCAACAGAAGACCGCAGCGTTGGCAGTCGAAATCGCACGGCGCATCATCGGCGAAACCATCGAACAGCAGCAGGATTTAGCGCTGCATATAACCCGCCGCCTGCTGACTTCGGCGCGCGACTCGACTAAGGTAATTATAAATGTCAGTTCAGCCGACGCCGAAACCCTGCGCCAAGCGGAAACCGATTTGTATAAAGTTACTGAAGGCGTGAGTTCGCTTGAGATTAGAGAGAAAGCCTCGCTGCCCCGCGGCGCAGTGGAAATTCAGACTGATTTCGGTGGCTTTTGTCTGGACCCACTGCAGCAAATCGAACAGGTTGCCGCGGCTTTGGAAGTGAAATAGATGTGAGGCTTCTGGATTTTGGATTTTAGATTGCCGATAAGGGGACATTCTTGCAAGTTTATAAGTTAATCATCTATCCGTAAGTTCATCGTCATCATCATTATTCATCATAAATGCCAATTCCGCTTCCAGACATAGACAGCTGGTTCACTGAATGGACTTCTTTAGTCCAAAAGGCGCCTAATCTGCGTCGCGTCGGACGAGTCCAACAGGTTATAGGTTTAGTTATCGAATCGCTCGGACCAGCAGTGTCGGTCGGCGACCGCTGTTTAATTTCCAACCGCCGCAATGGTGATATTTTAGCCGAGGTCGTCGGCTTTCGCGGGAATCGTGTGCTTTTAATGCCCATCGGCGAGATGGACGGCATCGCGCCGGGCAGCGAAGTTGTGGCTTCCGGCGATCCTTTCACAGTAGGAGTCGGCGAATCATTGTTAGGTCGGGTATTAGGCGGTTTGGGTGCGCCCATCGACGCTAAAGGCGCTCTGGGAGCGCTCAACCAGCGTCCGATTACCGCCCGCCCGCCACATCCGCTCACGAGAAGGCCTATCCGAGAGCCTCTCGCTACCGGCGCCCGTGCCATCGATGCGTTGCTCACCTGCGGTAAAGGGCAGCGGTTCGGCATCTTCGCCGGTTCGGGAGTCGGCAAGAGCGTCTTGATGGGTATGATTGCCCGCTACACCTCGGCGGATGTCAATGTCATCGCGCTCATCGGCGAGCGCGGACGAGAAGTGCGCGAGTTCATAGATAAATCGCTCGGTGCAGAAGGCTTGAAACATTCGGTTGTCGTCGCCGTTACGAGCGACCAACCGGCATTGATGCGCATCAAGGGAGGAATGACCGCCACGACCATTGCCGAATACTTTCGCGATCAAGGCGCGGATGTGATGTTTATGATGGATTCGGTGACCCGTTTGGCGATGGCGCAGCGCGAAGTCGGATTAGCCATCGGCGAGCCGCCGACCAGCCGGGGCTATACACCCTCGTTGTTCGCGCTTTTACCGCGACTTTTGGAGCGCGCCGGGGCGTCAGATAGGGGCAGCATCACCGGGCTTTACACCGTCCTCGTCGAAGGCGATGATATGAACGAGCCGGTCTCGGATGCAGTGCGCTCGATTCTCGACGGGCATTTTGTCCTGTCGCGTAAATTGGCTCATCAGGGACTATGGCCGGCTATCGATCCGCTGCATTCGGTCAGCCGGGTTATGCCGGATGTCACCAGCCGCGAGCATCAACAGGCTGCCGCAAAGTTAAAACGACTTCTCGCCGCCTATCGCGAAGCCGAAGACTTAATCAACATAGGCGCTTACGAAAGCGGCTCTAATCCTGATGTGGACGAAGCGCTGCAATTGATGCCCGACATTAAAGCCTTCTTAGGACAGACCATCGACGACCGGGGCGAATTTGAGCCGACTGTCGAAAGGCTTATCGAATTGACGGGAGAAAATGTCGGCGACCAGTAAGGCGGGCATCCCAGTCGACCGGTCGCTTTACTGAAATGTGTCCATTTAGTCTATTATGTCCATTTTACAGTTTATACTAATTCGCATTCAATCGAATGCAATTTAGTATTAGAAAGACAAAAGTAGAAATCAACATTGCCTCGCTTTCAATTTAGACTTCAGAAAATTCTAAATTTGCGCGAGAGCCTCGAAGAGCAGGCTGAATTACGGCTGGCTGCAGCGCAGCGGGCTAAAGCGGTCGAAGCGCAAAAACTTGAAGCGGCCCGCGCTGAAGCACAATCTGCCGAAGCCGAGCGGCGCCGGACTGTGAGCCATCAATTCAACGCAGGTGAAGCACTCGTTCATCAGCGCTACGGCGAACGCAAGAACATCGCTGCAGCGGAAGCCGCGCAGTCGGTCGCTAATTCCGAACGAATAGTCCGCGAAAAACGCGGGCAACTCATCGAAATTTCACGCCAGCGCCAAATCCTATCGACGTTGCGTGAGAAGCATCAGAAGGAACATAGCGCTGAGTCAATGCGCATCGAACAGAAACAAATGGACGACGACGCGGCGCGGCGCAGCGCCGCCAGCGCAAACAAAAATATAGATGCCGGAAGAAACTGAAATAACGCCCCAGGAACTAAATCGTGTTTTGGGGAAAAGCAAATCGAAGACTTATGTATTATCGGCTGCAGGAATTGCGGTGGCGAGTCTTATGACTTGGTGGTTTATCGGAAAATCGAAGCCGCCTGAAACGAAGCCGGCTGTGACCACGCTTATTCTACAGCCATCTGAGCATACTGAAGACTCTAGTCGGACGCCTTTTCCGGAAATAGAGACTCGCGCCACGCTGCCCGAAAGCGCGTTCGATTCACTTGACATCACCGATACTTTGCTGCAACTGCCGTCCGATTCGCTTGGTGGTTTAGAATTGCCAGACGGTCGTTCGACGGCTGAACTGCTGGCTTTAGTCAAGACTGAGGTCAAGGCCGAAGAAGCCGCTAAAGTCGCCGGTTTGACCACGGATGAATTAATAATGGCGCCGTTGGATACGACGCTTTGGCCTTCGTTTTACAGAACCGGTTTAACAAGCGCGGATGCTCGATTAGCGATGATGAATATCGACAGTCAAGCCATCGGCCGGAAGTATGTCTCTCAAGTTATGGATTCGGCCTCGCGTCGGCTCGACTCGCTTTCACAGCGGTTGACAGAGGCTCAAACGGCTATGGCAACGCTTTCAACCGATAACTTGCAGTTGACGGAGCGATTGAGCCGTTTGAAAGGCGCGCTGGATTCAACGCGGACATCTGAAATCAAACGTTTGACTAAAATTATCGAGTCGATGCGTCCGACGCAGGCGGCGGCGATGCTGAGAAATCGTTCGACGGATGACCTTACTGAAATCCTGTTTAAGTTGAAGCCGCGCACGGCAGCGGCAATATTGCAGGCTATGCCAGAGTCTCAAGCGGCTGAAATTGCAGCGCGAGTTGTCCGCCGATGAAAAATCAAATAGCAAATCGCAGTGTACGTCTGGAGTTGCGATCCACACTTACGTTCGGCAAACTACTGGTCGCCAAGTTAATACCGACTGTCAAACATTCACCGTCGGCATCTAATGCAGAACCAAACCGAACCTTTTCGTTTATTTCGATTCTAAAATCCGTTCTTAAAGCCCCATCGATTCGGCGTTGTGCCGAATTTCAACCAAATTCAAAACAGCAAGCGTCAAATTATGAACTTGACGCCTCGCTGCATAATAAAGACCGTGGTATAATAAACCCGCTAGTTGAAGGCAATGAGTTTCCAGCCAACAATCAAAGACCTCTTTCCCAAAGCCTAAAGCCTATAGACCAAAGCCCTGATTCCCGCTTGCGCGTGAATGACGCGATGAGAAACGAGAATGACGCGGTGAAAAGCGGAAATGACACTGTGGCAAGTCGGAATGACCCGGTAGCGAACGTGAAAAACACCGTCGAAAGCCGACAGACAATAATTGTAAGCCAGCAACCTCTTTCCCAAAGCCTAAAGCCTATAGCCCAAAGTCTAAAGCCTATAGCCCAAAGCCCTGATTCCCGCTTGCGCGGGAATGACGCAGTGAGAAGCGGGAATGACGCAGTGAAGAGCGGGAATGACACTGTAAGGAGTGTAAATGGCGTTACCGAAAGCCGACAGCCAATAATTGTAAGCCAGCAACCTCTTTCACGAAGCCTAAAGCCTATAGCCCAAAGCCTGGATTCCCGCTTGCGCGGGAATGACGCGATGAGAAGCGGGAATGACGCAGTGAGAAGCGGGAATGACACTGTAAGGAGTGTAAATGGCGCTA
>VGIO01000051.1 GCA_016867855.1 Calditrichota bacterium
GAGCCTGGGAATATAGTCCGATGATATCGGCGGTCGGCGGAGCGATGATGTTCTTGATGACTTCTTCACGGAACAGCAGCCGCACCTCTTCGTTCTTATCTGTTGAGCGCAGTCCGAATCCAGCGCGCCAAGTGCGCACAAAATAATCGCCGTTGCGGAATGCGACTTCCGGCACTTTCAAACGGCAGGAATCTGACCAGCGCTGCGCTTCGATGATGGCTGAGTCGAGTTCCACCAGCGTCCGCTGCATATTAGTTAATTTAGTCAGTGAGTCAGGCACACCCACCGCGGCGGCGTCCTTCTGCAGCAAGGATACAGCGTCGGCAAATGCAGCATATTCCTGCTGACGGCGGGCTTTCTCCTGATGCAGCGGGGCGATAATACCGGTAAGCGCTTCATAGCCGCTGCGGTAAGTTTGCGAGGCGACGATATTTAACAGGATGGCTTCATCGATTAACTTCGCCAGCGCTTCCTGCGCGGCTTGCGGTGTCTTGCCGGTCGGATTCTCAACGGCGTAAGTGGCTTGGGCAAAATCCTCGTCCAGACGGCCGATTTGATGGAAAGCGCGATAGCCTTCCTTCTGGCCGAGTTTTATCAAGGCTTGCATCTTATCGACTAGGGCATTGCGCCACTGCTTCTTGCGCTCCTTGGCTGCGGCACGCTGCGCCTCAGGAACGGTCAAACGCAGTTTCTCATATTCCTGTTGTTCCCAAGTTAAAAGATAGCCCAAAGCCTGCGAAGCATATTTCGGCGCGCCGGCCAGCTCGCGGCCAACTAACTTCTGATGCGCATCCACCGTGCTGGTAAATTCTTTGGCGGCGCCGGCGCGGTCGCCTTTATCGAGTTCGTATTTGCCGCGCTCGAAGAAGGCTTGCACCGTGCGCGGGTCGTCCGGATAGCGCTCGGCAAAGCGTTTGTAAATCTCATTAGCACGGTCGATTTCGCCGAGTTTCATATAGTGTGAGGCATTTTCAAACAGATAGACGCTGGCGTCATCGGCCGTCGGAAATAGTTTCACATAAAGTTCGTTGACCCGCACAGCTGAGCGATGGTCTTCGACCTGGTTATAATTCATACTGGCATTGGAAAGGGCGCCTTGCGTCAGGTCGGAGGTCGGAAAGCCGTTAGCCAGACGCTCGTAAATCATAGCCGATGTGGCTGGATCCTTAATTTGGCTCTGCAGGTTGAAGCCAGCGTTATACAAGGCTTTGTCGGCGAACTCAGATTTAGGATACCGGTCGGCAAGGAGCAGGAAGACTTCGTTAGCCGCCGACCAAGATTGCGCCAGGTTATATTCCAAACCGGCTTGAAACAACGAACGGTCGGCATATTGATAATCTGGCGATTCGAGCGCGACGCGCTTGAACTCGTTGGCTGCGGCTAAATGGTCAGCGCCCTCCTTTAAGTTCGAGGCATTGAGAAAAACCGACTCGGCTTTGCGTCTTCCCGCATTATCCTTGAGTTTAGCCGAGACATCGGCGGCTAAAATGCGCTTCGACACTTCCTCGACAGCCGCGAACTCCTTAACTTTGAAATGTCCTTCGAGGATCAGTGTATAAGCGTCTTCTGTGAACTTATTGCCGGGATAATCGGCAAGCAGCCATTCTAAATATCTGCGAGAGTCAACGAAGCGGTTGTGCTGAAACAGAATATCGCCGGCTTGATAGAGCATCTGCGTCGCGAGCGGCGACTCAGGGAAGAAGCCTAAGAAAAGGTCGAACGATGATAGCAGCAACGCTTCGCCGTTCAGCAGCGACGTTGCAACTACCGGCGCCTCGCCTTCGGCCGCCGGCGCAGCGGGAGGCTGCGGCAGCGGTTCGCCGATTGTTCCATCAGCGTTAACGCTTAGAAAACCATCCTTCTCCTGCTTCATCAATTCTTGCGCAATCGCCACAATACGTTGACAGGCAATCGAGCGGTTGGTAGTATCAGCATAATTGATAGCAACCTGCCAATACTCTTTCAGCGCCGCAAATTTCTTATTCTTATTCCGCTCTAAAATCGACGCTAAATTATAATGAACTTTATAGACATTATAACCCTTAGGCCAATAGCGCAGATACTGCCGGCAATACTTCTCAAATTCATCGTATAGAGCCGGATCTTTGGAATCGGTGGCTAAAACAAGCGTCTCGTCGAGAATCAGGTTTAAATAGTTTTCAAGGACCGGAATTAGTTCGTCGCGGTTGGCTTGGTCAGCGTTGGCGCTCCACCATTGTGAGTCAATATTATAGGCGTCAAAGAAGCGCTTCTTCTCGCTGTAGGCATGCTGCGGATTGTAGATTTCGCCCTGTTGGAAAACTTCCACAACATTGCGATGAATGCGCCAGGCTTGCGGGTCGAGCGGGAATAATTCGAGGAACTTTTCATAAACGCTTACAGCATCGGCATAACGCCCGACCTGTTTGTGATAGATTGCACCGAGTTGGGTAATCAACCGGCGGCCGTAATTCTTTATCCGGTCGGGATGGTTTCGCAGCCATTTAACCATATTGTCCACGCCGGCGTCTTTCCAGTCTCGCGGATCTATGGCATAGCAAATCCCAATATAGTTAATCGACTCGCTGGCGATATCCAAACCAAACTGAGAGCCGGTCGCGGCGCCTTCGTTGAAATTGGAAGCATCCAACGACCTAGCAAAATACTCGACTGCATCCGCCAATTGAGTCTTACGATAATAGCACCAGCCAAGTTTATACAGCGCTTCGCTTTCATATTCGGAATCCCTGTATTCCTCGACGATGCGCGAATATATATCGATGGACTTCTCCAGACTATTGACCGGCGGATTGAAATAATACTCGCCTATACGTCTTAACGCATTGAGTTTATAAACAGATTCGGGATAGATTCTTATCAAAGTCTCCAGCAGACGATTGGCGCGGTCGCGGTCGGTTTGGGTTTCGCCTTCGGCTGTCAGAACCGCCAGATTATAGAGGGCGTCGTCGGCATATTCCGAAGTCGGAAATTCATCTACGATGCGTTGATACATCGCCATCACGCGTGTGTAATCCGGCTTCGGTTTGGCTAAGGTTGCTATCGCGCCGGGATTGACCTTGGACAGCGAATCTAATTTAAACAGATAATCATCGGTCGCTTCTAAGAATAGGTCGTAAGATTCTTCATAAATCAGTTCGGTCAAACGGAAGTATAAGTCGGCGATAACAGCGCGGCGGTGCGGATAACGCAGGAAGTAAGGGTCGTTCTCATGGCTGCGAATGAGAGCCGTGCCGGCGTCGATTAGACGCTGGCGCTCGGTTCTAGCGCCGCCGGATAACTCATTTTTCTCAGTTCGATAATAATCGAGTAATTTCTGCAACTCCTCATCGGGCATCTGCAGCACTAAGGCCAGCTGAATTTTATCGAGCAGGGAGGTCAAGCTGTTTTCCAAGCCGCTGTAAATACTATAACTGGGCATATCCGGCGTTGGAGGCTGCCCGCCGACAACCTGAATGAGTTCGCCTAATTGACGCAGTATGAGCCGGCCTTCGTAAATTATTTCGGCAAAAGCGGCGGTGTCAACTTGTGAAGTGAGACTCAGCCAGCGTCCGCGAACTTCCGGCGGAAGTTGCTGCAAGCCGATGTCGGCAGCATCAGTCAAATCGCCTTCTATTTGGGCGGCTATATCAACCGGCAGCCAAATTGTTAAAATAAGCAGGCTAAAAGCGCAGGCAGCGATGATTGGACTTTGAGGTTTCATTGGTCGGCTGGAACCTCACGGTTATAATTATCTTGTGAGTGTTGCTCGCCGGCGCCGGGAGGAGTCTGCGGTTGCGGTGCAGGCTCGCCGGGTGGTTCAGTTGACGGGTCGGCTCCACCTGGTTCGGGCGCCGGTGTTGGCTCAACCGCACCAGGATCCAGAGAAGGCTCGGTTGGAGGTTCGGCTCCGCCGGGCTCAGGTGCAGGTTCGTCAGCAGGCTTAACTTGCGGATCAGCCGGCGTCGTCTCGCCAGGTATCTCTGTCGGAACAGGCTCATCTTGAATAGGTGCGGTTGGTTCTGCAGGCGGCTCAAGCGAACCTTCCGGAAGCGGCGCAGGCATCGACTCGGTCGGCGGCGAAACCCGCTCAGCCGGCTGAACACCCCAAAGCGGCGCCATCGGCGCGTAATAAGGCGCTTCATTAGGCTGTGTAACGAGGATTAATTCAACCGGCAACTCAGGCACAGTTTTACGCGCTTCGATACGCTCGCGTAAAATTTGCCCGGTCTGTTGAATATAGCGGTCTAAAGCATCCAGACGGTGCTGCTGGGCATAAAAATTATCGAAATTCAAACCGCCGAAAGTATATCGCTGATAAGCGAAATCGCTCCATTCATCCAGATTGCTCTTGACGCGGTCCTGCCCTAATTTCTTCAAATCGTTTCGGACTTTGAGGATCCGGTCTTGCAGAGCGGTCAAGTCAACTTCCAAGCCGGATAAATCCACCAGCGCCGATGGATCCGTAATCCCTATTCGGGTGCGCTCGGCCCGCAGCAAGTTCAACGCTTCCCGGGTCATCGCCCACTCGCGTTCCAGCCGATTGCGCAACGTGTCAACCATCAACGCTTCAAATTGCTGGTCCTGTTCGCGTTGTATTAGTGATTTCTGCTTCATATAAAAACGCACAGCAGCCGAAAGTTCGCTGCCGCTGTCCATTAACCCATCGACGATATTACGATATTCGTTAAAGAGTTTAGTGTCCTGCGCTTCGTAAAGTTGCTGCTCAAAAGCCTGTTGTTCGGCGAACAACTCGCCTAAAGCGACCTGTTCCTTTAATATCTCGGTCAGCATCGGGGTAGTTTTTATCGCCCGCGCCAACTTCACCCCGTTAGTCAAACTGGAAAGTTTCTGTCTTAAAGCGAGATAATCCGGAAATAAATCGCTCTCCCCTGCCATAAAAATCATCTCTTCCATTCGGTTTAATTCGCCCAGCGCTTCGGCAATGGCTTTTAGTTCATAGTTGAAATCGTGGAAATCCTGCCGGTCGTCCAGAGCGCCCATAACCGAGCGGTAGTCTTTAAGGGCATTATCGGCGCCGCCCATCATCTCCTGCGCAAAGCCGAGCAGACATTTCGCTTCATAGAGGTATTGGCTGTTCGGATGCGCGGTGATAAATTCGTTGCATAGTTGTTGAACATTCGTATATGAATTTAATTTATAGAGCGACCAGATGCTCATCAACTCGCTATGTTCGGCTAAATCGTCGTCGCCTTTGATACGGCTGAAATTGGCGAAGGCTAAATCGTATTCGCCGCGCATATAATTAATATAGCCGAGCCGAATTTGGGCTTCGCGCTTAATGACGGCAAATGCTTTAATGCCGCCTTTTTTCCCAACCGGCATATCGACCAGCGATGTGAAGCGGGCACGGGCGTCGTCCAGGTCGATGAGCGCCAGCGAGCAATCGCCGGCGCGCAGCTGGGCTTCCATATAATTCGGCGAATTCGTCGGTATGCTCATGAAAATTGCGCGCGCCTCCGACCAGCGGCTGCTCGCAAATAGATAACGCGCCGCGAGTTCAGCCATCGTCCAGTATTTCGCCGACTGCGGTCCAAACTCGGTTTGATATTGTGTCCAGAACTCCAGCATTACAGAAATATCGCCCCGGTCGCCGACAAGCGGAATCAGCCGTTCGAGCGCCACAACGCGCAATTTGGCATCGGATGATTTCTCAATTACATACAGATAATCAGCAAAGGCTAATTCATAAAGGTGCAGCGCGAGGTAAGTCTCGGCGCGATAGAAGACTATATCTGCAACATCGACATAGCCATAAGCGTTTATACACTCGTCGAATCGTAAAATTGCATCGCGGTATAATTCATCACGGTAAGCCAGCATCGCTGATTCCGTGTCGCGCTTGAACATCCGCTTGCACTGCTCGTGGGTCGCATTTTCGATTAGGCGGTCTTTGATAAGGCGGGCTTGAAGATATTTATGATTGAACTCGCTGTGCAGATAGTTCATATAAGCCGCATAACGGATGCGCAGAGGCGCATCCGCAGGAATTTCACCGACCGCATATTCTGATTCGTTGTAGCCGGCTAATTCCGGAGGACTAATAGCGTCAAGGGTGGCAGACGGGGCGTCTGCCGCTCGGCTGGAGGCTTCTTGGGCGATACCTTGGTAGAGCCAGGCGAGAAAAGATTCGCGGAGCGTCATCTCAAGCGTGAATTCGATATCGCGCCGCAGGAAGTAGAATTCAGAGTAGGCGCGGTAGAGCTGTTCCGACGAATTTACATCACCGGCTGCAGATTCCGGCGCAGACACATTTTGAGCGCACAAGGATAATGTCAACGCCAGAAGTCCGGTCAGGCTGCCCAGCGATCGGCGAATCAACATTCCGCTCCGTTTATATTAAAGAATTTATTATCGATTAACCGCGCTGCTCATACAACAGCGTCATAGTAATCAATTATAACCTTTTTTTAGCCTAATGTCAAGCGTTATTATAAATTTAAAAAGAAAATTTGACAACTCTGAAAATTTAACTAAATTTGGCGATTACAATCGACTTTCATATAAACCCGCTAATTTTGTTGCCTATCCTTGATTCAGCAATAAGAATCTAAACATAGCGACATAAAGAGTATGCATAAAGACAATAGAGTCGTGTTAAACGAAGTGAAGCGTCTCAAGCCCCTGTCTGACCAGATGAGATGTTTTACTGCGTTCAGCATTACACTTGTGACAATGCAAAGCGCTTCGACGTAATGTATAACTTTCTTACTTCTAACTCTCTTACTTTCTAACTTTTCATCACATTGAGCCTATTGACGGCGCGTGCAAGAGCGGCTTGGGCGCGATTGACATCTATTTCGGTCCGACTATCTCTCAAACGTCCCGATGCTCTCTGGCGGGCAGCTTCGGCGCGCTCACGGTCGATTTGGTCGGCACGCTCGGCCGTCTCGGCAAGTATCATCACAGCGTCGCCTAAGACTTCGACGAACCCGCCGGACACCGCCCATACGATACGCTCTTTAGCGGTGTCCATATAGACCGGACCAATCTTTAAGGTCGTTAAAAAGGGGATATGTCCCGGCAGCACGCCGAACTCGCCCTCGCTGCCCGGCAAGCGAATATGACGAACATCATACTCTTCCTGAGTGCCGGACGGTGTAACAATGGTCACATGAATGGTCGCCGCTCCGCCGGTCTCCTTAAGTTGGATATCTTCAGGCAACTTTGCGCCGCTCCTCCCATCGCTGCCAGACTTCATCTATGCCACCAGCCATATAAAAGTCCTGTTCGGGAACTTCGTCGAGTTCGCCGTCGATGAGCATTTTAAAGCCGCGCACGGTTTCTTTTATTGGCACATAAGCGCCTTTTCTACCGGTGAACGCTTCCGCGACATGAAACGGCTGCGATAGGAACTTCTGAATGCGTCGCGCCCGTTCGACCGTCAATTTATCATCGTCTGATAATTCATCCATTCCCAAGATAGCAATGATATCCTGCAAATCTTTATACCGCTGCAGAATCTGCTGCACCCGCTTAGCGACATTATAATGCTCATCGCCGACAACTTGCGGGTCCATAATCCGCGAAGACGAGTCAAGGGGGTCAACGGCGGGGTAGATTCCCATTTCGACGATGCGGCGCGAAAGCACGGTTGTGGCATCGAGGTGTGCGAAGGTGGTCGCCGGCGCCGGGTCGGTCAGGTCGTCAGCCGGCACATAAATTGCCTGAACGGATGTAATCGAGCCTTTCTTGGTCGAAGTGATGCGCTCCTGCAAAGCGCCCATCTCGGTCGAAAGTGTCGGCTGGTAGCCCACCGCCGAGGGCATACGCCCAAGCAGCGCCGAGACTTCCGAACCGGCTTGCGTGAAGCGGAAGATGTTATCGATGAATAGCAGCACATCCTTGCCTTCTTCGTCGCGAAAGTATTCGGCTAAAGTAACGCCGGTCAGACCGACGCGGGCGCGGCAGCCGGGCGGCTCGTTCATCTGACCGAAGGACATCGCCACGCGGGAGTCTTTCAGAAGGCTTTTGTCGACTGTATTAAGGTCGAAACTCTTCATATCGAATTTATCGCCGTAACTGACGACATTCGATTCTATCATTTCGCGCAACAGGTCGTGGCCTTCACGGGTGCGTTCGCCGACCCCGGCGAAGACCGAAATGCCGCCGTGCTGCTTGGCTATGTTGTTTATTAGTTCCATTACGATGACAGTCTTGCCTACGCCAGCGCCGCCGAACAAGCCGATTTTACCACCCTTGGAAAAAGGCTGGATGAGGTCGATAACCTTAATGCCGGTTTCGAGCATTTCGGTGGCAGTGTCGAGTTCGACTAATGGCGGTGGCGTGCGGTGAATAGGATAGCGCGTCGACGTTTGGATTGCGCCTAATCCGTCGATAGCCTCGCCGACGACATTTATCAATCTGCCGAGCGTTTCCCGTCCAACCGGGATGGTAATAGGTCCGCCGCTGTCAACAACGACCGCGCCGCGCTGCAAACCGTCGGTCGAATCCATCGCGATCGCACGCACCATCCGGTCGCCTAAATGCTGCTGAACTTCGAGGGTTAATTGGTTGTTACCGCCGCGGTCGATATACAAGGCGTTGTAAAGCCCCGGTAAATCCCCTTCCGGGAAGGCTACATCCACGACCACGCCGATGATTTGACGAACAATTCCTGTGTTGGGCATTTTATCTATTTTGATGTTTTATGTCCGTGAAAAATCTATTGGCACATTGAGTAAAGTGTAAGACAAGCGGGGGTATTGTGATTAAGTCTTACTTTGATAAAAGTTTAACCTTATTAACACCCTTTATTAACTTTCAAATTTCCACATTATAAACTTACACCTTTCACCTTACACCTTTATAACTCTCAAAATTTCCACCTTTCAACTATATTTCGATGTATTTCATCATTTTTGCCAGTTCCAATTCGTGCGTAATATAGTCGTCAGCCGGTATTGAGATTCTAATCTCAAGCAGATAGCGGTTGCCGAGGAATAGAGCGCGATAGCCGCGCATACGGGACTTTTCACCGAGCCATTGGACTTTGATATAGCGTCCTTCAGCATTGGAACAGGATACTGAGCCTCGGTCGGTGACTTCAAATTCGAGCAGGTCGTCCTGGTCGCCGCCGCCCGCTTGAAAGGTCGGGTAGATTTCGTTTGGATGAATATCCGGCGCCGTTGGTGTGGTGGTTACCTCGATTTTCGTATCTGGCGAACCTGGATAGGAAGCAACTAAAAAATCCCGCCGGTCGTCCGACCTGTCGAAAACATCCCATTTTTCGGGGAAGATTATCTTCAGCGGCAGTTTCTCGCTGTTATGAACATACCCTCCCCACCGTGCGCAGCCGGCGATTAGCATCGCCGCTATAAAACTCACTACGATTAAACGCATTGTAAATCCTTGTTATTATTGGACTTTAAGCTATGGGCTTTACAGTCTGTCCGAGAATGTTAAAAATGCACGTTAAGGGTCAATGCGGACGGGGACGTCCGCCTTGCCAATTACACATTCTCGGACAACCTGTTTAGGCTTTGATCTTTAAGTTCAAAACTTTAGGAATTAATATCACCATCACCATCAGCATTAGCATTAGCATCAGCATTATTTCAATCCTTCCGCTCCGCCGACGATTTCGAGTAATTCCTTAGTAATCGCGGCTTGGCGCGCCTTATTGTATTGCAATGAAAGATTATCCACTAATTCCAGTGCGTTTTCGGTGGCGTTGTCCATTGCCGACATCCGCGCGCCTTGCTCGGCAGCATAAGATTCCAGCAGAATATGCCAAATTTCTATGTTGACATACATCGGCAGCAGTTTGTCCAGCACGGCGGCCGAATTAGGTTCGTAGATGAACTCGACCGACCGCCAGGCGGTCATAGGTTTCTGCGGTATAATCGGCAGCAATTGCTCGCAGACGATTCGCTGCTGGACAACGTTCTTGAATTCATTGAAGACTAAATATATGCGATCGAAATGCCCGGTGCAATATAAATCGACAATCGACCCGCCTATAGCCGCGGCTTGTGAGAACTGCAACTCCTGAAATACACCCGGAAAATGCCGGTAGATTTTAGCGTCACGCTTGACGAAGAAGTCGTAGCCTTTGCGCCCGATGGTTATCAGTTCGACGGTTTTGCCGCTGAAATCGGCAAGCACTTTCTGTGTCTGCCGGCAGATGTTGGCATTGAACGAACCGCACAGTCCGCGGTCGGAGGTTACATTCACAACCCCGGTATAATTAGGCTCGCGCACGGCAAGCAGCGGATGCAGATCCGATGATGTCCGCCCGGCCAGCGAAGCAATGGCTTCCATCAGTCGATGGGCGTAAGGCCGCGACCGCTCCATATTCTGCTGGGCTTTCTTCAACTTAGCCGCCGCGACCATTTTCATCGCCCGCGTGATTTGCGCCGTGCTGCGCACGCCCGATATGCGGCGTTTGATTTGTTTTAAAGATGGCATCTATGTAAGGCTAAGACAATGCTAATGACAATGATAATGATAATAACAGTAAATCCCTATTGACATTGACATTGTCATTAATACGAATTTAGATAGTTAGCGCTTCTTCCGGCTAAGGCTTTGACTATCCATTTGCTTGCTTTCAGAACCTGCTGCTAACTGCGGTTGGAAATTAACTTCCTCAATACTATTTAATGGTTTTAAAGCCTTGCGCAAAGTCTTTGCAGGCTTGAGAGAGACGATTGTTTAAATCGTCATCGAGTATCTTGCGTTCAGCGATGTCGGACAAAATATCGCGGTGAATGTCGCGGATTAGCCGCACGAATTCATCTTCGGCGCGCTTGACCTCGGCCAGCGGCGCTTCGTCCAGATAGCCCTTGCCTGCCAGGAACAACACCGCCACCTGCTCCTCGAAAGAGTAAGGATTATATTGCCCCTGCTTCAGCACTTCAGTCAACCGCTCGCCGCGGGTGAGTTGCTGGCGGGTGGCTTTATCCAAATCTGAGCCGAATTGGGCGAAGGCTTGCAATTCGCGGTATTGCGACAAGTCTAGCCTTAAAGAGCCAGCCACCTGCCGCATCGCCTTGAACTGGGCATTGCCGCCGACGCGGGAGACCGAGATGCCGACATTGATGGCCGGGCGGATACCGGCGTAGAACAGTTCAGGCTCAAGGTAGATCTGCCCGTCGGTGATAGAGATGACATTAGTCGGGATATAAGCCGACACATCGCCCATCTGGGTTTCGATAATGGGCAGCGCCGTGAGCGAGCCTCCGCCTTCGGCTTCCGACATCTTCGCCGCGCGCTCTAACAGCCGCGAGTGCAGGTTGAAAACATCGCCGGGATAAGCCTCACGTCCCGGCGGCCTTCGCAGAAGCAGCGACAACTGCCGGTAAGCCCAGGCGTGCTTAGTCAAGTCGTCATAGACTACAAGCGCGTGCCGCCCGCTGTCACGGTAGAACTCACCAATGGCGGCTCCAGTGTAAGGCGCTAAGAACTGAATCGGCGCCGACTCGACAGCCGTCGATGAAACGACGATCGTATGCTCCAACGCGTTATGATCTTCCAAGGTCTTGACCACCTTGGCAATGGTCGAGCCTTTTTGACCGATGGCGACATAGATGCAGACGACATCCTTGCCTTTTTGGTTGATGATGGCGTCCACGGCGATGGCGGTCTTGCCGGTCTGGCGGTCGCCGAGGATTAACTCGCGCTGCCCGCGGCCGATGGGTATCATCGAGTCGATGGCTTTCAGTCCGGTCATCAGCGGCTCTTTGACCGGCTGCCGAAATATGACGCCGGGGGCTTTCTTTTCGACCGGATTGAATTTGGACGTGTTGATAGGCCCTTTGCCGTCGAGCGGGAAGCCGAGCGGATTGACGACCCTGCCGAGCAGTTCGTCGCCGACGGGGATTTGAACGACGCGGCCGGTGCGGCGGACCTGGTCGCCTTCGCGAATCAGTTTATCTTCGCCGAACAGCGCCACGCCGACATTATCTTCCTCGAGGTTGAGCGCCATCCCATAGACGCTGTGCGGGAACTCGATGAGTTCGCTCGCCATACAATTTTCCAGCCCGTAGATACGGGCGATGCCGTCGCCGACTTGGATGACTTCACCGACTTCCGACAGATCGGCGCGGGCTTCGAAACCCTCGATTTGTTCCTTGATGATGCGGGTTATTTCTTCAGGGCGTATTTGCATTTATTGTGTATAGTGTAAAGTGTGAGTTACAAGTTGAAAGTTGAAAGTTAAAAGTTGAAAGTTTAAAAGGAGGACGGGCGTCCCTGCCCGTCGACAACTTAGTAGGGCAAGCGGTCTTTAGCCTGCCGAGTTATGCTGAACGAAGTGAAGCATCTCGTCTTGCTACGGTTCGAAAAAGCCTTCGTCTGTCAATAAAGCCTTGTCGAATGTGGCGACCGTCCGGCAGCCGGCTTCGAAGGCTTGTTCGCGCAAAAGATAATCAGCAAAGTCGCCGCGGCCATTAGTAAAAGCATTCAGAGCGTTGTAGAAGCGCAATGGAGAAGCCAGACGAAATCCCACTGCACTGGCTAAATACTCTAATGCCGATACTATCTCACCCTTGCCGGCTTGATAGTAGGCTTTCAAAACCCAGACTGTTTCGGACAACACATTATCGGTGATGACCGCTTCTTCGCCTTCGTCCTGAAGCCTTTGCAGAAGCCTCTTGACTCGGTCATACTGCGCTTCATCGTCCGCCATCAGAAGCCTGATGACCACATTTGTATCGAGCGCTATCAAATGTGTTTGCCTTTATCCAGGATAGCCTGGTTGATTTCTTCGACCGTCAGTTTTATGCCGCGGTCTTTGATTATTCCTTTAAGGTCGAGCGGGTCGTAACCGATTTCGATGATAAACTTGCCTTCGGGCGTTTGCTTAAGACGCATTTTCAGACCTGGCTTCTTTGCCAGCCGCTCGCGGACCTCCTCCGGCAGCGTTATCCGCCCGTCTTCGTCGATTGTCAGTTCTTTGGTCATAGGTTTGTCCTTGGATTTCGTATAAGTTCAGAGTTCAAGATTTATCTTGTTCCGCAATTCCCCCACCGCTTGCGGGGGGGAGCAAGGGGGGATGTAAAATGTAGCCGCTATTAGATGTTGGAAGTCTCTTCTTAAGAATCCTCTAGTTTGTTTCTCACTCGCAACACGGCTTTGACAGTTTGAGGATTTCTCGCACAGTGAAACAATCCTATCACAATAGCCTCATCGCCTTCTATCTTGAAATACAGCGCATATGGAAAACGCCGTAATAAACACCGGCGAAACTCACGATGCACATTCGGATAGAGCAATGGATTTGCTGAAATTAGCCTCGCGCTGACATAGAACATCCGCAGGAAATCCTCTCCCAGCCCAACCGCCTTGGATTCATACCACCTGTATCCAGCGATAGCATCATCCGCAACCTCCGGCAGAAAGTGGACCGAATGGGTCATTTCCGTTTTCTAATATTCGCCCGGAGTTCCTCGAGTGACAAAAGGCAGCCTGGATTTGATTTATAGGCTCTAAATCTTCTATCCAACTCATCCTGATGGCTCCGCGGGACCGGCACCGCAGACTCATCTCCTGTGATGCTGTCCCACAAATCCTCGACCAACAGGATTTTTTCCGGGACGCTCAAGCGAGCAAGTTCGGATATTTCGTTTAAAGGCATTGCAGTCGTTTTGGATTGTAAAAATTAATGTTCGACTATCGCGGAATACTGAAAATTTATTTCACCACCACCGCCTGCCGATACTGCCTCAAATCCCCCGCCCGCAGACACAGCACATAATTCCCCGCCGGCAGACCGGCAGCATTCCATACCGCCCGATGCTCGCCGATCGGCAGCCAGCCCTGCGGAGTTAAATCCGTCACCAACCTCCCCAGCGGATCATAGACCAGCAGACTCACTGCACCAGCACGAGGCAGGCTGAAGTCGACCGTCGTGCAGGCGTTGAAGGGATTGGGGTAGGCGGATAAAAAACTCAGCGATAATGGTAATAGAGTAGTTTCAGAAAGACCAAGAGCTTCGGAACAGTCGTAGATGCCGAGGTTGGTGCCGTCGGCGACAAGAACAAAACCATTTTGAGCAATTGCTACCCCGGTTGAGTAACCTTGGGTATCATAGAAACCCGTTTCAATCGGCCGAGCAGAATTAGATACGTTGACTACTCGCAATCCTGAATCGCCATCTGCGATAAAGACAAAATTCTCCCTTATTGCAACACCTGATCTTATCGCAACACCTGATATTGGAATTCTTTTTAGAATTGAAGGAGCAGTATATAATCCAGTTTCATAGGGGTGTCTTGGATCTTCAATGCAAACTATACGCATCTCTCCTCTTCCAATTATTCCAGTTATTATATAAGCATAATTTCCATTGACGGTAACTTCACTTACACCTCCTATGGGTGGTCTATATACACCTACTTCTGTTGGGCAATTTGGATTGGAAATATCGACAATATATAAGTTTGTAGCCGCAATATAAGCGTAATTTCCGTCAACATCAACGCCAAATGCCAGCCAAGGTGTAGCGAAATACCCGATTTCTTGAGGATGAGCATCATTTGAGATATCAACAACCCGCATGCCTCCTCCGCCATCAGCAATATAAGCATAATTCCCATCGACAACCACATCTCGAGCAAAACCCGGTGAATCGAAGATCCCTGTTTCAAATGGATGGATTGGATCTGTAACATCGATGACTCTTAAGTCGGTTCCATAATTGATAAGGTAAACATAGGTTCTAAAAGCATCGACATTAAAGGCTAAACCAGGTATATCGCATACTCCAACCTCTTGAGGCGCTACTGGATTAGAAATATCGACTATACGCAATCCATCATAGCCATCTGCTATAAAAGCATAGTTTGAAAGTGACACAACTGAAGTTATCCATCCGGAAGGATAAAATGATCCCGCTAATTGTGGTCTATGAGGGTCCGAAACTTCCACGACCTGTAAACCATCATTAATAACATAAGCAAAGTTATTACTAAGTTCGACAACTTTGGCATTTCGCTGCATTTCGCGTCTTGTAATTACACGAGGTTGACTGCGATCAGAAATATTTACGACAATCAAATAATGACCCGCTGTAACGAAGGCATATTGATCATTGACTGCAACATCATATCCTAATAAATCTCCAAGTCCGCATACTCCCACCTGTAAGGGTTGTTGGGGATTAGCAACATTAACAATTCTTAATGAGTCGAAATAATCAGCGACATAAATGAAATTTCCTGCAACTGCAATACCCAAAGCCCATCCATCGGTAAAAAAGAATCCGGTTTCATTAGGATGGACTGGATCAGTAATATCTACAATGTGTAAGCTATTATCTGTGTAATAGGCATAACTTCCGCTAACTACTATTTCCCAAATTTGAAGGTTAGTTCTAAAGTAACTTACTTCTTGTGGTCGAGCGGGTTCTAATACATCCACAATACAGAATCCTCCATCCTTGATGGAAATATATGCATAGTTTCCATCAACAGTAATACCATAAGCCAATCCTGGAGTTGTGAAATGTCCAACTTCATGCAAACGGTAAGGATTGTGTTTGTTTACTACTCGCATACCTCCGCCTTTATCTGCAATAAAAATATGATTTCCTGAGACTGCAACGCTAAATGCAAATCCAGGAGTATCAAATAATCCTACTTCTTGAAGATTATAAGGATCAGAGACATCCATTACACGTATTCCTGCATATCCATCGGCAATATAGGCAAAATTACCACTAACAACAATATCATTGGCATTATCCCAATGAGTATAAATCTGTCCCACCTTCCTCACTCCGCTTGAATCCTGCCCTGCTGCCAAGTTCACCGACAACAACAAGGCAATGGCAGAAACTAAAATTGACTTTTTCATTGTAAGACTCCTTTGTTAAAATTTGTTTTTAAGTAGTCATAGTGGAATAGGTAAATTCACTCCGCCAATCCCGCCAACTTCCCCATCCTCAAACTCCACAGCACAACCGCAACTTCATAACTTACAAGCGCATCGGTAACCGAAGCCGGGATGCTGCCGTCCGAATCGTTGATTATGGCATAAGCCTGCGAGTCCGGCGGTCGGACTTCGCGGGTGTCCAGCCAGGCAAAGACGAACGCCTGCGCTGACTCCTTGCCGGGGCGGTTGATGGCGCGTATTATCCGCTCTGGCATAGTCCGGCTCTTGGGTATCACAAAGTCGAACAAGTGGTCATATCCGCTCTTGCCGCTGAATTTGACGCGGGGTATATATCTTATGCTGTTTTCGTCCAGCCAGTTGGTTACATCCTCTAAAAAGAGCGGTTTGATGACCGCTTCCGATAGATAGAACATATCGTTGACGGTCAAGATGGCTTGTAGGAGATTGTGCTTTCGGAGCGCGAAATTATCTTTGTATGTAAAAACCTGCAAAGCGCCGTTGTTCTCGGCCACGCCGAATCCATTCAGAACCATCTTCAGATGGTCCTGCCGCTTGCCGCTCTGAATTTTACAGCCGGATGACTCGAGGTCGCTGATGGTCCATCCATCGTCGGTGAGCAGAAAGCCGCCGTTGTTCCGCTGGGCATAAATCTGGATATAGTCGTTGTGGCGGTCGAGATAGGGTGTGGTGATTTCCACCCAGTCGTTTATCTGCCGCAGAACGGTCTTATCGCCCAGCCATTCGGTGTAGTTGTCAAGTAGTATCTGGATTTCTTCTATCATACAAACAATTTTCTAATGTAAATCAAATTAACGTTGTTAGTAACTCCGGAATTTCCTTTGTCACAACATTCCAAACAATATCATAATCAACCGAGAAATATTCGT
>VGIO01000052.1 GCA_016867855.1 Calditrichota bacterium
ACTTACCGTGCGGCCCGGCGTCCCGTTCTGCAGCAGTTCATTTATAATGCCGATTATTCCGCTGACCGCCCAAATACCTGCCAGCCAAAGCCCGGACCGTCTATTCAAAACCGACCAGGACGCTAATGTGAAATACAGCAAAACCGCCAAAATGGCGTATTCTATGAAATGCAGCGCCCAATCCGAATGGAGACCGAAAAACAGTTTAGATTTTAGTCTAAATGGTATTAAATGACTGGGGATTTTCGACAGGATAAATGTGAAGCCGATATAGTGTGCTGTTAATGTTGTCCAACCGAAGCGCTTTAAATTAATTTTCAATAACTTAGCTCGATAAGTGTTTCAGGCAGGCAGTTGATTATATCCCCCGCCAACATTCCAAATTGCCCTTTTTTGACTGCTGCCAGGTCGCCGGCACGGCTGTGCAAATAAGCGCCGCACCAGGCGGCGTCGAACGAATTTAAGCCCATCGCCATCAGAGCGGCTATGACGCCGGTCAGCACATCGCCGCTGCCACCGGTCGCCATACCTGCATTGCCGGTCGAGTTGATAATGACCCGGCCGTCTGGCGCCGCCGTCAGACTCGGCGCACCCTTCAAATGTAATACAACACGCCATTCGGCTGCTGTTTTACGGGCAATTCCCATTCTGTCGGCGGCGATTTCAGGAATCGACAGCCCTATCAGCCGTGACAACTCGCCCGGATGCGGTGTGAGAACGCAATTGGACGGCAGGTTAAATTTTTCCTTATCGGCGCCTAAATGGTATAATCCATCGGCGTCGATTATAAGAGGTTTTTGGACATTTTTAAGTAGGCGCAAAATTAATTGCGCGGTTTGCGGGTCGCGCCCTAAGCCTGGACCGACGGCGATTGCATCGGCCCAATCGAGCCGCTTTTCGATTTGCGTCCAAGCCTGAGGCGATAAACAGCCATCAGCAGTCTCCGGCAGCGGTTCGGTCATCGCTTCGGTCAGTTTGGCTTCCAGGATGGGATTAAGTCCGGCTGGCGTTCCCACTATCACCAGACCGGCTCCGCAACGCATAGCGCTTTCGGCCGCTAGCGCCGCTGCGCCGGTTAGCCCTGGCGAACCGGCTAAGATATAAACATATCCCGCATCGCCTTTATGCGCAGCCGGGCTGCGCTTCGGCAGCGCAGCGCGAACATCGGCTGGTTCAATTATATATTGATCGACGCCGACGCGATCTACTACCGCTGGCGGAATGCCGATATCGACAACTGAAACAGCGCCGCAATGTTCGCGTCCAGGCGGAAATAATAAGCCGGTTTTTAATAGTCCGAAGGTGACCGTCTCGTTGGCTTGAACTGCAATCGACCGTGTTGCTCCGGTCGCGCCATCGACGCCGGAAGGAATGTCTATCGCCAAAATAGGAACCGCTGACGCATTTAAAATCCTAATTGCTTCAGTAAAAAGACCCTTCAATTCGCCGGATGCGCCGGTCCCTAAAATGGCATCTAAAATTAAATCACAATTTGTTCTTTTCAAGTGTTTTAAATCACGCGTTTCGGGGCATTCGCAAATTGAGCCGCCTAACCGGCGATATATATCTGCATTAACCTTAGCGTCGCTATGAAGTTCGTCTAATCGACCCAAAAGAAAAAGTTTGACTTCAGCGCCCCAGCCAAGCAGGTAGCGCGCTGCGGCAAAGCCGTCGCCGCCGTTATTGCCCTTGCCGCAGACGACGGCAACGCTTTTCGAACGAACTTCGCCGCCTAACAAGGCGCGCGCCCGCTTGGCCGCGCCCCGCGCCGCCGACTCCATTAGAACTATCCCCGGTATCCCCAGTTCTTCGATGGCGATGCGGTCGCATTCGCGCATCTGCGCCGGCAGTGCGGCTGCTTTCACCGAACGGTCTCCAACTTTAAAATATCGTGCAGATGGATAAGTCCGATGAGTCGGCGGTCGCCGTTCAGCACCGGTAATGAAGTTATGGAATACTTCTCCATAATGTGCAGCGCGTGAGCCGCTAACATATCGGCAGGGATAGTTTTAGGATGGCGCGTCATTGCTTCGCCAGCGGTCAGGCTAAGCGGATTGTCAATTCGCTCAAGCAGTCGTCGCACATCGCCATCGGTTATTATGCCGATTAATTCATCTTCGTCGTTCAGGACACATGCCACGCCAAGCATCTTGGAGGTAATTTCCGTCAACACATTGCGCATATTCGATTCGAGTCTGACAATCGGCAGACGCTCGCCGGTGTGCATTAAATCAGCGACCTTGACCAGCATCTTCCGCCCTAACAATCCTTCCGGATGCAACAGAGCGAAATCTTCTTCTTTAACGCCGCGCCGCACTAACAGTGCGATGGTCAAGGCGTCGCCAACTGCGATTGAAGCCACTAACGAGGCGGTTGGAATTATCCCGAACGGCCAATCATAGTTCGGCACTGACACATCGAGATGCACATCCGCGGCTGTCGCCAGCGAGGAATTGGACTGTCCGCTGATGGCGATCACAGGCACGCCTAACAACTTAAAATGTGGAATGAGGCTGACGACTTCGCGCGTCTCGCCGGAGTAGGAAATCGCCACCGCTGCATCGCCGGCGCGGATGACGCCCATATCGCCATGCACCGCTTCGTTGGCGTGAAGAAACAACGCCGGTGCGTTGGATGACGCCAATGTCGCCGCCAACTTCTTGGCGGCTATGCCGGATTTGCCCAACCCGGTGACAATTATCTTGCCGTGGCAGGAATATAAAACCTCCACTGCCCGCTCGAAATCTTCGCCTAAGCGAGTTGCCAAACCATTCAAGGCTTCGCACTCAAGTCCAATCAAACGGCGGGCGATATCAATAGAAGCGGTATTTGGATTTAGAGGTTTATCGTTCAAATTTTATTTGATTTTGTGCAAGAACGAAGTTCATCTTCAGCGTGTATCAGTAGTCTGAATCCTCACTCGAGAAGGCTGATTTCCGCTGCAAATCCGTTGCGACCGACTGAAAATGACCGCTGCAACGGACAGATTGAAGTCTTGTCTTTGAGCGCTAGTGTTATGTCAATTGTGCAATGTCGTATGTCATCCTGAACGAAGTGAAGGATCTCGTCCTAAAGACTTACTAACCAGACGAGATCCTTCACTTCGTTCAGGATGACGACATCTTACGCTTGACATAGCACTATATAAGAAATTAGGATTATATTAAACATATAATTTATGACTTTTTACTAAGATAGTCAAGCCAAATCCGCGCCAAACTTGCGGCGGGATAATTCACCGGGCACTATGGCAAATGGATCCTCGACTGGCGTTTCGCCGGAATAGCCCATCACAGCGAGATACCGACGTTCCAATTCAGCCAGCGCCGTATTGCGGTTGTAGCCGGACGGCGCCAATTTAATCTGCCCGCCGGCCATTGAACCGTGTCCGCCGGCCAAGCCCCAGTTCTCGACGATTCTCACCGCTATTGCTCCGCAGCGAGCGTCGATGACCAGCGATCGCAGCGAGAATAGCAAGCGGCCGCGGTAGGTCCCACAGCATAAAGCCCATTTGACTTCATCCAGGCGCAGCAGCCAGTCGGCGATTTCAGCGGAAGCGTCCGGTATCGGCAGTTCGCCGGCATCGGCAAATATCGCATCGCGATATAGACGAGCGCGCTCAAGCGCAATCTTAAAGGTCGCATAATAACTGCGAGGCACCGGCGCATGTGCGATGCTATGTAATAGAATCCAATCTACGCGATGCGCTAAATGCCGGAACAGCCAGCGGTCGCGGTAATCGGCTTCCCGCCCCAATTCCTGCGTCTCAGTGCGAATGGCATAATAGAAAGCGGTGGCTGTGATTTTATCCGGCTCAAGGTCGCACTGCTTGAAATACTCATACACCAGCGCCGTGCAGGCGCCGAACGCCGGGCGGACATCGATGAAATCCGCCGACAAATTCTGAAGACGAGGATGATGGTCTAATACGGCTGCCACCGGAATCGAAGCCGGCAGGCTGATATTACCGGCGCCGGGCTGTCCATCGACGATAACTAGACCATCGTAAGCGTCAAGTGGCATAGGTCTGGTCGATAGGCGCCGGCCATCGGGTTCGCCTCCCGATTGGCCCTCCAAATCTTCCAAACGTATGAATGGTTCGCTGAGCGCCTTCACAAGCGCGCGGTTTTCTGCCCGTCCTAACAAGCCGCTGTAGCCAAGCGTAACTTCATTCCACCCATTATTTTCGAGTAGTTTCTTCATCCCCCAGGCTGAAGCAATCGCGTCCGGATCCGGATTGTTATGCGTCAATATCAACGGATGCGAGTATGCCCCTAGCACGGAAAGAAATTTATTCAATCGTTCAGGACGACGGCGCATTTAGAGAAAAGTTGTAAGTTGTAAGTTGTAAGTTGTAAGCGTGTTGACGCATTAGGTTATAGCACAAATTGTGTCATCCTGAACAAAGTGAAGTATCACGTCTCCCCACTCCCTAGTGCTATTCAAGCGTAATATGTCGTCATCATAAACGAGTGAAGGATCTCGTCCTAAAGACTTGCTTATCCAGCGAGATCCTTCACTTCGTTCAGGATGACTGCGACATTGCACAATTGACATAACATTAGAAGAGATTCTTCACTTCGTTCAGAATGCCGACCTCTCACACTTGACACAACATTAGCGTGGCGCGCAAATTTCAGCCCATCGATCATCCACCGCTCGAATTCCGCCGCGGCTGATGCCTTGCAGGTAAAAATTCGGGTCGTTCAGAAACGACGAAAAGATAGCGATAAACGCCAGCGTCACCCTCGCCAATTGCTCTTTATCGCGATAAAGTTCCCGGATTTTGTTCCGCCGCGCTTCATCGGAAAGCCCGCCATAACGCTCCATAAAAGTCCCGTCCAGCGGATGTCCGCGCTCGCGCGAAGTGACGGCAAAAGTTCCCCCGGATTGACAATAATCCATCACTTCGATTAATAATTCGCGCTGCCGTTTGACATTGACGATATATGAGGCAAATAGTTCAAGCGCAATCCACTGCGCTTCGCGGATGTTGGCGATGGCTAAAGCATCAAATAAATTGGCGGTCGTTTCGTCCAGCCGGTCAAGACCCTCCTGCCTCAGAAGCGACATAAAATTCGCATTCTTGAATATCTGCGATATAAGAATGATGCTTTCGTCTTCGCCCGGCAGGAAGTGATATTCGCTGACCTGCACGCCGGGAAAGTCCGGCACGAATAAAATATCGAAGACCGTGCGGAAAAAATTATAGCGTATTACGCCCGGACGCTGCAGATGTATATCGAAGGTGTTATCGAAACGGTCAGCGAGTTTTATATGCAGCAGGTCGGGCATCTGGTGGGCGTTGTCGAGTATTCGGCCGATGTATTGCGTATAACTTTGATCTTCGCGCCGGCGCAGCAGGTCGAGCCGCTCGCCCAAATACCACTGATGGGCATGGTCGATATGCCTGAGCATCGCGGCAAATTCTTCTTCCAGCCGCTGATAGTCGGTTTCGCCGATGCGCTGGCTGACAAGGTCTTCCTCTTTGTCATGCAGCAATGCGCCTAGCAAATCGAGCATCGTGGGCTTGCTCATCACCCGCGCCAGTATCGCAGCGGTGCGCAGGGGATGCAATATCGCCAGCGGTCCTATCTTGCGCGTCTGCTTGCCGTAGCCAATTTGGAGGCAGGCTATCGTATCCAGCAGAACATCCTTTTCTTCTATTTCAGTCATTCCTAACACCAGCGCCAGCAAGGCTTGCCGGTTGATTTCGCGCGCTGATAATTGATAATTTATTTCAGCGGATAGAACGAGAAACTCCTCGGTTGTCACCAGCCCGCGCGGCGATTTACTATTCAGCATCATAAGAAGTTGGAAAGTTTGAAAGTTGAAGTTAGAAAGTTGGAAAGTTCTATAATGTCCATTTCGTCTATATTATATATTAAGACTCCTATTACAACTTAATCTTTTATGTCTTTATCGTCAAGTGAATAGAATTATTTTATGTTTTTTTATGGCGATTTACAATCCTCTTTGCTGCTAACAGACATCCCCGGCTTTGAGAAGCCGGGATAAACACCTATTGAAAATTATAGTAAGGAAAATTCCCCTAAATCAACTTGACATATTCATCAATTGAATTTATATTACTACAAAAAATAACCTAAACAGGATAAAAAATGTCCAGCCTTTTACATCTCGTCAGTCTTTCGCTTTGTCTTTCGCTCGCAGCCGCGCCTGCTATGGCGATTAAGATTTCCAAACAAAGCCTAACTAATCCCAAACAAGCCGCCGAACAGACTTTTAAAGAAGAAGTCGTCAATAAGTGCGAATTCAAAGTCAAGTCAGTCGAACCCGGCGTCGAAATGGGCACGCCGAAGGTCAGCCTCAAAGGCATCGAAAAAACCGGCGTTAATATCACCTTTCTCGTTACCGTTGAAATTATCAACGGCTCGGCCATCGACCTGCTGATGACCAAAGCCGATTTCATTCTCCTCGCCGACGACAAGCCCATTCCGCCGGAAGCCAATGACCCAACCGCTACGGCTTCCATCACTGAACAATATACCTTCCCTAAAGGTAAAACTTCTGAAATGCCGGTTAAAATGAAGGTCCCGCCTGAAAAAGCCACTGAACGCATCGTCGAACTGACAAAGAACAAAGACATCCAATACCGCATCGACGGAACCTTCTTCTTTAAATTTATGGGCACGGAGGTTTCGCTCACTGTCCCTATGACTAAAGGAACAGTCGAAAGCAAGAAACCAGCGAACGAAGAAGCCAAACCGGAAGCGCCAGACGCAGGCGGATAATAAAGCGCTATCGCTGGATTAAGATTTTAACTTCAACTTTAACCTTCATCTTAATGCTTCCTTTACCACATTTTAAAAATTTCATCGGTCTCGCTGAAGATGAAATAATGCATCCTGGACATGTGGCCTGTCCGGGTTGCGGGGCGGCGCTGGCGATGCGGCTGGCTCTGAAAGTCCTCGGCCGCGAGACCATCATCGTATTTCCGGCTTGCTGCTGGGCAGTAATCGACGGACCTTTCCCATATTCAGCCTCAGGCGTGCCGGTCTTTCAGACGGCTTTCGAGACCGCCGCCATCACCGCCGGCGCCATCCGCGCCGGACTCGACAACACCGGCCAACGCGGGCAGATTAATGTAATGGCTTGGGCTGGCGACGGCGGGACATTCGACATCGGCTTCGGACAACTTTCCGCCGCTGCCGAACGCAACGACAACATCATCTATGTCTGCTATGACAACGAAGCCTATATGAACACCGGCATCCAACGCTCGTCGGCGACGCCCTGGGGCGCCTGGACGACCACTACGCCGGGGCATAATTACAAACGCGAGCGCAAAAAGAACCTGCTGGAGATAATGGCCGCCCATCGTATTCCTTATGCTGCCACGACCACGATCGCCTATCCGGACGACTTCACCCGTAAGTTCAAGACCGCAATGGGCATTCAAGGCTTCCGGTTGATACACATCTTTTCGCCCTGCCCGCCGGGTCATAAGGCTTTCGAGAAAGATTCCATCCTTGAATCCCGCTATGCTGTCGAAGCGCGCGTTTTTCCTTTGTATGAAGTCTTCGACGGCACGCGCTATAGGCTGTCGATGAATCCCAAGCTGCGCCCGGTTGATGATTACCTGAAACTTCAAGGCCGTTTCAAACATTTAAATAGAGAGGAGCGAATGCAAATTCAAAAGTGGGTGGACGAAGACTGGATGAGATTGCAATTCCGCATCGAAGCCGGGGAAAAAATTGCAGCCAACGGAATTCGATAGATGGACAATATTAATGGTGCGGCATTAGCGGATATAATGCAGGAGTGGACAAAGTTAGTGGATGAAGCGGTTGTTAATTCGTTGTGATTGAAAGCCGCCGGACTAATCGGTCTAAAGCCTTACCTCGAAGAAAACTCGGAACGGATAGAATTTAATTTAAAAGAATTAGTTTCACCTGGATTTGGCAATATGTCGGAATCGACTCGCACTGAAAGACTGACACTTTATATCATACTTATCGCGGCTTTGTCCCTGCGCTGGCTGCATCTGGCGCTGGTCTGGAACAGCGACCTGGTGCGCGTGCCGATAATCGACGCCGCCTTCTATTCGGCTTGGGCACAACACATCGCAGCGCAGGATTTCATCGGCAAGGGCGTGTTCTTTATGAGCCCGCTTTATCCCTATCTGTTGGCGTTCTTCTATGTATTTTTCGGCTCTGAACCGGGCAGGGTGATGGCTTTGCAAGGTTTGATGGGCGCCGGGATGGTTTATCTGCTCTACCGCTGGGCACGGCAGGTTATCGGCGTTACTCCTGCGCTAGTTGCGGCTGCGCTGGCCGCGCTCTACTCACCTTTTATATTTTACGACGCCACTTTACTCACCACGTCGCTCATTCTATTCCTCTCGATCATCATCCTCAACCTCAGCGAAGGAATTCTAAAAGCGGCAACGTCCAAGCGCCTGGTAGGTCTTGGCGCGCTAATCGGCTTATCGGCGCTGGCTCGCCCTTCGGTGTTGCTATTCCCTGTTTTGTTGGCTCTGGAGTTCGTAAGGCGAAAACGCAAACACGGCTGGGCGGATGCCGGCTGGCTGGCTGTCGGCGTCCTGGTTGTGCTGACGCTGGTCGGGTTGCGCAATCTCATCGCCGGCGGAGAGTTCACGCTGACGACATCCTCAGCGGGAATGAACTTCTATGTCGGCAATAATCCTGAGGCAACCGGTCTTTATTGGGAGGCGCCGTTTTTATCGTCGGTCGAGCCACAGTTCGAGGATGAAGAATATCGGCGCGCGGCATCGGAAGCCTTAGAGCGGGAACTTACTACACGCGAAGCCGGCCGCTATTGGTTCACCCGCGCGCTGGACTGGATGCTGAACGAACCGCTCGATTATCTGGCGCTGCTCGCCAAGAAGACCTTTTATTTTTTAAGCCGCGCCGAATTTGCCAACAATGTGTCGATTTATTTAGGGCGCGCCGAGTCGCCGATTCTGCAGTTTAATCCCATCGGCTGGTGGATTATTGCGCCTCTGGGTTTGGGAGGATTAATTTTATTGTGGAGGCGCAAAGGCTGGAACAGCGTCGCGACATTATGGATTTGGTTTGCGGCTTATTTCCTAGTTAATGTCGTATTTTTCGTAAGTTCGGAATATCGGCTTCCAGCTGCTTTGGCGCTGACCGTAGGCGCTGGATATTTACTAACGGAAGCCGGCAGCGCTCTACAGCGGCGCGCTTACGATAATGCACTACGTATTTTAGCGCTGGGAATAGCCTTTCTGCCCGTAACTAATTTCCGCACCGACTTTATCCGTCGCGGCGAGAACGCACGAATGGACTGGTTCAACATCGGCAATACTTTCCTGAAGCGCGACCAGTTCGATGAAGCCATTGCGCGCTTCAACAAATCGCTCGCTATTGATCCTTATTTTTCAGAAGCCTTGCTGCGCTTGGGAGAAGCCTATTACCGTTCTGGGCGTCCGGAAGAAGCCGTCATAGTCGCACAAAAGATTGGGCTTGAGGACCCGCGGCAGATACTGACCATCGCGCAGGGCGAAGCCTTGAAGGAGGCTTACAGCCGGCTGAGCCTGGGCGATTTCAGGGGCGCGATGAAGGAGTTCGGCTATGCTGGCTGGGACGCCGAGAAAGCCGCTGTCGAAACGACCCGCGTCAGCCTGTTAGCCGCCGCGCGCGATTCGTTCGAAGCCGGCAAATTAGAAGGCGCGCTCGCGGCTTTCAAAGAAGTCGTCAAACTCGATTCGGCGCCCGACCCATCGAACTTTTACAATATCGGCTTCATCAACTACCAGTTAGGACGGCTTGATTCAGCCGAATTCTACGCCAATCGCGCAATGCAAATCGACACGGTCAATGTTCCTTCGGCTTATCTGCTGGCGCGCATCTATAATGCCACCGACCGCCGCGAGCAAGCCGAGATGCTAATGCGACGAGTTTCGCCGGACAGCGAAGCGCGCCGTAAAATACTCGACGATATCCGCGCCGAAATGGACTCGCTGACCGGACTGCACCTCTGGCAGCAGGCGCTTGAGGCTTATAGCCGCTACGGCAAACTCGGCTATGAAACCGACCCGGAAGATAAGGTCAGGCTCGGCAGGTTGCAGTATGAAATCGGCAACTACGAAACTGCTTTGAGATTATTAACTGAAGCCGAAGCTACGCTTAGCGGCGACCCTAAGGTCCCTCTCTACCAGGGCAAAACCCTGATGATGTTGGGGCGCCGCGATGAAGCGCTCGGCTTGCTGCAGCGCTGTATCGCCTTAGCGCCGGACAATGTCGAAGGCCGCCTGACGCTGGCGAGCGTCTATTTCAGCCGCGGCAATGTGCAGAAAGCCTGGCAGGAGTTAGAAGCCATTGGGCATCTGGAAATCCATAACGAGAGGCTGGCTGAGCGCTATCGCACTTTATCGGACAGCATTAAGGCGCGGCTGTAGGCGCTGGATTATAGATTTTAAGTGTATGGACAATGTAGTCAGCCACCAATCGGTTGTGCTGCCCCCTGCGCAGGCAGGGGTCAGTATGATAGCGCTGCAATGTTTAGACCTGAATTATCAAAACAGGCCGATATCCAAAAACTCAAAGCCCGGCGCCGCCGCCGGGCTTTAGAGTGTTTCGACTAATTTTAGACGTATCAACAGGCGCCATATCGCGATCCGCATCCGCAGGGCAAACGCCTGCCATCGCCAACGCATTGTCCACCACATCGCCGCCTCGATTTATATGAAGGTTAATTGATTTTAACAACAATCCAGAGAGCGATTTGTGATAGGTATCACTTAATGGATTAATGTAAAATTTTAGGCGCTATCGTTTAACTCACGGATGGCCGGACTAATTCAATCCATCAAGTCTATTCTATATCGTCAAGCAAACTCTGCGCGATCTGGTCCTTAATTTCCGGCCGGTCGTAAAAGCCTTCGGCGATGCGTTTTTTAATGCCGGCAATATGTTCCAGCGATAACGGCGTGGCCGGACGCGCCTCAGGATCGGCGGACATCTTTTCGGCCGTTTGGGCAAGCACTTCCGGCTGGTTATAGAAGCCGGCTTGCAGCCTTTGCCGCGCCAGTTCTACTTTATCCTGGCGAATATCCGGTGTCGCTTCGAGCAGCAGTTTGGCGCCTTGCAGCACGCGGGCGTCGGTCTGCGATGCAGCCGCGACTTCAGCGCGATCAGCCGGCATTTGCGGCGCAGGAAAGGTCCTCCCCGTTTTGACTCGTTTAGGGCTTTGCGCCGCAGGGCTTTGAATCGGACTTAGTCCGGATGAACTGTCGATAGGTTCTATTTTCATTAATCTTCCTTAGGCTAATCCGACACCGGCAGTCGGTTGCCGGCGGTTTTGACGCACAATTTCACGCCAGGTCTCACGCATTCCTTCCAGTAGTGAAATAGCGTCGGCGAGTGCGGATGAGTCGCTGGTAATATTAGCGCGCGTAATGCGTCCCTCGATGAAGCCGTAAGCCTCGCTCAGCGCTTGCGATATTTCGCCGCCGCCCTCCGGTCGCAGAGAGCGTCGCAATTCACCCACTAGATCGAAGGCTTTGGTCAACCACTTCCCCTTGCCGACTTTATCCCCCTTGACAATACACTCCTGCCCGGCGCGGCAGAAACGCAGCGCCGCATCGTAAGAAGTCAGTATCAGCGCGCCTTGGTCGGCGGTCTGATAACTCACATCAATATAAGCGCGGTAAGGATTGAACGATGCCATAAATTAATAATTGAGAATTGAAGGTTGAAAAATCTTATGCCAGCGCTGAGGCGAGATAATTGCCGGTCGAACGTAGTTGCCCGATGAGTGTCTCCATCGCCTGAAAACGCCGGTTGTAATTTTCCTCTATCGCCGCCAGCCGTTTATCCCAAGCGGCAATACGGTCGTTGAGATTGTCTATAGTATCGTTAATGCGATCGCGTGTGAACTTGAGCCGCCCATCCATCGAATCTGTCAATTCATCGATCCTGCTTGCCAGCAGCGCTCCCAAACCTTTATAAATCTGCACCGTCCCACTTAAAGTATTAGGTCCATTACCGGGATTGGCGAGCAGGAGCTGTAGTCCTTCGACGGGGCTGCCTTTCGCCCCGGCCGCCAGGCTTCGACCGTGAATAGTTGCATTTTCACCAGCGATAGTGTTAGCGCCGTTAGGATCGAGCGCGCCTTGGGCGTCATAGGAAAGAGTAAAATCGAATGTCCCCCCTTGAGTATCGACACTATTTCCCGCAACTGTAATAAAACTTGTCGAAACCTCTGCATCGAAGCAAAAAAGCCGCGCCACAGCCACCGCGTCGTCATCCAAGGCGTTATCGAATCGCGTATTGTCCAGTTTTAATTTGCCGCCCGAGGTTAATGATAGTCCAACCTGTCCAAGACTGCGATAGACATCGTTCTCGGTCGTGCCGGGAATATTGCTTGCTATGAACGCCGTTAGTTCGCCGCGCAGACTCTTGGCAAAGGAATCCTGGGCTAAAGGACCAGCGGTCTTAGTCTCAGAATTATAAGAAGTTAAAGTATTCAACAATCCGACGAGGTCGTTGAAACTGCTTATAAGACTGCTAACCTTGCTTTTAACCGCTGATTTATCCAGCGAAACCTCGATGTTGACCGTCTGCCCGCCTGAATCATCCTTCAAATACAGCGTTACATCGGGAATTATATCGACGATAGTATTGGATGCCGACTCAATCCACGGATTAGGCCAGCCCCAGTCCGGATTGGGAAAGCCGTCCACGCGCAATTCGGCGTTCTGGGCAGTTTGGGTTTCTTCCCATTCAGCCATATCAAATTCGTCGCCGGTGCCTAAATCGGTCGGATTATCGATTGTGTCGATTATAGTAATACTGTAATCTTCGCCGGTATTCTGTCCGGTCAGCACTAAATGGTACGGCGCCGCGCCGCCGCCGCCATCGTTGATAATCGAAGCGGTAACGCCGGGATTGTCGCTGTTGTTGTTGATTAAGCGCGCCAAGCCGTGCAGAGTCGTGCCGTGCGGAACTTCGACTGTAAGAACTTCGTCGCCGTATTGGAAGGAAAAACTTTGCGCGCTGCCGGAGTTGTTCACCGGCGTCGTGTTCATATCCGCCCAGCCGGTCTCATGAACGAGAATCGCGCTGGTCGCGATCTGATTAATCAAGATGCTGTGCGAGCCGGGAATAGCGCCGGCTTTAGCGCTGACCGTTAATATGTCTGTATTGGCGCTGGTAGCGGTTTTAACGAGCAACTCATTCGGTGTGTCGATGCCTTCGGCTGCCGACTTCAGCGAATTGAGTTTAGATTCGACGGCGCCCCAATTCGTCAACTGGCTCTGGAACGTCGTCTTGCGCGACTGAATGATATCGACCGGGCGACGCTCAATCTGCATCAGCAGTTTGACCGTCTCCGCCCATTCCAACCCGGAAGATAGTCCGGTTACATTGCCGACCGGCATAGCGACCTTTCGTAAAGTTAGATTGCTTCGTTATGGATAACGAAGTGAAGCAATTACATAGATATATTTGCTTCCTCATCGCCGCCACAGAAATCCGCGCGATGATGATGGATATACCCGTCTTCGATGAAAGCGGGCGGCTTAACAACGAAATAGAGCGGCAATGCGGAGGGAAAGGATGACGGCTGCATCGGAAGCGGAAACCCGATGCAGCCTCATCCTCACCCTCCGCAACAGCCTATCGCTTACCGGAAGCGGACTTTACAGATTACCCAACGAGTTGGGCGACGGTGCGCGGCACCATATTGGCTTGCGCCAGCATCGCCACGCCCGACTGCATCAGAATCTGCGCCCGGACGAAGTTTGACATCTCGGCGGCGATATCCGCGTCGCGAATTGTTGACTCGGACTTGACAGCATTCTCGTGCGAGACCTGCAAGTTCAATATCGTATTTTGCAGACGCTCCACATAGGACCCTAAACGCGTGCGCTCGGTGTCCTTGGAGGTTATGGCGATATCGAGCGTATCGATGGCAGTTTGGGCGTTGGTTGTGTCAACTAAAGTCAGATCTCCGATGCCTAACGACTCAGCCGTCATCGAATTCAGATTGACTGTGTAGTAGTCCTCATTAGCGTTATTGTTTGTGCCGATGTGGAACTTCAGACCTGCGCCGGAGTAGTCGCCATTGATGAGGTAGAGACCGTTATAGTTCGTAACATTAGCGATACGGGTGACTTCGCTCTTTAAGGCTTGGAATTCCGTATCGATAATAGCCCGGTCGTCCTCCTGCAACGCACCGTTCGACGCCTGGACAGCCAGCGCTCTCATCCGCACCAACTTTTCGTCGATAACGCCAAGCGCGCCTTCAGCCGTTTCTAACAGGTTAATATTGTAATTGGCATTACGTTCGGCTTCCTGCATCGAAGCGATTTGGGCGCGAAAACGTTCCGATACCGCCAGACCGGCCGGGTCATCCCAGGCATTGTTTATGCGCAGGCCACTCGACAGCCGATTGACAGACTGGTCGAGCGCCGTCTGGGTGATTTGAAGATTCCGCTGGGCGGTCAGCGACAAGATATTGTGATTGATCCGCGTGCTCATAGGTCGGTTGACTCCTATTTTGTTTTCCGTAAAACCCCTTGCATTTCTTTTATCGACGCAATGAGGCGAAAACTTGAGTCCCCGATTTTAAAATTCACACCGAAAATTGCGAATTTTTTCTTACACACGGAAAATTGGGCTATAGGCTTTGGGCTTTGGGCTTTAGACTTTAGGTGGGGATTTTTATATCTAGCGCTATGTCAAACGTAAGATGTCGTCATCCTGAACAAAGTGAAGGATGACAAATACGAGTGCTAACCTGCTTTGTCAATACAATTAAGAATCAGATTATTCACTTGTTTTAAATTACCCGTGTTATAAAATCTATACCTAAAGCCCAAAGCCTATAGCCTAACTCCTGATTTCAAAGAGCGCGCTGGGCGCGGGCATTCCAGTCCTATAAACGGACAAAACTTGCCGCCCGCGTTTGAGTTCGTGCAAAACTTCAGCCAAACGGCGCTGTGCATTCTGCAGTCGCTCGATAGCGCTTTGACTGATGTAGTGCAACTGGCCGGCTAATTCCAAGATTTGCCGCGCTTCGGGATTGGATGCCGCTTGCCGACGGGAATTGCGAATCAAGCGCGCTAATCCCGGCAGCGCGCGTCGCAACTGATTGTGCAGCAATCCAGCGACTGTTAAATCCTCCCGTTCGACCGCCGCCCGGTGCTCCTGCATCAATTCGAGTTGGGTTTGAACGAATTCGACCGAATTGGATTTAATCTTGGCTGGCATTGGGTTTCTCCCGCCAGAGCCTTAAGACGCGTTGATGATCTTCACACAGCGGGATTAATTCGTATTCGATTAAATCCGCCAGCAGCACACTATCCCGCTTTTCTTGCGCCGCTAACAGTTCATCCAACAGAGCCGGCAGTTTGGCGAAGACATCCGCCGCACAACCGCCGTTATAGGGTATGGCACGCGTATCGAAGCCGATGTTACGTTCGATAAGTCCGGTGGTATGCTTGAGCAGCGCGATGCCGTCCAGCGCGCGGGTATAGACCTGTGCGGCGCGAACTTCATCCCCGGCGCGCAGGTAATCGCTCGTCCGGCTCAACTCGCCTATTAATTGGCTGACAAAATCGTCGAGCGATGCGAGCGTATACTGAGCCAGCGAACGCACAGCGCCGGTCGTGATTTCCAGCAGTTGGATCCGCTCAGCCGGCAGCGACGCCAATCCGCTCCAATCAGCGCCGGTAATATCCGTCCCATTCAACTTGATATTGGTAAAGCCAATTCCCGGCGGCGAATTCGAACTTTTGAGAGCCTCTATTATTGCGCCAAAATTGAACGGCGCCGGCGAAGTCAACGTTTGATGTTTGCCATCGATGGTGATCGTCATTTTGCCTCTATTTGTATGTCTTTATATTTTAATATCTTAATGACTAATTAAGTTAAGGTTCTGTATATTCTTTTTATTTCAGTAATAACAGTCCTTATCCGATGTTCGTAAGTATGTTCTTTTAAAATGTGTTCTGCTGCCGCATCGGCGATACTCCTCTTTAAGCCGTCTTGCCGCTTGAAGAATTTTACTTTTTCGGATATTTCATCGAGACTGTCGAAAACGGCATATTCATCCGCTTTGAAAAGCACTTCTAAATCTTCGCGTTTATCTGTAAGTAAAAATCCGCCGCTGAGCGGAGCGTCGAACACACGCTGATTCACACCGGTAGGCATCTGAAAATGGCTGAAATTCAGATTTACCTCCGTCGCCGCATAGACTTCCGGTAATTCCCGGTAATAATCTACTGTCGGATGCCATCTCAAATTAGATGATGAGGGTGATAATAAAAAATCGCCATCATTAGCACTATCTACATTAATCCAATCTTCGTCGCCAAAAACATCGATTTGCATTTCGCTCAAAGCCCGAATCGCTTTCCAGCGATAGCGGCGCGTGGCTTCCAATACAGCGGCGGAAGCGAAACTTAATCGAGCGCGCGGCATCCATTCTTCAAGCGCGAAACCATCCGGTTCGGTCTCGTTTATCCATAATGGGCTTTTTAAAGGCGAAGAAGTTAAAAGCGCATT
>VGIO01000053.1 GCA_016867855.1 Calditrichota bacterium
AGGCGGGGGGGGAAGGCTTGATTTTCTCGTAAGCAGAGGGGGAAAGCCTGAATTTCTCGCAAGCGGGGACGGGATCCAATCTGTTGCCGACCCGCGCGGGATCCAATTCGCTGCCGACCCGCCGTGGCCGGCAGCAATTTGGCTTTAACCGCCATCAACCCTCTACGGTTGACAGCCTCATCAAATCCTTTGTAAATGACCCTAAACATTATTAAAACTGCCCTCACCGCCTCCTCTCGCGCATTCTAAAGAAACGAACTAATTCCAGAAAATACGGCTTATCGACAGGCAGTTCGATGCGGTCGATGCTGTGCTGCTTGAAAAATGTTTCCCGTTCGTAAGCGCGTTTGCTGACCTCTTTTCTAAACATTTCCCTAATCTGCTTCGGACTGGTATCGAACCAAAGAGTTATATTCGCCTCGGGGTCATACAAAGGCACAGTTCCGACCGGTATCAGATGTCTCTCGCGCGGGTCGTAGAGCTCGATAGCGATTAAATCGTGCTTTTTCGCTGCAACGCGCACGGCTTTGCGATAGTCCTCGACACCGAAGTCGGATATGAGGAAGAAGACCGAGCGTTTGCGCAGCGCGTGCAGCGCATATTCGACGGCGCCGCCAATAGCCGTGCCGCGCGACTGGGGCTGGAAAACCAGCACATCGCGGATGAGGCGCAGGATATGCCGCCGGCCTTTCTTCGGCGCCACGAAATGCTCAATTTTATCGCTGAAGATGATCAGCCCGACCTTATCGTTGTTCGTCAGTGCACAGAGCGCCAGCAACGCTGTCAATTCCGCGGCGACCTCACGCTTAAGCGCCGTCTGCGTGCCGAAATCGGTCGAAGCCGACAGGTCAACTAACAGCATAATCGTCAGTTCCCGCTCCTCACGGAACAACTTGACATACGGATGTCCCATTCGCGCCGAGACATTCCAGTCGATAAGCCGCACATCATCGCCGGGCGAATATTCGCGCACTTCCGAAAAGTCCATCCCTTGGCCTTTGAAGACCGAGTGATAGCGTCCGGCGAAAACGTCGCGCACCTGCAGCCGCGTCCGCAGTTCAAGCAGCCGCACTTTGTGCAGCAGTTCGCGCGAAATCGGCAGCGAAGTAGATGTATTTTCAGCAGCGGGCATTATCTATAATTTCTTGATTAATTGAAGACAGGGACTGGCTGCGCCCCATAATGTCGGAAATTCCTCGAGTTTTCTAAAACCAAGAGCATAATAAAATTCTCTTGTTTTGGTGTAATTTAAATCGGGGTGCGAATCGCTTAAGGTTTTAACCTGAATATATTCCACACCCAGCGCTAACAAGTATTCCTCGGCAGTCTTGACCAGCCGGCGTCCGATGCCTTGCCGGTGGTATTCCTTATATACACCCATCACTAACATCTCGGCTGAATGCACTCCATAACGCTCCACCGTAAGGAAACCAATCGGTTTTTCACTGTCCAGCGCTAAGAATGTAGGCAATACATCTATCCTCTTCAGATAGTTTAGAATAGAAGATTCAATGCCAAACCATTCGGGAATAGCGCGCAGGATCGGTTCGCAATCGGCAGCGCGTCCGGTGAAGGGACCGGTTATTTTAATGGTGGATGCGATGGTGAAAGTATATGGACAATACGGACGCGATGGACTGTATGGACAGATTTTGTGTCTAATGAGTCCGGGCGTTATACTTGTCTATTTTACGGCACTTCGATATGGTCGAAAATGTCTCGGACGATGTCGTCGGAAGTGATTTCGTCGGCTTCCGCTTCGAAGGTGATCATAATCCGGTGGCGCAGAACTTCGAAGCCGATGGCGCGCACATCTTCCGGCGTAACATAACCGCGCTTGCGCAGGAAGGCGTGTGAGCGTCCGGCTTTAATTAAGTAAATCGACGCCCGCGGCGAAGCGCCATAGCGTATTTTATCCCGCAATTTCTCCAATCCGAAGCGCCCCGGCTGGCGCGTGGCGGTAACTATATCCAAAACATAGTTTTCAACCTTCTCGTCAACATAAATCCGGTCAACTAACTTACGGGCGTTCGAAATTTGTTCCGGTTTTACGACTGGTTGCACAGTATCTACCGCGGATGTGTCGCCACGGCGCAAAATTTCAAGTTCCTCAGTCCGTTCAGGGTAATCTATGACCACTTTGAACATAAAGCGGTCCACCTGCGCTTCCGGCAGCGGATAAGTGCCTTCTTGTTCGATGGGATTCTGCGTCGCCAGCACCAGGAAGGGATCGGCTAAAGAATAGGTTTCTTCGCCGATGGTGATTTGCCGCTCCTGCATTGCTTCCAGCAGCGCGGACTGCACCTTGGCCGGCGCGCGGTTGATTTCATCGGCCAGGATGAAGTGGGCGAACAATGGACCTTTTTTAACTTGAAAACTGCCTTCGCGCTGGTTGTATATCAGTGTGCCGACGAGGTCGGCAGGCAACAGGTCCGGCGTGAATTGAATGCGATGGAAGGAAGCCGCGATGGATTTGGCGACGGCTTTGACAGCTGTCGTTTTCGCCAGTCCCGGCACACCTTCCAATAAAATATGCCCGTCGGCAAGCAGACCGATGAGCAGGCGGTCAACCATCCGCTTCTGTCCGACGACCGCCCGGCTAACTTCCCGCTCTATGTCGGTTAAAAATCGACCTTCGCGCTCAACATGTTCGGTAAGCGCTTGAATTTGTTCGTAATTCTGTGCCATTGATAATTTAATTTTTAGTAAATTGGTATTAGGTTGTATGGTGTGAGGTGTAAGTAGAAAGTTCATCATTGTTATCATCATCATCACCTTACGCCTTACAACTTAAAACTCATAACTTTTTATAATTGACGCTTAAAATGTCGAAAAGTTCCATTGCGATAGGTTATAAAGATACAATATTATAGTAAAAATGACAACGCCTAACTAATTGCAGAACGATAAGAACATCGACGCGCCTGAAAAAGTGTTGCGCGAAGTAGAGATATTGATACCCTCCGGCAAGGCGCCTGAACGGCTGGATGTGTTTTTAGCGCGGCAAGTGGCGGATATGACACGTTCGCAAGCCGAATCAGCGATTAAGTCCTGTAATGTGACAGTGAATGGTCGTCAGGTCAAGCCTGCGCACAAAGTCCGCGGCGGCGAAACGATTCGGCTGACTTTCCTGGCGCAACCGCCGCTGGAATTGACACCGGAGCCTATCCCGCTAAAGGTTGTTTATGAGGATGAATGGCTGGTCGTTATCGATAAGCCGGCTGGGATGGTCGTTCATCCGGCAAAGGGCAACCGCACCGGGACATTGGTCAACGCTTTGTTGGCGCATTATGGGCTGCTGACGCCGGCTGCCGATAACGACCCTGACCGTCCCGGTGTCGTGCATCGGCTCGATAAGGCGACATCCGGCTTATTGGTTGTCTGCAAGCGCGAGCCGGCGATGTCGAGGTTGTCGGAACAATTTCGCGAGCATAGCGTCGAGCGGGAATATCAGGCGCTCGTCTGGTGGCAATTCCCGGCCAAGCGCGGCCTTATCGACGCGCCAATTGGTCGAGACCCGCGCGACCGGCAGAAATATACCGTGCGTCGGCCGCTGGCTGACGGCGCTGAGTCAGGCAAACCGGCGCGGACGCATTGGACGCAACTTGAGAAATTCGATTTCCTGGCTCATCTGGCATTAAAATTGGAGACCGGGCGAACGCACCAAATACGGGTGCATCTTTCGCATATTGGGCATCCCGTGTTCGGCGATCCGGACTATGCCGGGCGCAACCGGCAAATGGGGAAATTATCTTCAGCGCAGCGAATTCAGGCGGCGCGGTATTTGGAAGCAGCGCAACGACAGATGCTGCACGCGGTGATTCTCGGCTTTATTCACCCGATAACGAGACAGCAGTTGCATTTCGAGTCAGACCTGCCGGAGGATTTTGCGAATGTGCTGGAGATGTTACGGAGATAGAAGATTTTTAAGGGAATAAGAGGACAAAGTGGACAATTCGTTCAACTTGCTAACTTGCGAACTCTCCAAATCATCCGAGTTTCTGAAAGACAAATCCCACCGCCGCGCCGATTAACGGCGGCGCAAACAGACACGCCGATAAATGCACAGCCGTAAAAGTCGGGCCCATAAACGGATATTCATAGACGATGACGCGGTTCACGCCGAGCAGCGACCAGGCGGTTAAATAAGCCGCCAGCGGCCCCGGCGTCGCGCCCATCTTCCACATCGAAGCCACTAAAGGGAACTGCGAAAAAGGTCCGCCGGGCGTTACCGCGCCTAAAATTGTGCCTACCGTCAAACCTTTTAAACCACTGCCGGCGCCAAGCCACTTGGTTACAAGTTCCTTAGGAATTAAAACCTGCATCATCCCGGCCAGCGCAAAACCGAAGATCAAATTGGGCAGAATAGTCAGGAATAAACTGCCGCCCTCTTTTAAACCTTGCTCGACCGCCTCGCCACCGCTTTTGCGCCAGGCGATGATAATAGCCAGCACCGCCAGCGAGCCCATTATGAGAGTCGATTGATTGATTAGCATCGATTTGCGTTTAGTTGATTTTGACATATTTAATAATACGACCGGGATTGTCTTTTTAAAACAGTTTAGGGGCGGTCCGCAACGGTGAACGGGAAAATTAAGCGAATAATCCACAAAGGATGGGATAGATAAGCCGTCGCGTCAGGGGAGAGGGATAAGCGGCTGCATCAGGTGTTAACGCTGATGCAATCTTCTATAGTTTTGAGCTAAATTTCTAGCGCTATGTCAAGCGTAAGATATCGTCATCCTAAACGAAGTGAAGGATCTCGTCCTATACACAGCGTCATAATTCAGTTCGCATATTTCGCGGGTGTCATCCTGAACGAAGTGAAGGATCTCGTCCTAAAGACTTACTCATCCAGACGAGATCCTTCACTTCGTTTAGGATGACATACGACATTGCACAATTGACATAAAACTAAGGCTTTGAGGTTTATCTCGCGATAGGCGGGGGAACTTTGTTCGATGATGCTCTTAATAAGGGCTTCCTGCGGCAGAATTTCCGTCGCAGCGAGCATTTTGGCGAGCATAACTACATTCGCCACATTCTTATTGCCGATGGCGGCGGCTTCAGCGGTGGCTGGAATTCCAGTCTGTTCGATGCTGTCGATAGACGCAGGCCGGACTAAATCGCAGTCGTAAAAGATTTGCCCGCCGGACTTGACCAAAGACGCATAGGCTCGATAGCCGTCCTGCGAGAAAGCGAGTAAAATATCCGGTTGACGCACAATTGGGTAGTCAATAGGCTCATCGGACAGGACGACGCCGGTCGAACAAGCCGAGCCGCGCGCTTCAGCGCCGTAAGCCGATGATTGCGCTGATTCCATACCTGCCAACATTCCGGCGCGGCCGATGAGTTCACCGGCGAAAATCACGCCCTGCCCGCCAAAACCGCAGATTATAAGGTCGATGCGCTTCATAGAGCGGTCAACTCCCCAGTTGGAAATTTATTCTGCCGTTCCGAAGCCGTCAACTTATCCAATCTGCGCTTGTCGATGTAAATCTCTTTCAGCCGGGCGCGAAAATCGCCGAGCGAGGAGATGGCGTTCAATTTGCCGAAGTGAGTAGGACAGGGGCTGATAACTTCGATAAAACTGAAGCCATCGAAGACCAACGCCTTGCTCATAACATTTATCAACTGTCGGATTTGAAAAACCGTATGGCGGGCGATATATTTAGCGCCGGCGCCCTCAACTAGTCGGCAAAGGTCGAAGGGCGGTTCGCCGCCCGCCCAGGGGGTCGTCTGCGTAAAGGCATCGCAGGGCGTAGTCGGCGCGGCTTGCCCGCCAGTCATTCCGTAGATGCTGTTGTTGGCGCAAATCACCGTCAACGGCAAATTGCGGCGCGCCGCGTGGATGAGGTGATTGCCGCCGATAGCCGATAAATCGCCGTCGCCGGATATTACAATCACTTTCAGACTCTTATTAGCCAGATAAGCGCCTGTGCCAAAGGCAATCGGCCGGCCGTGCAAGGTGTGCAATGTGTCAGCGGCGAAGTGCGGCGAAGGGATCCACGCCGCGCAGCCGATGCCGGAGGCAAAAAGCAGTTTGTTCCAGTCCAAGCCGGCTTTGTTGACTGCCCGCACGACCGCGCCGAGTAATATACCATGCCCACACCCGCTGCAGAACGGCGTCGGAAAGGCTTCCAGTCTAAGGTAAGGCAATAGCGTCCGGCTCATAAGTTCACCAGCGATTGCGCCTTGAGCGCAGCGAAGATTGTTTCAGGCTTCATTCCTTCGCCGTTCACCTGTGGAATACTGATAACCGGGCGATGGAGGATCCTTTCGATTTCCCGCGCCATCTGCCCCCAGTTCATCTCCGGCGCAATTATAAAGCGGGCTTGCGAAGCAATGCTTAAAAGGGCTTTTTCAGGGAAAGGCCAGAGCGTTATCGGCCGGAACAAACCGGCTTTGACGCCCGCCCGGCGTAAATTATGAACTACATTAAGGGCAGCACGGGCGGAAAAGCCATAAGCCACGAACAAAATTTCTACCTCTTCAGTATAATATGCTTGGGATTGCGCAATATTATCAGCGGCATTGCGAATTTTTTGCACTAACCGTTTGACTAGTCGGCTATGAACACTGCTGTCCTGCGTTTTGCGAAAACCCAAGCCATTATGCGTCGAACCGGTGATCAATAATTTTTCGCCCTGGCCAAAGGCCGGCATCGACGGGACGCCGTCTGGGTCGTCGGTGTCGAAAGGCTGAGCGCCCGGTTGTGTCGGTCTCCGCCAACGCTCAACAGTGTCGGGGATGGCAACTTTTTCGTGAAGGTGTCCGACGCTCTCATCCGCCATCACAAACACCGGCACGCGATAGGCTTCAGCATAGTTGAAAGCAGCCGCCGTCAAGTCGAACATTTCCTGCACTGACCAAGGCGAGAAAGCGATAATTTCATAATCGCCGTGGCTGCCATATTTAACCTGCAAAACATCGCCGGAACCGGGTCGGGTGGCCTGGCCGGTCGCCGGTCCAGCGCGTTGAATATCGACCACCACCAGCGGCGTCTCAGTAAAAGCGGCGTATCCGATTCCCTCCATCATCAGGCTGAAGCCCGGTCCGGATGTCGCCGTCATTGCCCGTGCGCCAGCCCAAGACGCCCCAATCATCGCGCAAATGGAGCCTATCTCATCCTCCATTTGAATGAATTCCCCGCCGAATTCCTTTAGACGATGCACTATCCGCACCATCAGTTCGCTGGCAGGGGTTATCGGGTAACCGGCAAAGAAGTTGCACCCCGCGACAATGGCGCCGTCAGCCGCAGCATCGTCGCCCATCAAGAAATAATTGCCCGGCGGGATAGGCGATTTCACACGTTCAATGGTCGGACGCATCGACGACTCCCACCAAGTAATTATCCTCCTCGCCGAAAGGCAAAATCGTAATTGCCAAATCGGGGCAGAGCAATTCGCAGAGTTGGCAATTTGTGCAGCCCTCCGGGTTCACTAACAACGGCTTAAAGCCCTTTGAACCTATGAGGTCGGCTTTCTTGAATATCCCCTCAACCGGACATACATCGATGCAAAGGTAGCAGCCTTTACACCAATCCGGCTTGAGTTCAATTGCCCAGATAATTTTTGAGTTAGAAATTTGGAATTTAGAATGACTAATGAGCAAATTGCAAAAATGAAGGTTATAGCGCGGTTCAAAAGTCTTTTCGCATCTTGCAGCAGGATGTTCCCATCCTGCTGCAGGGATTGGCAGTTCCGCAGGGTGTGGACACCCTACGGCATTCGATTGGATATGCGAATAGACTTTAAAGCCGCGTTCTAATCCAGAAAACTCAGACTATGGCATTAACACTGGCATTAAATTACTAGCGCCTCGTTGCAAAAGAAACTGGCATTATAGTAAGACAGGAGGACAGGCGTCCCTGCTTGTCCACTTTGCAGCCATATCTCTCGAGACAGGCAGGGACGCCTGTCCTCCTGTCCGATATACTGGAAGCCATTAATGCAAGTGAACACTAGTGGTCAGTCCCAGAATTAAATAGTTTATAGTTCACGGCCTCAGTGTGCGTATGTTTCTTTTATAAACACGCTGAAGCGGTGAACTCTGAACGATACAAATTTACAGGTAATTCTGGGACTGAACACTAGCCTTTAGATTTGAGTATATCGGCAACGACTTGGTCGGCGCGTCGTTCATACACAGCGTCAGAGATAAGTTCGCATATTTCGCGGGTGTAATGCTGAACGCAGTGAAGCATCTCGTCTGGAGAGCAGGGACGAGATCCTTCACTTCGTTCAGGATGACATCTATTTGAACATACGCAAAAATTCATAACGCTATGTATAATAATTGAACTCTCTATTGGTGTCCAAACTGATTTTTCCCATCACTTTAGATATTGCGGAGAGGGCGGATAATCTTACGACTCTTATATTTTAATCCGTTCAATCTGTTGTTATTCCAGAATATTCTAATATTCGAGAATTACAATGTATCTCTTTGGAATATTCACAAAAACTTTAAACGCGCGTCTCGCCCGTGTAGAGTTTATCCCCGCGAAAGCGGGGATAAACTCTACGCAGGAATGATGTGTCTGCGGCGCGCCAACGAATATTCCAAAGAATTCTATGTATTAGTCTGCAAATTCTAATTATTCATACACTTGTCTCTTGCTTCTGTATCATCATCATCCTTTGACAGTGCCGAGCGGTTTCAGTTTGGCGACTTTTTGCGAGACGCCTGCGCCGACGACGGCCGCCACGACTTCAGATACATCCTTGTAGGCTTCCGGGACTTCTTCGTGCAGCGTGTCCTTGCCCTCGGCGCGCACGACGACGCCTAATTTAGCGAGCCGCTCGACGATGTCCTGGCCGCGCGTAGATTTGACGGCGGCGTTGCGCGACATCAGCCGGCCGGCGCCGTGACAGGTGCTTGAATAGGTCGTCCGTGCAGCCTCCGGTAAGCCAACTAGAACAAAAGACGCCCGGCCCATATCGCCCGGTATCAGCACCGGCTGCCCGACGGCGCGATACATCTCCGGCAACCTTGCATCTCCGGCAGCCAACGCCCGCGTTGCGCCCTTGCGATGAACGCAAAGCGTTTGTTTCCTCCCCCCTATAATATAATCCTCCATTTTGGCGATGTTATGGCAAACATCATAAACCAACCGCATCCCCAAATCACGCCATGATTTTGAAAATAATTGCTGGAATACCTGCCGGGTAAGACCGACCATCGCCAGACGATTAGCCCAGGCAAAGTTCGCCGAGCAGCGCATCGCGGCGAGATAAGCCTGTCCCTCCTTCGACTTAATCGGCGCGCAAGCCAGTTGCCGGTCTGGCAGAACGATGCCTTCGCGACGCACGACATTCTGCATCACCTTCAGCGTCTCATCGCAGACCTGATGTCCTAAGCCGCGCGATCCGCTGTGAATGAGGACGACCATCTGTCCTTGGAACAAGCCGAAGGCTGCAGCGGCGGCTGGATGATAAACCTCGACGACCTCCTGCACTTCGAGGAAGTGATTGCCTGAGCCGAGCGTGCCTAACTGCTTTTCAGCGCGCTGCCGGGCGCGTTCGGATACGAGCGACGGGTCGCCGCCGGACATCGAACCCCGTTCCTCCATCGCTTCTATATCGGCAGCGTCGGTGCAGCCTTGACCGGCAACCCACTGTGCGCCGATTCCCAATATACTGTCGAAATCCTTGCGGCTAAGCCTGATTTTGCCTTCCGAGCCGACGCCGCAGGGAACAGTTTGGAACAGGTTGTCGATAATTCGTATAATCTGCGGGCGGACGGACTCAGCAGTCAAATCGCTGCGGATCAAGCAGACGCCGCAATTTATATCGTAGCCGACGCCGCCGGGCGAGACGATGCCGCTGTCAACATCGAACGCCGCCACGCCGCCGATGGGGAAGCCGTAACCCCAATGGATGTCGGGCATCGCCAGCGAAGCGCCGACTATGCCGGGCAACGTTGCTACATTAGCAACCTGCTGCGGCGTCTTATCCGCCTTGATGCGGTCCAACATCCCCGGCGCGGCGATGATTTCGCCGGTCGTGCGCATCCCATTCACCGTCCCTATAGGGACTTCATAGCGAAATGGTGATATTTCTTTGAAAGTAAGCAAGTTAGTAAGTTGGTAAGTTAGCAAGTTAGCAAGTTGGCGGGTTGAATGTTGAAAGTTCACAAGTTTGGTAGTTCCCAAGTTCTCAGGTTGGCAAGTAATAAGGAATTGACTTACATCTTTCAACTTGCGAACTTGCTAACCTGCCGACTTATTTCACACATCCAATACCAGCGTTGTGCGCCAGCGTTCGCCGCGGGTGATTTTTAGATTATGGTAGGTCGCGGCTTTGATTTCGCGCTTAAGACTGCCTTTCGGGCTGTTCAGACAGCCGATGAATTCAGCCGACACAGACTTGTCATCAGGAAATATAATGGATTGAACCTGCAAAGGAAACCATTTTTCAGTCTGGCAGGCGAATAAAAATTTATTGACCAATTCGACCAGAAGTTCTTCATCGTCCACGCCTTGGGCCGAGAGTTGGAAAGTCGATAAGGCGGCAGGTTGGCAAGTTAATCCCCTTTTAACTTGCGAACTTGTCGTTTTACTGTTTTTCTCTCTTTCTCCCTTCAATAATCTCATCACTCCCGCCAGAACCGCGGCGAACAATTCTGCACGGCTCGAACCCGACGCGCGGACGGCGATATCGGCGGTGTGGTCAACGATGCGATAATAATGGTTCATAATTATGTTTGCAGGTTAGCAAGTTAACAAGTCGGTATTTTGTAAGGAACTGCAGAGTAATCATCATCCCGCGGCGCGCGGTGCAGCCGAATATGAAAATTTCATTTAGGCAGGTCTTGCGCGCAGCGTGTGACCTGTTGTAATCAACATCAGGTCACGCTCGTCTGCGGCGAGCTAAGACCTGATGCAACGAGCGCTGCATTTTCTAAGAAATTAAAGTTAAGCGCGGTTTAATACCAAGTAACAATAGAGGTAATTGTAGAGTGTTGGATTTATTAACTGATGGTAAGGCGGACACCCTCGTCCACCGCATTCTATGCTTGGTTTTTGGCGGACGAGGGCGTCCGCCTTGCTATGGTTCGAGTTTTCTGGATTAATTGTCACTTTTGCAATTAGCTCTATAATTATAGATAAGATAAACCACAATTTATTATAATACAATCTTTATTTAAGCGTTTATAAGGGATGAATTCCGTTTGCGCAGCGAGCGCCGCAGACGACCATTAATGAATAATCTAATCGCCATCCATTAACATCATTCCTAAGTAAATATAACTTCAGTATTTTTAGTAAGATAAAAATCTAACGATTGTGGACTTGACTCTGCTGTTACTTTGTTTTATCTTATATAATCAACCGATTCGTCAAACAGGAATATTGTCCAAGCGACGCTATTTAATATGAACATCGACATTCTATTGAACGCTGTGAAGAGTCTTATCCCTGCTTCACGACGAGGCGCTTCCCTCTGCCTGCGCAGAGGCAGCATAAAAATCCAGCGCAACTAACCTATTTTGTCAATACAATTAGTCATTAGCCACTATATACGGAGTTTCCAATGTCTAAGCGAATTTTAATCCTATCCACCGCGCTCTTTCTGTTGCCGTTCCCTGTCTTTGCCCAGCTGCGCTTTGAGCCGGATTTAAACCAGGGCTTGAACTTTCCAGACACACCGCCCGGGCAGCGCAGCGTGCGCGAACTAACCGTCATCGGCAATCCGCCCAACGATGTCCAGCAGCAGGTGATGATATTGATAGAAGGACAGTTGTTCAGCGCCAATCCGCAGCAATTCGTCATCGACGCCGAGGCGCGCGTTGCGGTAGCGATTACCTTTGCGCCGCAGCAAGCCGGCAATGTCGAAACACGGATGGTGGTAGTCTGCTTGACCGCTGACGGCCGGATGCTCACTTATGAATGCCGCTTAACAGGCCGTTGCGTCGCCGGCGATCCGGAAATTGAAGTCGCGCCGGATGAATTAGATTTTTTCATCGACACACAGATGGAGCGGATTGTAGGAGAATTAGAGGACACACTGATAATCTCCAATGTCGGCGAAGCGGATTTGGTAGTGAGCGACATTACCGCCGATGTCGATTGGCTCGATATCGACGGGCAGCAATTCACGGTGCGTCCAAACCAGCGGCGAATTGTTCCGGTCAGTATTCCGCCGGAGGCGGTCTTCGGATTGAGGATTGGAGTTCATAGAGCAACGCTTACGGTTGTGAGCAACGACCCGGAAAATGGGGAAATGGAAGTTCCGGTGCGCTTCGACCGCGGCGAACTGCCGCCAACCCACTTTCGACTCATCATTCTCAATCCGCCCGAAAATAATCATTCCCTTCTCATCCGAAATGTGTTTATCAACGGCGAAGCCGCTGAGCCTGGCGATGAAGTCGGCGTCTTTACGCCGTATGGTAATTTAGCCGGCGCGGGGGTCGTCACTGAGGAAATGCCGATGGGCATCGCCGCCTATGGCATTGATGAACACTGGGAACTTTTCTTCGACGATGGCGACCGCTTCGACTTCCGCACTTGGGACCGGTCAGCCGAGCGCGAAGCGCCGGCGGTGCCGCGATGGATACAGGGTCCGCAAGTCTTTGATTCGAATGGCTTTTCGGTATTGGAACTCTTCAGCGGCGGCGTTATCCAGCGCATAATCCTCACCCGCGGCTGGAATATGATTTCGCTGAATATCGAGCCGGGCGAACAGTATCTGGTCAATGGCAGACCTTCAGTGCAGCGTATCTTAGCCGGGGTAGTCGATAATGTGCTGACCATTAAGGATGGTCTCGGACGCTTCGCCGTGCCGCGCTTGAACTTCTGGGAACTACGTGACTGGAATATCGCCGACGGCTACCAGATTAAAACTACCCAAGTTTGCACATTAACTGTCATCGGCGAGCCGATTCCCTTCGACCGGCCAGTCGAACTTCGGGCTGGGTGGAATTTAGTGGCGTATTATCCGTTGATTGAACAACGCGGTCATATTGCGATGAACGATTTGCTACAACGCAATTTACTTTTAATAGCCAAGGATGCCCAAGGGCACTTTATGATTCGTTGGTGGTGGGATGTGTTCTGGTGTCGCCCGGGGCAAGGCTATCAAATCAAAGTCACCGAAAACTGCCAATTCCGCTGGGCGCGGCAACAGTAGCCTGTTTGGCACGATTTATCGTGCCTTTTTAAGCGCGATACATCGCGCTGAACAGAAACGGGAGTGTCATTATGCAAATCATACTTTATTTTCTGACCATAACCGCAGTTTTCTTCCGTCATATTGTCCGCTTCTGCCGCGCCGCGGTTCGAGCCGGAAATCGGTCGCGAGTTATGCTTTCCTTCTACAGTAATCGGCGAAACTTCCTGCCTGCGGTTTAAAGTATCGCCCGGCGACGAGTTTCAACCGACCGGTTGGGTTGTAAGTTATTGGATTTTAGAAGGTGAGGATTCATTTTCGGGGTTTGACTTTTTTCTGGTCGATTTCGATGAAGGCGGCTATATAGATGTCTATTTCCATCCGACTCATTCCGGCTGGCACAACGGGCTAATATATATTGAGGCTGTGCCAGTGTTTTGGCGCCGCACTGTTGTGATTATCGCCCGAATGACCGACCGGGGAGTACCAAATGCCCAGCCCAAGGACGGTCGGAGGTTGAGGAAGTGAGGCAAAACCAAGCAGCGGTTATTCAGTCTTTAAGTCCTATGTATGCCTCTTTGTGTTCTCTGTGTCTCTGTGTTTAGATTTTTGATTGACAGAATGCTTTATATTTGCTAAATTAATCACATAATTCAAAATTAATTCTATTCAATAAACAAAGGAATCTCAATGGCGAAAATCGCCCCTTTTCGCGGTTACCGCTTCAATCCCTCGGCCGTCGGCGACCTGAACAAGGTTGTCACGCAGCCTTACGATAAAATCGACGATACCCTGCGCGATGAATACTTCGCCCGCAGCGAGTATAATATCGCGCGCATAACAAAAGACCGTCCAAAACCGCTGGACACTCCCAACGATAATGTCTATACCCGCGCCGCGGCAACCTGGCAGCAATGGATTGAGGACCGGATTTTCATTAGAGAAGCCGGCCCGGCTATCTATCCATATTATCAAGAATTTACGGTGGACGGTAAATCCTATGTGCGCAAGGGACTCGTGCCGCTGGTCTGTCTCGACGACGATAAATCCAAAGTCCGCGCGCACGAACAAACCCTGTCCGGCCCGAAAGCCGACCGCTTGAAACTGATGCGCGCGGTGGAAGGCAACGATGATTTTATCTTTATGCTCTATGACGACCCGGAGATGAAAATCAACGGCTGGATCGACGAAGAAGTCGGCTTCAGCCAGCCGGTTATGCAGGTTAAGGACGATTACGGCGTGATACACAAACTCTATCGTATCACCCGTCCGAGCCTCATCACCGACATCAACGAATACCTCGACCGCAAGGAGTTGTTCATCGCCGACGGGCATCACCGCTATGAAACCGCCGTCAATTATATGAACGAATGCAAGGCGCGCAACTGGAAACCGGTCGGTATCGAGACCTTCAACTATCGAATGATGACGCTTTACAATATGCGCGACCCGGGGCTGGTGGTGCTGCCGACACACCGCATCGTGCATTCGTTGACGGGTTTCAGCCCGGCCGAGTTCGTAAAACGCGCCGCGGTCGATTTCGACATCGTCGAATTTGCTGAACCCCAAAGGCTCTACGACGGACTCGATGCGGCGGCTTCGGCCGGTAAATCGTCCTTCGGCTTCCATGCCGAAGGGCTTTACGGCTATCATCTTTTGACCTTGAAAGACACGACCCTAATGGACAGGCTCGTTCCCGACCGCTCACCCGCCTGGCGCCGGCTGGATGTAACTATTCTGCATATCGCCATCCTGGACAAAATGCTGGGCATCGACGCAGCCAAGTTAGCCGCCGAAACTAATGTCCACTATGTCCGCGGCCGCGGCGAAGCCCTCGACCTGGTCGGCAGCCAGGCGCTCAATGTCCATACCGGCGCGCCATTCCAATGCCAGGCTGCCTTTCTGGTTAATCCAACGCGGGTGGACCAGGTCCGCGAAGTCGCCTCGGCAGGCGAGCGTATGCCGCAGAAATCGACCGACTTCTTCCCCAAACTGCTGACCGGAATGGTTCTGATGAAGATGACCATCGACAAGTCGATGGGACTGGCAGTGTGGGAAGCGGAGAAATGATTGCAGGTCACAAATGACAGGTGCAGATTCAGCGGCGTCGAAAATCATTGTTTGACGCCGCTGTTGTTTTAAATAGGGAGTAGAGTCGCCATCCGGCGACGGCAGGTAATCCTTACGGCTAATACTGAGATCAGATGTGCAACATATCGCTTTTAACGCAGTAAAGCATCTCGTCCCCGCTTGACCGGACGAGATACTTGACTGTGTTCAGCATTACATACTGTGCCAATCAAGCGAAAATTAAAACGCTTTTCGCTGGATTAAGGTTAACAACATATCTGGACTTCCGCCGGCATGGGATAGACGCGTCTTTTAGATTTTCGCTCGTTCTTGGACAGAACATTATGCGCGAAAGACCGACTATTTTCAATACCCCCTAACGAACCAGTATCATCTGCTTCTCGTCGGTATAACCACCCGCCTCCAAACGCAATAAATAGACCCCCGAGGGAAGGTGAGAACCGCCCCAGTAAAGATTATAACTGCCCGCTGACCTATAACCATTGTAAATGGTCTCTACTACATTGCCCCGTAAGTCTAGGACCTTAATAGAAACTATCCCGTTCCTCGGCAATCCGTAAGTTATTAAGGTGTTGGAATTAAAGGGATTGGGATAGTTCGAGGCGATGAAATAGTCGTTTGGAATGGTTGTGCCTTCAATTAGGGCTACCGCTGTGGCTTCACTGCAGTCGTAGATGCCTAGGTTTGTAGCATCTGCCACATAGGCGTAACTGCCCGCCACCGCCACGCCTTCAGCAAATCCAGGGGTATCATAGTATCCCACTAAACGGGGATTTGAGGACCTTGATACATCCACCACCCTAAGACCTGCCCGCCCATCCGCCACATAGGCGTAACTGCCCGCCACCGCCACGCCTCCAGCATATCCAGGGGTATCATAGTATCCCACTTCACGGGGAGTTGAGGGACTTGATACATCCACCACACTGAGACCTGCCATTTCACACGCCACATAGGCGTAACTGCCCGCCACCGCCACGCCTAAAGCATCTCCAGGGGTATCATAGTATCCCACTTCACGGGGAGTTGAGGGACTTGATACATCCACCACCCTAAGACCTTCCCCATCCGCCACATAGGCGTAACTGCCCGCCACCGCCACGCCTAAAGCCCCTCTAGGGGTATCATAGTATCCCACTTCACGGGGAGTTGAGGGACTTGATACATCCACCACACTGAGACCTGACGAACCATCCGCCACATAGGCGTAACTGCCCGCCACCGCCACGCTAAAAGCCCCTC
>VGIO01000054.1 GCA_016867855.1 Calditrichota bacterium
GCCACCACGCGCTCGAGTCCCAGTCCGAAGCCGGAATGCGGCACGGCGCCGTAGCGGCGCAGGTCAAGATACCACTCGAAGAAGCGCTTCGGCAAGTTATGCTCGACAATGCGTTTCTCCAATTCCTCAAGGCTGTCTTCACGTTGCCCGCCGCCGACAATCTCGCCGTAGCCTTCCGGCGCGATGCAGTCCACCCCTTTTGCGAGCGCGTAATTCTGCTCGTCGCGCTTCATATAGAAGGCTTTGATTTCTGCAGGCCAGCGATGCACTAAAATCGGACGGTCGCAGCCTTCGACCAAAGCCTCCTCATCCGGCGCGCCGAAATCGTCGCCATACTTAAAATTTGTCTTGCCGGACAAAACCTGCGCGGCTTCGTCGTAAGATAAGCGAGGGAACGGTTTTTGGATCCGCTCAAGCGCCGAGATGTCGCGCTCAAGTATTTTCAACTCTTCCTGCCGGTGTTCCAGCGCCCGATTGACTATATTAACGATAAAGTCTTCGATAAGTTCCATCACGCCTTCGAGATCCATAAACGCCACATCCGGCTCGACCATCCAGAACTCGGTCAGATGCTTGCGGGTCTTGGACTTCTCGGCGCGGAAGACCGGCCCGAAGCAATAGGTCTTGCCAAACGCCATTTCGCCGGCTTCCTGATAGAGTTGCCCGGACTGGGTCAGGTAGGCTTTGGCGCCGAAGTAGTCCACATCGAACAGGGTAGTCGTGCCTTCGACGGCGTTGGGTGTGAACATCGGCGCGTCGAACAGAATGAAGCCATTGTCGTCCAGATAATCGCGGATAGCGCGGACGATTTCGTGGCGGACGCGCAGGATAGCGTATTGCTTGCGCGAGCGGATCCACAGATGCCGCCGGTCGAGCAGGAAGCCCGGTCCATGCTCCTTGGGTGTGATAGGGTAGTCCACCGCCAACTGAATCAGCGTCAGCCCGGTGACGGTCATTTCATAGCCGCCCGGCGCGCGTTGGTCGGCGCGAATTGTGCCGCGGATATAGAGCGACGACTCCTGAGTGATGCTTCCCGCCAGTTCGAAGTCCTGCTCGGACACATCCGACTTGGAGACAACGCACTGCATTATGCCGGTGCCGTCGCGGACTAACAGAAAGCGTAATTTGCCTGACGAGCGGCTGTTGAACAGCCAGCCCGCCAGTTCGACCGTTTCGCCGGTGTGTGCGCCGGCGGAGGATATGTAGATGCGCATATATGTGTAGCCCGGCTTCTTTGAAGCCGGTGTAATTACAGTAAATTATTGCTTTTAATTCGGTTAGAGTCGAGATAGAACAGCTTAATAGAAATTTTCAATAATGACTATACCGATGTTCATCGAACGGAACTCCCTCGTCAGGCGAATAAATATCTTCCTCCGGGTCGTTCCAGTCTGCGAAGACAGGATTGCGCGCTGCCGCGCTTAACCACTCCGCTTCAGAAATATCCCCATCATCGGGAGCGGTCGGGATAATCATTACATCCACCGACATTCCTTCTTCCAGAGGCATCGGCTCGGCTAATATGAGGCCTTTGGATTTGTTTATCCGCCCGGTGGTGCGGAATATTTTAGACATCGTTAACAAATTTAGTCCTTTTCCTTTCTAACTTGGATACAATGCACTGCATAAGGCCCGTGCCGTCGCGGACTAACAGAAAGCGTAGTTTACCCGACGAGCGGCTGTTATACATCCAGCCCACCAGTTCGACCGTTTCGCCGGTATGTGCGCCGGCTTGTGAAATATAGATGCGCATTTATTAGTAGATCAAATTAAGGGTACCGTATTCTTGTTAATAGATACAATTATAATAATCTAGTTTAAAATACTATCTGAGATTCAGACAAACACGATATTCATATTTAATGTAAACAATTTGCAATAAAGCAATAATTGCACTCGATGAGAAAAAAATGTATTGCAGTAACATTGTTATTAATTCCTTAATGTTATTATTACGCACATACTTTTATACACCCAATGGCATTAATATTGCGCTTTATAGCAAACGTCGATGTGCTTTAGTGCACATTTATGTTATTAAACTTACAAATATTAGGGAGAATGCATGCCCACTAACCAAGAAATCGAAGTCAAATCGCTTCCAACATCAGTTCAGAGCAAGAAGCTGAATTCAACATACTGGCTAAGGACGATGACTTCCAATGCAGCCTACTATCACTCGAATAGCGATGCACTAACCACAGGTAATCTGACAGTTGGATCTGATCCAGATTGCCTCATCGCCTTCGCTGACGAATATGTCAGCATCGAATTTCGTCCGTCGGATACCGGTGGGGATGGTCAGGGAATCACCATCCCAGACGGATTTAAGGAAGTGAAAGTGGTATCTGTATCAGGTACCTGCAAGCGATTTCTAGCCAAGAATATCGCCATGTCGAAGAAGAAATCAGACATGTGGAGCCAATCCGGCACGACTCCGGTCGCCAACGATATTTTATATCCTGGTGATATGCTACTTGCTGCTCAACTCAATTCAAAATTCGAGTTAAGATTCACAGCATTCCCACAAGAAGAGGGCTCGATGATCGTGGGATTTCCAATCGGGTTACTATTTACATCCCAATACTGAGGTAGTTATCATGGATGTGATAGTCTCAAAAGCGATAGACCAGCGATTGTCTAGAATTCAAGAGTCTGCAGAACTTTACAATGTGAGACTACCCCCTGGAGGTGGAGCTCGCTTATTTCGCTCATTACACTGCGTTCCTAACACTACAGCCAACACTCGTTCCACACGTAAAGTGCTGAAGGCGGAAGAGCCTGATAACTATGACTGTATTCCAGTTCAGTCATTGGCTGAAAGAATCATTGGCTGGATCGCCGACAGGTTAGAATAGAACTGCTGGCGATATAAGAGCATTATTTAGTATGGGGCGAAAAATTTTCGCCCCATAACAAATCATATCAGAGCAAATTTCTATGCAGGACATTCAAATTAAAGTCTTCAAACTCATGGGTCGTTTATTCGTTCTTGATCTGACAACCCTGTCATTTTTTGAGTGCGATTCAAGATTAGCTGACTTCATTATGAAATCACAAACCGGCTCTGTCAATATCTATAATCAAAAAACCTTAATCGATGCAAGCCTTATTGATAATCTTAAGAATATTGGTCTTATCGCAAGTCCAAAGCCTTTAACCCATGCGAGAATTTTACCTGCCTATCAATTTATATCACAATTCAGGGCCACTCTTTTTCGAGCACATTCAAGGAATATTATTCTCCATCTATCCGAACACTGCAATTTACGTTGTTCCTACTGCGATATATTTTCCATACTTTCATCACGTTCTTCGGAATCGGCAATAACACTTCAATTGTGTGATGTTCGCAAAGCATTTCGCCAGATATCTGAACAATCTCCATCAGCATCTAAATGGCATATTTTGTTTGCTGGTGGTGAACCATTACTTCAGATTGACCTGATCAGAAAGATTGTAGAACATTTGCGTATAAATTATCCAGACTTATCTTTGGAATTCTCTCTTACGACAAATGGGACTTTATTAAATAATCAGATCATAGATTGGCTTGTTAAAAATAAATTTGCTATTACAATCAGTATAGATGGTCCATCAAAGATTCACGACAAGTCTAGAAAATATATAAATGGCAAGGGTTCCCATAAAGACGTAATTGGTAGTATTTTCAGAATAGCAGGTTCTTTTCCCGATTACTTTGATTCTAGCCTAAGATTAAATTGTGTTTATCATACAGCAAAGGACTTACAAAATTGCACAGAGTATTTTATTGCTCATAAATTATATAATGTTACTTTTTCACCTGTAGTAAATAATAAATGTACAAGATTAATTCAAGAAGTACGAACATGCAGAAGGTTTATTAATAGTAATTTAATCAACTTTATTAACGCTGTATATTCTCGAGATACTCAATTGGTTCGCTTTTACGGAAGAAATTTCATGGACCATTGCATAAGCTTTCTCGCACGTAAATATATATATTCTAATAAAAACAATATTTTAGTGAACCAATCATGTAAACCATTAATTGATAATATATTGATAGACTGTGAGGGTAAAATTTCATTTTGTGAATCAATTTACTCTACATATCTATGTGGTAGTCTCCAGAATGGCATAGACTATGCGCAGATTTATAGTCTATATAATGCTATTACAGAGTATAATAATGAAGTTTGTTGTAATTGCTGGTGCAAGTTCCTATGCTCCGTTTGTTGGATAAATATGATCGATAAAAGCGGAAAAGTCAATACAAGTTTATTAAAATCGAAGCATTGCGATGGTTTGCCTACTATTATTAAACATACACTCGAGTTATGTGTTAGATTAATTGATCATGATCCAGATATAATTATGCATGTTTATAATTTGCTCATAAAGGAATAATAAAGCTGGACATTTTAATGATTGGCATCACAACTGCGGTTCTATGGTTTGTTATAGCAGTTGTCTTTAAAGACCATCAAGTCCCGTTTATTGGTCTCTGTATTCTGTCATTCGTAGGAATGTTAGTTGGTGTCACGATTGGATCTTTTATGCCGTCTTCGTACTTCTCTTTAATGCTTTTAGGCATTATTTATTATACTATATTATACTTTGGTCTTGACTTTATTTTTGGATATAAGAACATTAGACGCAGGATTATCGTATTGACGATTCATTTTATAACTATCTCATCAATTGCTTTAATTTCTATTAAATTATATAAATGGGTATTGAATTAAGTTCTGTTTCTCCGAAGTATTTCGGTTTCAATATTTGATTGTTGTTTGAGTTTAAATGAATTCTACCCCCGGCTTCAAGAAGCTGGGTTACCCTTAATCCGCCCTAAAACGCCCACCTCGCCTTCAGCATCCCCATATCACTGTTCCCACCGAACTCGCTGAAAGTCAAACCTTTATAATACAAATAAACTGCCGATAAATCAAGATTTGTCAATGCCGACCAGTAGAGGCTCGGACCTAAATAGTATGAATTATCGATTGGATTAAGAATCCCGGCTATAGATAAGCGCACTAATGGATGCAGGTCTTTGCCGATCTCGCCGAACAGCGACCAGTGTGCCGGAGTCAGCCAGTCCTCGCTGTAGGCCCGCCAAGCCAGAATTGCGCACGAGTCGCCAGTCGCGCCTTGCGTGTTAAGCAGCGCTTCGGAATGCACATACAGCCCATTTTTCAAGGTGAAGTCGCCCGATAAGGCTGCCACTGCTTCAGCACGATTTAAGTCGTTGCTCGCGTCGGGCAGTATTGCAGCGCACTCGCCGCGCAGCCCGGCGCCGCTGATTTGCCCAGCCCAAGCCAGCCCAACTATCGGACTCGACGACCGCTCGCCAAGCATCAAATAGACATCGTATTTGTAAAGGTTGCTTCTAAAGAGCGCCGCCCAGTTCAAATGCTCGTTATGCTGCAATTCCATAGCCAACTCTACCCGCGATAAATCGCCGAGGAAATATTGCGCCCGCACAGCATCGCCGCCGGGCTTCTCTTCGTTGTCGAAATCCAAAGGACTCGAGGGATTGAATATATCGATTGGATTCCAGACCAGATTCGTCCCCCAAGCGATGCGCTGCCTGCCAAGTGTCAGTTGCGCATTGCCGCGCTGGTAGTCGAGCCAGGCGCGGTCGATTTCGCTGTATGCCAACCATTCATTCTCTTCGATAATGTTCCTGCGCCATTTAAAAAACGACCGTCCCAAGTTTATCGTCGCCGTCTGCTGTAATTCGCCGGCATAATCACCGGTGAAGAGTCGGTTTTTAAGTTCAAAGCCGACTGTTATTTGGTTGTTAATATAGCCGCGTAAGTTCAGACGAAGATTAAGGATATTATCTAACCGCTGGTCGTTGGAAGGCTGTGGTTTCCAATAGATAAGCGAATTGCGGGCATAGCCTTTGAAAGCAGTTTCAAAGGCAAGAATATTTTCTAATCCACTAGATAAGAATAACATTATCGTCAAAAATATCCAAATTAGCAAGGCGGATTCCCTCGTCCGCCGATTAGTTGCTCCTCTGGATTCCTGCTTTCGTAGTAATGACGCTTCCGCTGTCAACCGCAGAGGGTTGACAGCGGTGAATTGGTCAGTGTGGATCGGCTTTGACATCAGAAGCAATCCGACCATCTTCCAAAGTAATTATCCTATGCGCCCTTTTTACGACCCGCTGGTCGTGGGTCGAGAATATAAAAGTCATCCCCTTCTCATGGTTCAACCGCTCCATAATCGTCAACAAATTCTCCGCAGCCGCGGAATCGAGGTTGGCAGTAGGCTCATCGGCAAGCACAAACGCCGGCATCGAGGCTAACGCCCGCGCCACTGCCACCCGTTGCTGCTGCCCGCCGGAGAGTTCCGTCGGACGGCGGCGCATTTGGTCGCCGAGTCCGACGGCATCCAGTAATTCTCGCGCGCGCTTCTCACGCTCGATTTTCGGCTGGCCCTGCAATAGCATAATGAACTCGACATTCTCCTGCGCGGTCAAGACCGGGATGAGATTGTAGGCTTGGAAGACAAAGCCGATACGATGTAACCGTAAATTGACGAGTTCACACGATTTCAGTTTGTCTAATTGACGCTCTTCGACGAAAACTTGCCCCGATGTCGGAGAGTCCAAACCGCTGATTATATTGAGCAGCGTCGATTTGCCCGAACCGGATGGGCCGACAATCGTCGTGAACTCGCCGGCTTCGATTTCCAAACTGACATCGTCCAAAGCCCTGACCGGCAAGCCGTGGTCCTGATAGATTTTGCTGATATTTTGAAGTCGGATTACCGACATCTTCACTCTCAAATGTTAATGATGATGATGATGATGATGATGATGATTTGATGGATTTTAATATCAGCATCAGCATCACCATCAGCATCAATAAGTTCTAATCGCTTCCACCGGCTTAAGACGCATCGCCTTGATACCGGGGTAAATTGCTGCTATTACTGCAGTTAGAATTACTAATACCGAGACTATAATATAATGTCTGGTGTGCATCGCGGGATAGACTATGGCTGCCATACCGAACGCTTCGAGTCCCTCCGCAAACAGCGAAAAGTCAATGCCAGTGCGGCGGCAGAGGGCATTGGTTACTATACCAGCCAATATTCCGACAGCGCCGCCGACTAAGGACAGCAGAATTGTCTCCCACAATATCATCACAAATACCTTCCCATTTTTCAGCCCCAGCGCCATCAAGATGCCTAACTCCCGTGTGCGTTCCAAAACCCCCATCAACATTGTGTTGGTGATGCCGAAAACCAACGCTAACAGTATAATTATCATAATGATAAGCAGGCTTTGGTCCATCATCTCGGTCATCATTGCCAGTTCCGGGGAAATGTCCTTCCAGCCGAATATTTCTAGGTCGGGGAATTGGCTGCGCAGCGCGGTTGTCAGGCTGTCGGCTTGGTCGATGTTGTGCATCACCACGGCTATCTCGTGAATACCGCCGGACAATACGAAGATGCGGTCGGCTTCTTGAATGTTGACGAAGACGGTAGTTTCGTCATACATCGATGTAGAGGTTTTATAAATTCCCACCACCTTGAAAGCCCCGGCGCCGATTTCGCCGCTCGGCATAGGCGCGGTCAAAACGATTTTGCTTCCGACACGCAGGTTGAGCCGCTCGGCTAATTTCTTACCGATTACGGCTTGGTTTCGTTTAGACGATTCAAAGTATTCGCCGTCGATGAGACGCTCGGAGATGTCGGTAACCTTGGCTTCGGCTTGCGGGTCGATGCCGATAATTTGCACGCCATTGGTCGAAGTCGGCGAGCCGGCCATTCCAGCGACGACCGAACGCGGCGCTGCTCCCTGAACCGACGGAGCCTGCCCAAGTTGAGCGGCAATCTCCCGACCGGCGGGAATGACTAATTTGACCTCGCGGCGCTGCCGGAAACCGGGCTTATGGATTTGGATGTGCGAAATGTAAGTCCGCAGTGCATCCTCAACCATTTGGTTCACCATCCCTAATGACAGCGCGATGGTGAACACCCCTGCCCAAATACCGAAGGCTATAGAGACGATAATGATGCCGCTGCGCTTAAAATTTCGCCAGATGTTGCGCCAGGCGATTAATAGAAGCATATCTACCCCGTCCTCAACGCCGAAACCGGATCTATCTTACTAATCTTGAACAACGGATACGCTGCCACAACTAAAGCTATTATCAGGACGGATACTGTCTGCCAGACGAAAATCATCGGCTCGAGCGAAAAAGGCATAATCGGTTCAAAGCCGTATTGTATCATATACTGCGCCATATCGCCAGTGAAGCGGATGGGATTGTAAAAGAAATATAAGAGAATCGGCGCTCCGACAATCGCCCCAGCCACAGCGCCGATGAAAGACAGAATGACGCTCTCAAGCAGCACAATCACCCGGATACTGCCGCGCTTCATTCCAATCGCGATGAGCATCCCGAACTCGCGGTTGCGCTCCAAGGTCATCATCAGAATAGTCCCAAGTATGCCGAAACCGATGACCATATATATAATAATGAGCCATATCACGCCGCTGGCGTTGTCCATTTGAATATATTGAAGCAGTTCCGGCAGCAAATCCTGCCAGGATAAGACTTTCAAGTCATCTCTAATAAGGCTTTTTACCGACTCTATCATTTCTAACTGATGCTTGGATTTCTTGACCATCACAGCAAGCGAAGTCAAGCGGTTCTCGCAGGCGAAGAGGTTCTGAGCGGTCGGCAGGGTTAGATAAATCAGCCGGTTGTTCAGTTCGGGGGAGGGAAAGTCCACTATTCCTTCGACCGCGTATTTTCCCGCGGCCGTCGTGCCGTGGTAGCCTTGACTTAAGACGACAATCGTGTCGTTGAGACCTAATTTTAGTTGTTCGGCAAGTCCGGCGGCAATGAGAACGCCGCGGCTGGCTGCTTCTAAATAAGCGCCTTGCTTGACGCGGCGGGCGAGGTGGCTGAACTCGGCTTCTCGCGCCGGGTCAATGCCGACTAACATCGCGCCCATTGTTGCGCTATCCCCGCACACCAAACCGAACGCCTCCAGCCGCGGAGCGATGGAAGTCGCCCGGTCTGCGCCTTGAAGATGGCTTACAAAGGCTTCGTTAGCAACGAATGACTCATCCAACGAATGGGTGTCGTTATAGCCTTTATGCTGGACCTGCGCATAGCCGGTATAGTAAGAAACCAGATTCTCTATCATCCGGTCGTAAGTGCCGAGTTGCATCGAGCGCGTGCCTAAAGCGACCACTACTGCGAACAACACTGATGCAATATTGATGATGCTCCGCCGCTTGTTGCGCCAGATATTGCGCCAGGCTAAATATAAATAAAAAAACACTCGGGAATTTAGAATTTAGATTTATCAAAGTCAATGTTAATGACAATGTTAAAAATAGGAATAATATCCTACTTCTTTGTTTTCATTATCATTGTCATTGTCATTCATTAACGAACACGTTTCATATTCTGTTCAGAAAAGAATCCGTCTTCAATTGGCTGGTCGAATATGAGCGAATTATATATCAACACTGTCTTTTGCTTGGGTTTATCAACCGGAATCATTTCGAAGCGCGTAGGCAGCAGTCTGCCGCCCATCATCTTGATGTCCGACAACACCATAATATTCACCAGCGCGCCATCCTCGTCAAAGAACTCGCCGCGCAGTTGCAGATAGTCCTTTTTTGTAATCCATGTTCTCACTTTGCCCCAGACTACCGCCGCGTCGGGCTTGGGGATGAGCTCGATGACATAACACTCCCGCCCGCCGACGGTCGAATCGCCGGTTAGTTTGTGGGTATAGTCCTTGACGGTGGACGACTCCTTGACTAAGTCATCGTTAGTGAAGTCCGAGCCCATCCAGGATTGCAGCATCATAGACGGCGGCATCTTAATGACGCGTTCGATGGTCGGCACCCAGTTCCAGACCTCTTTATCGCGCAGAAGGAAGGTTGTGCCTTTGTCGCGCGCCGGCGCGGTGATGAGTATCAAGCCAAACTTGTCGCCTTTGCTCCAAGCCTTCATACTAATTTCGCGCGACCAATCCAGTTTAACGACCTGCATCGTCATCTCGGCGATAGAAGTATTGCCGCGGATGTGAGCGTCGGCGCGGCGGATGATTTCCGTCGCGTCGGGCAAGTCTTGCGCGAAGACAGATGCAATATAAGATGTTATTATTAAAAACAGTATGCAGAAAAAGGTTTTATTCATATTACGTTGATGTAATTAATGATTGAATGATGTATTATACCGGTATGTGCCAAAGTCAAAAATTTGCATTAATGAAAAAAAATGCTATTATTAATATAGTAGTTCACAAAATCTTTTATCTCCGCTTCGTCCATATTTTCAAATATAACTATTTTAATATCGGAGTTGAAATGAAAATCCGACTTTTCAATATCTCTTGGCTCGCTTTTCTAATTTTCGGCTTTCAATTTATACGAGCCGAATTGAACATCGATCCCTTCGGCTTCGGGATTCGCGTCGTCGATGAGCCTAGGCAAATAAATTTAGCCCTGCATAATGTCAGCGACAGCCTCGTGCAGTATGCCGTCCGGGCGCGCTGGTTAAGAGACCGGGTCAACCAAAATGCCGGCCCTCGCCGCGACCCTCCCGGTCAAGTTCTGGGTGAGTTTGTCCCGCCGGGCGGCGCCGTCCAGCACTATAATGTCGGGCTCGCTTGGGATGAAGAGAACCGCTGGATGTGGAACAACGACTTCCACACCGGCCGCTGCTGGGCGCTCAATCCCGATAACGAATTCCGTCCGGCGCGAGAATTCGCCGTTCTCGACCGTTGTATGAGCACCGCGCTGTTGAACGACCATCTGTATATGGTGGTCGATCCACAAGCCTATCTGACACACTACAATCGCGCCGGTCAGCGCCTCGACAATGTCGGATTCAACTTTACGACTTTTGCTGTTACGATGAGCACTGAATTGGGGCTGCTCTTTGTGATGGGCAACGACGGGGGGATTCACATCTACCGGATGCGCGACAACGGAATGCTCGGCGATGAAGTCGGCGCCATTCGCAACTGGGCGGGATTTCTCAATAACGCGCCCTGCCGCAGTATGCTCTGGGTGGACCTGCATATTGAAGGACAGTTGTGGATGAACGGCACACGGGGACTCAACAACGAAGCCGGCAACTGGGCATATCAGTTGACCGTCGATACCGAACGCTGGGAGGTTACCGCCCGCCGCCAGACCTTCCGCACCCGCGACGGACAAAGTCCGCAGCACTGGGACGGACTCGGCCACGACGGCGAGAATTTATGGGCTTCCTTCTGGATGATCCAGCAAATCTACATCATAGACGATGGAATGGCTGAAGTCCGGCTTATTTCTATAAATCCAAACAACGGCGAACTGCGACCCGACGAAGATGAAGAACTGGAAATCACGATTGACCCCGGACGCAGCGAACCCGGTGTCTATAACCATAATCTCGAATTCACCTTGACTGAAGGCGGTGATGAATCGATGATGGTTGTATCAGCAGTGGTAACCGTCGAAGATGCCGTTTGCACTCTGTCCGGCCAGGTCGCCGATGCCTCTAACGACCAGCCCATCCAGGACGCGCAACTTGCAATGAACACCTACACCATCGTAAGAACCACCGATAATGAAGGACGATATTCTTTTGCCGAGTTGCCGCCAGCCGAATATCGATTGACCGTAGAAGCGCCGGATTTCCTAACACAACTCGTTGATGTCAACCTTGAAGACGAACAACAAGAATTGAACATCGCTTTATCGCACGCCACCTGCGAGCCGGATGTCGAGGAAATTTTCAATATAATTGAATCTAATGACACTCTGAATGTTTCTTTCAACGTCCAAAACAACGGCAACGGGCCGCTTACCTACCGCGTCGAAAGAAGGCTGCTGGGCGAAGCCAATGCCGAGCCGTGGGAACTCAGACGCAGTTTTGCAGTCGGCAATTTGCTTGGCGACGACCGCATCGAAGGCGTGGCGTTCGACGGCGACAGCCTATATCTGGTCGGAGCGGCCGGCGATAATCCGAATGTCGTGTATGTCATCACCCGCGAGGGCGAACCGGCGCGTCAATTCGTCCAGCCGGGCCAATCGAATTATGGAATGAAAGACCTCGAATGGGACGGCGAACTCCTGTGGGGATCAGGTGAAGCGCGCGTTTTCGGCTTCGACCGCGCCGGCGATGTGCAGATTCAGTTCAATGGACCTTACGCCACCAATCAAGCCATTGCCTTCGATCCTGTGAACAACATTCTCTGGATCGCGGCGATGACCAACAATATCGTAGGTTACGATCGCCAAGGACAAGCGCTCAACCGAGTCCTCAACCGACGCAGCCTGCGCATTTATGGACTGGCTTATTGGGCAGATGACCCGGATGGCTATCCGCTGTATATTCTGCACAGTCCCGGCAACAACGAATTATGGGTGCATAAGATGCGCGTCGATAACGGCGACACCTTGCGCGTTACCCAACTGCCGACCGTCGGCTCGCCGGGCGGGGCATATATTACTAGTCAATTCGATGTCTATAGTTGGGTGTTTATGAGCATTGCCAACATCCCACGCGGCGCCGGCAACGACCGCGTGGATATCTATCAGTTAGAAGGCCGCAAAGAGTGGTTCAATGTCCTGCCGGCTGAGGGCATCATCGAGGCTGGTGAAGCGCAGGAGTTTACTCTGCATTTCGACTCACACAATCTACCGTTAGTCCGATTTGAGGGCGAATTGGCTTTCATCCACGATGGCGTCGGCAGCCTGACCCGAATCCCGGTTACATTAGAGGTTACCGATGTTAGAATTCCGGTAAATCGCTTTTTGAACTTCCGGCAGGGCTGGAATTTAGTGTCTGCGAATCTACAACCAGATCGTGCTGATGTGCGGATAGTAATGCGTCCATTAGTGGAGGCTGACCAGTTGCTTCTGATGAAAAATTCGATCGGACAGTTTTATGCGCCGCGGGTAGATTTCTGCAATATACCAGGCTGGATGACGGCGCAGGGCTATTTTGTAAAAGTAACTATGGTTTGCCAACTGCCCTTTAGAGGGACTCCGGTTCGCTGGGATGAACCTATTCCTCTGCATCAAGGTTGGAATATTGCGGCATATTATCCGAGAATGCCGTTCAATGAAAGAACTGCCTTGGCAGGCATCATCGACCACCTGATCATCGCTAAAGACGGAATGGGGAATTTCTATATACCCGCCCGCAACTTCAGCAATATGCCGCCAATGTGCGAAGGACAGGGATATCAAATAAAGGTGGATGAGGATGTGGAGTTGGTCTATCGGCTGCAGCAAAATCAAGCCGCCGCATTGCAGCCACCGGCTGTTTCGGCCTATTCCCGCACCGACATCCCACAGGTTGCACCGACGGGGAAGAATATGAGCCTGCTTTTAATGGAAAATGGAAAGTGGATAGCGCCTGGTGCAGTAGGGCGGGCGTCTCTGCCCGCCGAAAGCACGACTCTATATGAGGGGGAAATCCTAGTTTATGCGGGCGATCTGTTAGTGGGAAGCGGTTGGATGGAGAACGGAGTATGCGGCATAGCGGTGTGGGGCGACGATCCGACGACGGATGCTTTGGATGGAGCGATAGAAGGGGAAGAATTGCAAATTGTAAATTGTAAAATGAATTCCAAATTCCAAATTCCAAATTCCAAATTCGTCTATCGAACGGATGGGTTTGAGATTATAGATTTGATGGTAGGCGGGAACGCCTGTCCTACCAAGTTTGAAATTGAGGGAGTATATCCAAATCCTTTCAATGCGGCTACCCAAATAAAATTCAATATGCCGGAAGCGGGGATGGTGAAATCCGGGCTGTTCGATTTGAGCGGCAGGTTGGTGCTGGATTTAGGCGCGGAGCATTGGCTGGCGGGAAGCCATCGTCTGGCGTTGAACGGCGGTTCGTTAGCGAGCGGGATTTATATACTGCAGATGGAGGCGGGCGGAAAGACGGCGCAAATGAAAGCGGCGTTAGTGAAATAAAATACCCGCAGGTTAGAATGGGAGGGGCTGTCAACCGCAGAGGGTTGACAGCCCCTTCCCCCTCATCCCTCATCCCTCATCCCTCATCCCTCATCCCTCAAAAAGTCGGGGCGATTGGATTTGAACCAACGACTCCCTGCTCCCAAAGCAGGTGCGCTACCGGGCTGCGCTACACCCCGATAAATGATAATATGATTATTACGCGGCTTTAAAGTCTTTTCGCATACCGAATCAAATGCCACAGGGTGTCCACATGCTGCAGAAATACCAAGCCTTGCATTAGGATGGGGACATCCTGCTGCAAGATGCGAAAAGACTTTTGATACCTAGTCGCAATCAATCGGATGATAAATGTCAAAACAAATTAACAACAGATTAAACGGATGAAACGGATAATCCTGTAAAGCCGCTATGTTATCCGTTCTATCCGTTTAATCCGTTGTTAATTTTGCATCCCTTTTTTTATTCATTTGAATGCAAATTGGTATGAGCCGTGCTATAAACTTAAAACATAATTTTAAAATAAAGAAAATCTGAAATCATCACAATAAATACTATACATAGCGTCATAAATTTTGCGTATTTCAATATAGATGTCATCCTGAACGAAGTGAAGGATCTCATCCCTGCTCTCTAGTCGAAATGCTTCACTGCGTTCAGCATGACACACGCGAAGTATGCGAACTTATCCCTGACGCTGTGTATAATCTCACTTAGAAGCACGTTTAAATGTAATATTGAACACCATCGGATTAGGATGGGCGAGGTTTTTGCCGGCTAATAAGTCTTCGATAGCGATAATCTGAAGCCGTGGATAGCGGCTGCCGAAGGCTTCCTGGTCGTAGTGTCCGGCTTTCAGGGCTTCAATCTCCATCTGACGGGTTACTTTATCGGCAAAACACACAAATACACCCATCGCGACTTTTTGGGTTTCTACTACATCTTTGAATTCGCGAATATCTTCCAGATTTGCTGCGCCGCTTTTAACCTCAATTAGTATGACATCCTTCTGTTCTGGATTTTTATATAGCGTCAGATAACCGTCATAGCCGCGTTTGACATCCTGCGAGACGCCGTTCAACAGGAATTCGATGACCCAATCTTGGAATTTGATGCGTCCTTTCTTAGCGCTTTGGGCTAACTCGTGCGCTGAAGCCACATCCCGCGGGAAGCCGGTTACCTCAATATTATTTTTTACTTCACAATATTTACCATTATCGTGCCTGTAAGGCTCTAAAACACGGTTGAGAATGAGTCTGACCGCCAGATGCGATATATCCACTCCTATCCAGCGCCGGTTGAGCCTCTGAGCTACTGCTACCGCCGTCCCGCAGCCACAGAAGAAGTCGGCAACCAGGCCGCCTTCGTCGGAGGAGGCTTTAATAATCCGTTCGAGCAAAGATTCAGGCTTTTGCGTCGGATAGCCGAGCCGCTCTTTGGCTTGAGAATTGATAATTGGCATAGGCCATACATCTTCAGGTTGACGGCCTAAAGGATGAGTCTTAGTAATTCTGCCGAACGATGTAGTCTTCTTCTCAGCTTGTTTTATTGTCCCAGGTTTATAAGGTATGCGAATTTCATCTAAATAAAATTTCTGTTTTCCTAAATGCTTCGCATAAAATAGAATTATATCGTGCTTTTTTAAAAAAGCCTTAACTTGGTGACCAGATGGATCTCTATACCACCAAATAAGTTCATTTTTGAAGTTAGTTCTTCCAAAAATTAAATCGCATACTACCTTCAAATAGTGGCTCATCATCGGGTCGCAATGCAGGTAGAACGAGCCGGTTTCTTTAAGTTTTTTGCGCATATAGAATATGCGCAGCGCCATCGTCGTCAGATAGGACACAGTGCTTTTCGGCATGGCGATGGAGTCCAGCAACTCGAGGAACTTGAACAAGTCGAGATGCACATCCTGTATCATCGACAATTCGTCGAGATACTTGACATTCGACCAAGTATCGGCAAAGGCTTCCTTCTGAGCCTTTGTATCCGACATATCCACCGCTTCAAACAGCACATTGTAATTACGCTTGGAGTTGAACGGCGGGTCGATGTAGATGAGGTCGATGCTCTCGTCCTCGATTTCCTGCTTCTGCTCACTGCCTTTCAGGACATCCAGGCAGTCGGCGTAGAAAAGACGGTTCATTGATTTCCTATTATTTTCAAGGTTTAATGAAACCCTCGCTTTTCAGCAAATCCCGGTCGAATGTTACAACCGCTCTACATCCTGCTGCAAGGGACTGTTCCCGAGT
>VGIO01000055.1 GCA_016867855.1 Calditrichota bacterium
CTTAATTTTAAAGACAAACCATTCTATTTCCCTCGAGCGCGTTTCACTGACCAGCAGCCGGCGTTCAGTTTCAGCGGTCTGAAAACAGCGGTGAGTCATTATTTAAAAAACCATCCCGAATTGTTCGACGTCGAGGGGAATGCGTCTGACGCCGCGCGCCGAATGATTTGTCGCGGCGTGATGGAGTCAGTCGCTGATATGCTTGTTTGGCAGGTCGGACATTTCCTCGCTGGCGGCGATTACCGCGCCCTGGTCATCGGCGGCGGCGTCTCGGCCAGCCAGTTCTTACGCCGCCACTGGGAAAGACTCGCTGCAGACTACAGAATTCCACTGTTCATTCCGCCGCCTCAGCACTGCACCGACAACGGCGCGATGGTCGCCTACACCGGCTGGAAAATGGCTCTGGCTGGAATTCCCCCTGCGATCGACAGCCTCGCCGTCGAACCTGCGCTGAGTCTTTTTAAGTCCCTTGTTTGAGTCTTGCGATTCCATTGTCCATTCAACTTCATACAACTTATTCGATTTGGCTTTTGGGGTTAGCGGTAGTTGCCGCTATAGGCTTTGCAGTTTGGAGTTACCGCTGGACGGTGCCGCCGGCGAGCCTGGCGCTGCGCCTCGCGCTCATCGCGCTGCGGTCAATTGCGCTGACGGGTGGAATCTGGATTCTCGGGCAGCCTAATCTGATAATCGAGCGGCGTAAAGAAGAACCGGCAGCGGTCGCCATCGCACTCGACCGTTCGCAGAGTCTGGCGCTCGAACAAGCCGGTAGCAAACGGATGGAGATGGTCAAGGAGTTTTTCGCCAGCCCGGCTTACCGCTCGCTGCTGCACAGCTGCAATGTGCAGATATTAGGTTTTGGCGATACCGTTCAAATTTTGCCGACCGACGATTATGCCTGGTTAGCCGATGCGCCGGACCGACCGGCTACCGACATCGGCTCGGTTCTAAGTTTCATCGCGGCTTCGACCAAACAGAATGAATACCAAGCCGCGTTTTTAATCAGTGACGGCGCGGTCAATCACGGCGCTGACCCGGCGCGCATCGTAAAAGCGCTTAACATACCGGTCTGGACCATCGGCGTCGGGACGACCGAAATATCACCTGATGCAATGATATTGACTACGGTCGTCAGCCCGGTGGTCTATCAAGGCAGCCGGACTTCTATAAACGTTGGCTACAGGGCTGTTAGCCTTAAAGATAAAACCTTGACCGTTTCGCTACGCGATCGCGGCGAGCAGATTGTCGGTCAAGCACAAGTCAAACCTACTGCCGATTTCGAAGAAGGGGAATGCAGATTTGAAGTGGATGTCGCCGGCGCAGGCCGGCTGCGCTGGACGGCTGAAATCAGCCGCATCGAAGGCGAACTTACTTACGACAACAACCGCCATAGTTTCTATGTGAATGCGTTGCGCAGCCGCATCCGGTTGACGCTTATGGCTGGCGCGCCAAGCAACGCCTGCGGTGATTTAATCCGCCGTTTGAACCGGGATGAACATATACAACTTACAACACGGATAGCGCGGGGAAACGGTTTCTACGAAGGCGGTTGGCCTGACGAGAAAATGCTGTCTGAAACGGATGTGATATTCCTTCATCAGTTTCCGGCGCGCCAGACTGACCGCGCCGCCTTTGCGCATTGGGCGGCAGAGGTAGTTAAATTTAAAATTCCCTTATGCTATTTCGATGGCGAGCGCGCCGACCCGTTATTTGCTAAGGAACTATTCGAGCGGCTACCGGTTACTCGCATCGGTCAGCCAGCGCAGTTGACGAGCGCGCAATTGCTGCCGGCGCAACGGCATGCAGTCATCGCTGCGCCGGATGATATCGATTATGCTGCAAAGTGGGGCGGGCTGCCGCCGCTGCAATTTGCGCCTGCTGGCTGGTCTTCGAAACCCGGCGCGGAGATATTGGCATATTTCCAAATGCCGGCTGGCCAGCGCATTCCGGGGCTTGTCGTTCAGCAGTTGACAGATTACAAGAGCGCAGCGCTGCTGGCGCGCGACTTTTGGCGCTGGGGGTTGGCGTCGCCGGGCGAAGAGGGCATCACCGAACCGCTGCTCGGCCGTTTGGTCAGATGGCTGGCGCTGAAGCCTACCGATAAAAGGGTCGTCATCAAGTTCGACAAGGAACAGTTTAGCGCCCGCGAAAATGCAGGATTCTATGCGACGGTCTATGACGAGAACTTCACACTCATCGACGGCGCTGAAGTCGAAGCCCAGACCGATTTGGCAGGTAAAAATCCTATCAAATACATACTTGAACCGGCCGGTTCAGGGCGATATATAGGCGGTTTTACATCTTGGGGCGAAGGCGAATACCGCGTCGCGGTCAGCGCGCGCTACAAAGGCAATCCTATCGGTTCCGACACTGCCTCGGTTATAGTCGAAGCCTTTTCTATTGAACTGTTGGATACGCGCTTGAACGAAGATGCGCTGCGAAAAATCGGCGTTCTGACCGGCGGCGGATATGTCCCAATCGCCAAAGCCGATTCGCTGCTATCGACGCTCGAATATCCACCGTATAACAAGACCATCACTGCGCACTATCGGCTATGGGGAATATGGCGCCTGCTATGGCTAATCATCGGTTGTTTGACTTTGGAATGGTTTATCCGGATGCGCAAGGGAATGTTGTAGAAAAGGGAGATGGACATTATGGGTGAAGCGGACATTGTCGGTCGATGAGTTCGACATCGACTATCGCCATTATCGGGGGTGGCTGGGCTGGGCTGTCGGCGGCGACGCGGCTGGCGGACAGCGGCGCTAAGGTTATGCTCTTTGAGCGGGCGCGCGGCTTGGGCGGTCGAATGGGCTCGTTTTACGACCCGCGTTTCGACGAATGGCTCGACAACGGTAATCATCTATTTATTGGCGCCTACCGGTCAGCGCGAGACCTTTTACATATTTGGGGCGCGGATGAAGGTCTGCGCTTTGAACCGCATCTGCATCTGCCTTGGATGAGCGGCGACGGCAAGATATATGACTTTCGCTTGAAAGCCGGACGAATTGGATCGGCGTTAGCCGTATTAGGATTTAAGGGCTTGACTGTTCGGGACCGTTGGCGCGCAGCACGCGGATTTGGCGCGCTGCAAAGGGCGGCTTTGAACTTGCCGGCGCTGGAGCCGACCGTGGCGGATTACTTGGCGCGATTTGGCTTAAAAACCGACGGCTGCAATGGTCTGTTCGAGGCGTTGACTTTAGCGGTTATGAATGCCGCGCCATCTATTGCTGGACTATATCCCTTAGCGCGCGCAGTCAAAACAGGCTTGCTTTCAGGCGCGGCTGATGGCGGATTGGGCTTCCCCCTCAAGCCGTTTAAACAACTTTATATCGACGCAGCCGCCGCGTATTTAGCGGCGCATAATGTCGATATACATCTCAATAACCCAGTCGAAAGCCTTAAAATCGACAACCACAATCGACTTGTCGGTATTGTAAGTCAAGGCGCAGCCTATACGGTCGATGCGGTGATTTCGACTCTTCAGCCGGTTGACCTGCTGACTTGGCTCCCAGCCCGAGTTCGGACAGACCCATTTTTCAACCGATTGAATAAACTTAAGTATTCTCCGATTATCGCGGTTCATTTAGTCTTTGACCGGCCGGTTATAAAGGAACGTTTTGGATTTTTCGCGGGCGGCCATCGGTTGCATTGGATATTCGGACGCGGCGAACCCGAAGCAGGCGGCTGGTCGAAAATATCGACGATATTTAGTTATGCATTTGAACTATATGGGCGGTCGATGAGCGATATTGTCGCCGGCGCGCTCGACGAATTAAGACGAAGATTGCCCCAAGAGCGGAGTTTCCGAGTTTTACATTCCCGTGCTGTTGTCAACCGACGTGCTACAGTGATATTGGAACCAGGCAGCGATAGTTTGAGACTGCCAGTTGAGACGCCGGTAAAAGGTCTGTTTTTGGCTGGCGATTGGACAGCGACCGGTCTGCCGGCGACGGTCGAAAGCGCCGCGCGCAGTGGGACTATAGCCGCGGAGGCGGCGCGCAGTCTTGTAATGAGAGATGAAAGGTGTCAGGCGTAAGGCATAATAAAACACCAAATACTTACACCTTACACCCTTATCGACGACCAACCTAAACTCTCATATTTCGACTATTAAACTGTTATCATTTCAGGAAAGCATTGTAAATATGAACGATAAGATTGCCGAATTACGGCGGCGGCAGCAAGAGGCAGAGTTCGGCGGTGGCAAGGAACGCATCGATGCGCAGCATAAGAAGGGCAAACTGACAGCCCGCGAAAGGCTCGAACTGCTGCTCGACGCGAATTCATTTCAAGAAATCGACTCCTTCGTTAAACATCGCGCGCGCGATTTTGGTCTGGACAAACAGCGCTTCCCCGGCGATGGCGTAGTAACCGGTTATGGCAAAATCGACGGTCGCTTGGTGTTCGTCTTTGCGCAGGATTTCACAGTTTTAGGCGGTTCGCTGGCTGAAGCGCATGGGGCTAAAATCTGCAAAATTATGGACACGGCGCTGAAGATGGGCGCGCCTGTCATCGGGTTGAACGATTCCGGTGGCGCGCGCGTGCAGGAGGGTGTCGTTTCATTGGGCGCTTATGCCGACATTTTCCTGCGGAATACGCTCTGTTCCGGCGTCATACCACAGATTTCGGTCATTATGGGACCTTGCGCTGGCGGGGCGGTCTATAGTCCGGCCATCACCGATTTCATCTTTATGGTGCGCAACACGAGTTATATGTTTGTGACCGGCCCGAAGGTAGTGAGGACAGTAACGCACGAGGATATCAGTTCGGAAGCGCTGGGCGGCGCCGATACGCACGCGACTAAGAGCGGCGTCGCGCATTTCGCCTGCGACAGTGAAATTGAGGCTCTCGATGGCGTGAAGCGGTTGCTCACATTTATTCCGCCCAACAATCTCGAAGACCCGCCGGCAAAAATGTGCTCCGATCCGACCGATCGCGCCGATGCCGAACTGAATGATATAGTCCCGGATAATCCCAATAAACCTTACGATATGAAGGCGGTTATTCAACGGGTAGTTGACGATGGGGATTTCTTTGAGGTTCACCGCGATTTTGCGATGAATATTGTAGTGGGATTTGCGCGTTTGGCTGGCAAGCCGGTGGGAATTATCGCCAATCAGCCGGCCGTGCTAGCCGGCGTGCTGGACATCGACTCATCGCGCAAAGGCGGTCGTTTTATAAGGTTCTGCGACGCATTCAATATACCTATCATCACATTCGAAGATGTCCCCGGCTTTTTGCCCGGCACCGACCAGGAGTGGCGCGGCATCATCGTGAACGGCGCTAAATTGCTCTACGCATATTGCGAAGCCACAGCGCCTAAAATTACCGTCATCACCCGCAAGGCTTACGGTGGCGCTTATGATGTTATGAACTCCAAACATATTCGCGGCGATATGAACTTCGCCTGGCCATCAGCCGAAATCGCAGTGATGGGACCAAAAGGCGCGGTCGAAATCATCTTCTCCAAACAAATTGCCGCTGCAGAAAAGCCTGAGGAGACAGCGGAGAAACTCATCGCTGAATATACTGCCAAATTTGCCAATCCTTACATCGCCGCCGAGCGGGGTTATATAGACGAAGTAATTGAGCCGCGCTTCACCCGCCCGAAACTCATCGCCGCATTGGAGATGCTGCAGAACAAGGTGGACTCAAATCCTAAGAAAAAGCATGGGAATATTCCGTTGTGATTATGGGTGAGGCGCGAGGCGCGAGGTGTGGGTGTCATCCTGAACGAAGCGAAGGATCTAGTCCTAAAGACTTACTTGACCAGACGAGATCCTTCACTTCGTTCAGGAGATATGCAACATTGCACAATTGACATAACACTAATAATATTGGTTAGTTATCCGTCTAAAATTAACAATAAATAAGGCGGATTTAGCAGAAATAATGCTTCAATCATCTGCTTCATCTGCAAAATCTGCCGTTAATACAGAACATTCATTTCGATGAATGCGAATTATTATGACAGCCTTGAGTCATTTCAATTAAAGTAAAAACAGTATAATCTGCCCCATATCGACCTTAATAGCATTCCGTCTGAATACCGCGCGCTGGTGAAGTTTCTTAAGACCATCGCTGGGGATAAGCAAACCACCGCGGCGCTCGCTCATTTGGAATTTCTCAGTGCGCAGGAGGCGGATTATGCTGAGCCGCTCCAGCCGCTGCCCGATAGTCTGCGCGAAGGACTTAAAGCGCTGGGCATAGAGCGGCTGTTTCGCCATCAAGTCGAAGCGCTCGACATAATCCGCGCCGGGCGGAATGTCGTCGCCGTGACACCCACCGCCAGCGGCAAAAGTATGCTCTATAACCTGCCGGTGGTCGAGCGTCTGCTGTGCCATCCTGACGTCCGTGCGCTGTATGTCTTCCCTTTGAAAGCCCTCGAACAAGACCAAGCCCAAAGGCTGCGTAAACTATTTGAGGCCTGCGGGCTCAGCCCGAATATAAAGGTTGGCATCTATGACGGCGATACGCCGGCTGAAGCGCGCCGCAAATTGCGCAGTAAATCGCCGTCGATATTGATAACTAATCCGGATATGCTCGGTATGGGGATATTAGCCTATCATACCGGCTGGGAAGAGTTTCTGCGCAATTTACGATTTGTGGTCATCGATGAACTGCACATCTATCGCGGTATTTTTGGCAGCCATATCGTTCATATCCTGCGCCGGCTGCGGCGGATATGCCGGGCTTACGGCGCTAATCCGCAGTTTATCGCGGCTTCAGCCACTATCGCTGGAGCCAAAGAATTGGCTGAGGAGTTGACCGGCTGCGAGTTCGACCTCATCGACAGATCCGGCGCGCCATCCAGCCCTAAGTATTTCCTGTTTTTCAATCCGCTGGAGAGTTACCTGACCTTCGCGCTGAAACTATTCGCCGCGGCGGTCGAATCAGGTTTGAAAGCCATCGTCTTCACCAAAGCCCGCCGCACGACCGAATTGTTGCACCGCTGGCTGAAGGAAGGTTATCCGGCGCTGGCAGCGAGAATAAGTTCATATCGCGCCGGCTTCCTGCCTGAGGAACGCCGCGAGATAGAGAAAAAACTGTTGACCGGCAAGTTGGACGGCGTCATTTCGACTTCAGCGCTGGAGTTAGGCATAGATGTCGGCGGATTGGATGTGTGCATATTAGTCGGCTATCCGGGGACTGTGACTGCGACTTGGCAGCGCGCCGGGCGGGTCGGACGCAGCGGGCAGCCGGCGACTATCTGCCTGGTAGCCGGGCAGGACCAGTTGGATCAATATTTCCTGCGCTATCCGGCTGAATTTTTCGCTCGTTCGGTGGAGAAGGTCATCGTTGACCCGACCAATGAATTTATCGCCGAGAAGCATTTAGTTTGCGCAGCGCGGGAGTTCCCGTTGTCGATAAGCGACCCAATCATTAAAAATCAACGATTTCAGCATATTATTCAATCGCTTGAGGAGAAGGGTGAACTGCTGCAGTCGGCTTCCGGCGGGCAGTGGTTCGCTGCTGACCGTAACCCGCAGTTTAAGTTGGACATCCGCGCTGCCGGCCAGCAGTTCGGCATCGAACTGGAGAATGCCAAAGGCAGCCTAGGCTCGGTCAGCGGCCGACAGGTGTTTGCCGAATGCCATCCCGGCGCTATCTATCTCCATCGCGCCGCACAGTATTTAGTCACCGACCTCAATCTACCGGCGAAAAAAGTGACCGTCCAGCCGGTCGATGCGCAATTCTACACTGTCCCGCTCTTTGAGAAGGATACCGAGATACTGGAGGAACTTAAGACCAGCGCACTGCCCAACGGCAAGGTTACACAGGCAAAATTGAAGGTGACAGAGCAATTGGTAGGCTATCAGAAGCGACGGGTATTTGGACAGGAACTGATTTCACAACATGATTTGGAGTTTCCACCGACTAGTTACCAGACTGTCGGCTTAGTTATCGCTATACCGGAGTGGGTGATAAAAGCCGCTTCTGAGGCGAGTTCTAACTTTCGCGGAGGAATTCACGGCGTCGAACATGCGCTATTAGCGCTGTCGCCTCTGTTCGCCTTGTGCGACCGCAGCGATATGGGCGGTTACTCTATGGCGCTGCATCCGCAAGTCGGTGGTCCGGCTGTGTTCGTCTATGACGGGCATCCGGGCGGCATCGGATTATCGGCGCGGTTGTTTGAGGTCTTCTCCGAACTGGTAAACCGCACGCGTAACTTGATCGCGACATGCCCGTGCGAGACCGGCTGCCCGTCCTGCATTCACTCGCCAAAGTGTGGACACGGCAACATCCCGCTCGACAAGCGCGCAGCAGTCATTGTCCTCGAAGCCCTGTTAGGCTTTTATTCCCAAAAACAAATTTCAGCATCACCATCAGCATCAGCATCAGCATCAGCATCATTATCAGCATCAGAGCATAGAAGACTCGTCAAGCAAATAGAGTATCCCGTTCTGCCGGCTGAGCCGCCCGGACCACAACCGCCGGCGGTTTGGGATAGAAAAAAGTCTGGTATAATCTTCGACTTGGAGACTCAACTCAGCGCGGACGATGTCGGCGGCTGGAGCAACATCAGCAAGATGCGGCTGGCGTATGCTTCGGTCTATCGCTTTCCTAAGGACGAGTGGCTGGACTATTGGGAGCCGGACGCTGCGAAGTTAATCGAGGTCTTGCGCAGCGCGGATTTAGTAGTAGGCTTCAATATAATGCGATTCGATTACGAAGTCTTGCGCGGTTACAGCGATGCTAATTTGCGCAAACTCCCGACTTATGACATTATGATAGAGTTGCAGAAATATCTTGGGCATAGATTGTCTTTAAATCAAGTAGCGGCGGCGACTTTGGGCGCGGCGAAGTCGGCCGACGGCTTGCAATCGCTCGAATGGTGGCAGCGGGGAGAGTATAAAAAGGTTGCGCTATACTGCCGTCAGGATGTCGCGGTAACGCGGGATTTATTCTATCACATTTTGACTAAAGGTTATTTGCTTTTTGAAAAACGCGGCGTCGGACTTGTGCGCGCCAAGTTGAAAAGCCCGTTGGATTTTGTATATTAAAAAGTATAAGCAGGTAGTTTTAACCTGATCTTATCAGCATCAGCATTAGCATTATAGGAGGATTTGCCTAATGGTAAGGCGACGGTCTTGAAAATCGTTGGGTCAAAAGCCCGTGGGGGTTCGAGTCCCTCATCCTCCGCAAACATAATATAATAAACGATGTCCACAATTCACATAAATACTGTTAACCGCATATTATCAATTCACGCAACGGATGCGACAACAAAGCGGAAAATTGATAAAAATAGGTTAAAATGGCTATTTCGAAACTGGATTGGATAGAGAAAGATCTCTACAACTCTAATCTCGAACATCGGATGAAAATTATTGAAGAACGCCGGTTCAGAGTCCTAAGAGTTATAATAAATCCGATTGTGGAGCCAATATTCGTTATTACAGTATTCTTCGATCGAAGAAGAAAGGAGAAACACATTGAAACTTAAAATTGATGAATCAACCGATGCGCTGTATCTAACTCTGGACGAAGCGCCAGCCGCTGAGTCAGAGGAGGTTGCGCCAGGCGTAATCCTCGACTACCGCGAGGATGGAACGGTGGTCGGGATTGAGATGCTGTATATCTCAAAACGCCTGCCAGGAGCAGATTTGCATAGGTTTATGTTTGAGACAACAGGGAAAGCGATTGCCGATAATTTGATGTGGACGCTCAACTTATATACTGAATTGAAATATCCCTTAGTCATCGAAGTCACAGACGACCCGAATTTCTTCGGCTTCTATTCGCCGGACTTGAAAGGCTTCACAGGCGTCGAACACACGGTGAAAGATTGCCTCTATCAAGCCTGCTGGGGGATGGATGAACATACTGGGGTAATAAAGAACTTAGGCTTGGAGGTCCCGCAGACCGAAGGCGAGCCGATGGATTTGATAACACACACCACCTAAAACGAAGTTTTAAAAGCGAGAGTTATATGACCGAACATTACTTAAAAGAAATTCTTAGAATTAGCGAACCTAATTTAAGAAAGACTTTTTCTATAGGTAGATATTCAGAATTCATCAATTCTCTATCATATATCTACGATATAGATTACAATCCGGATATTGTTCGAGAATTCTCTAACAAATATATCGAATTTGTTAAAGAAGATTATCAGGGACAATATCAGGGGATAGATGAGAAATTATGCGCGTTTTTAGATAGTGACGCCGATAGAATAAAAATCGTCTGGGGCGATTGTTTGGATGTTATGAAGGGTATGAAATCGGAATATATTCATTGTATGGTCACTTCGCCGCCATATTATAACGCGCGTGAATATTCAAATTGGAAAAATTTAAACGAATATCTACGCGATATGCGAAACATAATCGCCGAGGCTTATCGCGTGTTAGATAATCACAGAGTTTTTGTTTTTAATGTCGGCGATATTTTCGATAATGATAATTTGACCACAAAATCTGTGTGGGGCAGTCGAAGACTGCCGCTTGGAGCCTATTTTATAAACATATTTGAGGAGGTTGGTTTTACATTTGTTGACGATTTTATATGGGACAAGGGCGAGGTTCAAACTGAAAGGCATAAACACGGTAATAAGCCATTTCCATTTTATCAATATCCTGCCAATTGTTATGAACATATCTTAGTGTTTCATAAGCACAGATTAGATGATACTAGATATCCCTGCCCGATATGCGGGACACTAAAAGTGAATGGAAATACTCAATCTGAAATAGGATTAAGAAGTTGGGAATGCAAGAATGCTAAATGTTTTGAACGCAGCAAAAGCAATCGCGGCAAGCGATTTTCTTTGAAAACACTGACCACCCAAGCCAGACAGCAGGAAAATCATATCATTCCTGAAGAGTTCATAAAAAAATGGCGTCGGGATATCGTAAGGTTTACACCAGTAATCAAGATAAATTCAAAAGGTGAAAATATATTAGGACACACCGCGCCTTTTCCAGAGAATATTCCAGAGTTTGCTATTAGAATGTTTAGTTATGCAGGCGAAAAAATTTTAGACCCGTTCAGCGGCAGTTTTACAACCCTCATAACGGCTTATAAACTTGACCGTATCGGAATTGGTATAGAGATAAATAAAAAGATGTTCAGAGAAGCAAGTATAAATAATATCGAAACTAATCTTGGTTTTGATTTTGAATTGAATAAAAAGCCATCTATTGCGGAATATGATTATGAAAAACATTGAAAAAACAGCGACCGACTTGAGCGCAAAACACTTTTCCAGATATGGCGAGTTTCTCGTTTCATTTGAGTTGTCTAAATATGGCTGGAATGTCTATAATCCGGTTTATGACGAGTATATCGATTTGATAGTACATAAACACGTTTGCATGAAGTGCGGGAAGACCTGGATTTTGACACCGGCTCTAATTTGTAAAAACTGCGGTAAGGATTTTTCTAAAACGCAAAAACATAATATTATCGCAAAAAAAATATGTCTTGAGTGCAAAAATATTATTATAGGCAACAAGATAAAATGCAATAACTGTAATTCTGACAAATTATTGAATCAGCCTTCGTGCGATAAATGCGGTTGTGAAATAGAGATGATAGAGCACTCTTGCGATTGTCAAAATAGAACCTATATCACCAAGTTCCGTTCGATACAGGTCAAAAGTTCGCGTATCGAATATAAGGATAGTATTTCCAAGCATACTTATGCGGTCGATATGAAACCTCGCGATTTAATCAGAGATGAATACCATTTCTATATTTGGTGTTTACTCGATGACGAAGATAAGGCGCATTTTTTAATCTTATCAGTCCAAGACTTTATCGATACTATGGGTGAATCGATAAAAGGCATCTCATTTTTCAAAGACCAGGATAGACAGCATTTCAGCAGCAGAGACTTCGGGAAATGGGCGAAATTCTTGAACCGCTTCGATAAACTTGAATAATCTCATTAAATCATACGCTTATTGAAAATATGAAAACTCCAACTTCAACCTCGTAACCGGTCGACCTTGCCTCAGGAGGTGACCGAGTAACTCCGGATGATAATACTGCTCAACAAAACTGCAATCACTATTCGCAGCATCTAAAACGAAGAAAGTGACCGAATCCACTTATTAAGGGGTGCAGATTATAGTGATTTTTTTAATTGCATTATGGGCGATGACAAGCATCGCCCGTACGGGCGAACCTCGTGTTCGCCCTTTATTATACTACTATAAACTGACCACATTAATAATACAACAGAGAAAAAGTGAAATTTAAAGCGTTAATCCGCGTAGGTTTCTGTTTATTGATAATAGGCTGCACCAAAGTCAGGACTCCTGAAACCGCGTCTATGGCTGTCAGCCCTGGCGCGCCGCGGCATTGGGATGTCGGCGACCGCGTCCGCAGCAATGCCCTGCCGCAAGATGTCGCCGACGGCTATCTCGAATTCGCCAGATCGCCCGGCTCGTCCTACGGTGTAACTCTGGCGCACGAGCGACTCTCAGCGCGCAACCACGAGCGCTCCGATCTGCTGTTCTATATTCACAGCGGCGTAGCCCGTTTTCAGGTCGGCGAGAAATCCTTCACAGCGACGAATGGCGATATGGTCTATATACCGCGCGGCGCCGTCTATTCGGCTGAAGCGATGTCGAAACAGAAACTGGAACTGTTGACTATCTACACGCCGCCGCTCGACCCCGCGGATATCGTCTATCACGAAGCCGCCGAGCGTATTATTCCTATGCCGAGCGGTAAGAAAGTGCGCGTCAAAATCGACACGACTTCCATACCGCCAGACGCCGGCACACCCGAAGAAGAGGATTTTCTGGATATGCAGGACTATGAAGAGGTAGAAGAAGAGAAATGATGATGATGATGATGGTGATAAGGCGAAGACGAGGAAGGTTGAATTGCGAATTATAAATAAAGTCGGTTTATAGTAGTATTTTAAAGGGCGAACACGAGGTTCGCCCGTTCGAGCGATGCTTGTCATCGCCCATAATTCGATTAAAAAAATCACTATAATCTGCACCCCTTAATATGACCATAATGTCCATATTGTCCATTTAAAACTTACAGCCAAAATTCCCATTTGCAAGAGATAAAATGATCCTCGGCGCGCATGTATCGACTTCCGGCGGGGTATCGCAAGCGCCGCTGAACGCCCGCAAACTAGGCATAACTGCGATTCAAATTTTTTCGAAGAACCAAAGTCGCTGGTCAGCGCCGCCCTACACTACCGCCGAGTTGGATAAATGGTTTAGAAACTATGCCGAATGCGGTATAACTAATGCGGTTGCCCACGATGCCTACTTAATCAATCTTTGTGCGACCGACCCTGCCAATCTCGCCAAATCACGCGCGGCGTTCCTGGACGAGTTGCAACGTGCCGACCAGTTGGAGTTATCCGCAGTCGTAATGCATCCCGGTTCGCATCTTGGAGCGGGCATCGATGCCGGTCTGCGCGCCATAGCCGCATCGCTGCGAATGATTTTCGATAAACATCCGCACGGCAAAGCGCGCGTCCTGCTCGAGACGACTGCCGGACAAGGCACAAACCTGGGATTCACCTTTGGACAATTAGCCGAACTTATCCACTTAATCGACGCGCCGGAGCGCGTCGGCATTTGCCTCGACACCTGCCACATCTATGCCGCTGGCTACGATTGGACGACGCCGGAGGGTTATGAACGGACGCTGGCGGCATTCGACCGCATAATCGGCTTAAATAATCTGCATGCCTTCCATTTCAACGATACTAAAAAGAAACTCGGCAGCCAGGTGGACCGGCACGACCATATCGGCGAAGGTTTGATAGGCAGGGATCCGTTCAAGTTATGGCTGTTTGACGCGCGTTTCAAAGACCATCCGGCGCTGCTGGAGACGCCGGGCGAGATGGATGATTTTACGCGTAATTTAGCGGTCCTAAAATCGCTTTTAAACCTCTATCCGTTTAATCCATTCAATCTGTTGTAATACTGAATATACTCACAATTATGCGAATCATTGCGTTGCCTTATTTTATGATAACCGCTTTCTGAACGGCTTCGTATCCTGTGGCTGTGGTCAATCTAACTAAATAAATCCCCACCGGCATTATCTCTGCTTCCCAGATGGCTTCATAATATCCAGCAGCCTTAACGCCTTCAAAGATTACGGCTGTCCGGCGTCCGGTCAAATCGAAAGCCGCAAGACGCATCTGTGTGCCTTCAGGCAAAGCATAGCTAATGCAGGTTCGCGAATTAAACGGATTCGGATACGGCTCCGAAAGCGCGAATTTATCTGGCAGGAGGACAGGCGTCCCTGCCTGTCCTAATACCAATTCAATCTCTGCAAAACTATCCGTTTCATAAGTGATGAGTGTGGAGTGTGGAGTAAAAAGTGAATTTGGAATTTGGAATTTGGAATTTGGAATTGCATTTTCCATCTTCCATTTTCCATATTCCATTCCTGCTTCCCATCCCAAGCAATGAAGTAGAGCGCTTCGCCTTCGACCGCGCCGTCCACCGCTTCTGTGGTCGGGTCGTCGCCCCAGATTGCACAACCTAGGAGGACAGGCGTCTCTGCCTGTCCGTTACCAAGTCCAGAGACAGACGTCTCTGCCTGTCCGTTAAGAGTGTGTTGACGGACGGGCAGGGACGCCCGTCCTCCTATTCCTGTGGCGCCAACACAAAGACCTGATGCCGTAAATACACCTATTTCCCCACATTCTAAATTCCACATTCCAAATTCCAAATTAATAAGCAGGCTCATATTCCTCCCCGTCGGCTCCACGTCCTTGAAATGTCCCGTCTCAACCTCAACCTCAACCTCAACCTCAACCTCAACCTCATCCCTCATCATCATCTGCCTTTCGTTCGGATATACGAGCGTATCCGCCTGCGCGACCTTGAGTTGATACCCTTTCCCGCGCGAAAGCAGTCCCATATTGCTGAAGCCAATGGAGGGGCGGCAGAAGCGCCCCTGCTCGTCCTTGGCAAGGATGAGGTTGTTTCCAAGACACTCGAAGGCTTCCAGCGCGGGCAGATTGGCTTCCGGGTAGTAGGCGGCGATGTTCCAGTTCTGGCGCAGAGGGATGGGTGTATCCGGCTCGACGGGGACATTGACGATGACCAATGTATCCGGGTCGGTCAGTTTCGCCAGATAACCCTGCCGGACATCGAACGGCGGGATGTTGTTGAAAACGCCTGGCCGATAGAAATGACCTTCTACATCCTTGGCGAGCAGCAGGTGTTCGCGCGCCACGAGGTCGGTGAAGACGGTAGGCATCAAGGGACGCGCCGGCGGGCAGATGGAGGAGAAGATGTTCCAGCCGCGGCGGAGGGGGATGGAATGGGCGATGACTGGGTCGGGAGTGGTTTTGATAAAAAGAATATTTGAATTGCTTTGTGTTCCGGCGAGGCAAAATGAGCCGTCGGTATTGGACAACAGTGAAGTGCATATATCATCTGATTCTGCGCCAAATCGAGATGTCCAGAGCGAATCACCATGGTGATCAAGTCGCACAAGCCAATAATCATACCTTCCATCGTCTATACCAAACCAGCTATATCCTGCCATCGCGAATCCTTTATCTTGGGTCGTGACTACTGAAAAACAAACATCGTTATATTGATTATATGTTTTTGACCATTCAAGATTCCCGTTGTTGTCCGTCTTTACCAACATAATATCTTCACCAAAACCCCGTCTTCTATCTCTATCGGTATATCCTGCTAATGCGAATCCGCCGTCGCTAGTTTGCGATGCTGAATAGCATTCAGCATGATAACCTTCGTCTGGTCCTGGATAGGCTCTCTCCCAAATCATTTCACCTTCTAAACTAATCTTTACTAAATAGAATTGACGGTAACCGTTGATTGTAGTTGAACCAGCCAGCGCGTAACCTTCATTTTCTAACTCCAGGACAGAAAAGCACATTTGCTCGCTCTGACCGCCTATGGCTTGATCCCAAAGTACTTCTCCATTCGAATTTGTCTTTACAATGTAAATATTCCCATCCTCACCAAAAGAGTAGGAACGACCACCCAATAGAAAATCACCGCTGTTAGTCTTTAATATGGAGAAGCATAGATCTTGGTCATCTCCACCGTAATTTCTTGACCAAAGCGAATCCCCGTTTTCATCAATTATAAGCAAACAAAAATCAGGGCCGGTTTCATTATTGAATGCTGTTCCAGATAGTGCAAAACCACCATCTGGAAGTTCACATAATGCATTGATGGTAATACCGTTTTCCAGGCCAAACGTCTA
>VGIO01000056.1 GCA_016867855.1 Calditrichota bacterium
TCAGAATGTGATACACCGACACTAATATAGTGTGTCCAACTGCCACCTCAGCGCGCTTCTTGCCGCGCCGCATTGCTAAACGATGATAGCGTGACTTAAAATATGACCCTTTTGTCTTCGACGCCGCCCAAGCCGATTCGATTAAGGTGTCCCACAGCCACCGGTCGCCATGCGTAGTTCGCCCACTTCTACGCTTGCCGGCGCTCTCGTTATTGCCCGGCGACATCCCCGCCCAAGAGGCTAAATGGGTATGCGTCGGAAACTGCGTCGTATCGACGCCGATCTCGGCTATTAGACATTCAGCCGCTTTTTTACCCCCGGTATCTGCGTCAAACGCTCTACCTCGGCTCGATAAGGCTCAATGCAGCGGTCAATCTCGGCATCCAACTCGGCTCGGGTGGCTTTGAGACGAGCCTTCAGGCAACAGGTCGATATGGTCTTTGCAAAAGTCGTGGATAGTGTGAAAGTCGGGCGTTTATCGCTGGACAAATACATAAAATGAGCATCGCGTCGTAACCGCTCGGCGATCTTGCGGGGCGAGAAGATGCCCTGCGCAGGCATAGAACAGCACGGACAGAAGCATTCCGGGGTGATAGGCGTTCCGTCCTAAGGAGTCGTAGCGGCTGGTCAAGGATGTCAAGTCTAGGCAATCGACGACTTCAGCGATGATATAGACCAGGTCGTTTCGTGAATCAGTTCCCGCAATGACGGAGGCAGCAGATAATCCTGCTCGCGGTCTTAGGATATGAACATAGTCGTTGTGGTGATGAGTTGCTTATGCTAATATACGACTTGTTCTTTAATTTGCTCCCATCGTTGCAGTCAATTTTATAACTTCTATAATTTCAAAGAACTATTTTCAGACATTTGTAAAGCCCAAAGTCTTAAATCTGACGATATATCCTAATATACTGCTTAGATGTCGAACGAATGTCCAAACATCGCATAGCATAGTCTTTGCAACGCATTGACCACACTTCCCAATCGTCCAAGACCTCTTTCAATACTGCATAATCTATAGGGTGCTCGGGATTCAGGACCACTCCCAACCGGCGCTTTTGAACAATCTTTCGAGGTAGTCCACCCAGGCTCTCATCAACAATCAATGGTATTCCGGCAGCGAGATATTCAGCCATTTTCACCGGCCACAGCGAGTGAACCTTTACGGCTCTGAATATCAATCCAAATGTGGCGTTATGCATCGCTTTGGGCATTTCATCAGGAGGGTGGGTTTCAAATCTAACGCGTTGAAGGTCAACACCCATTCGTTTGAGTATTGTTTGCGCTGGAGCGGGATTAGCTCGCGTTATCATACGCAGACGCGCCTGTGGAAATTGCTTTTGGAGGGCAATGAAATGTTTGGTTACTAAGGTTGGGTCGTTCCAGACCGAGTGAAGTTCACCGATGAACAACAGTTCGCAATCCTTCTTCGTTGCATGAAGACTACCTTTAATCGATTGCACTGGGGCGGACTCCCGAAAGCGCGTAGTGTCGGCTCGGTTAGGCACGAAGAAAGCTCGCTTCGCACCACGCTGCTTGAATTCATCCCTATATTCCGGCGTTACGCCAATGACCGCGCCCGCGGTACGAATAAGCCAGTCTTCCAACCTTAACCAACTCCGATGAGTCAGCGAACCTTCTCGCCATATTCCATTCATCACCATCTCGTCCGGATACTGCCCACGGGGGTCAAAAACGACCTTAACACCAATTACCATTGCTGTTATTTCAGCCAATAGTGCAGCCGGATAACCTCGTGCATGCAGGACATTGCACTGCAGTATCGCAGCGATAAATATAGTCGGCAGCGACCACAAAACCTGTGGCAAACTCCACGGCAATCGCCAACGAGCCGGAAAGAACATTGGCAATAAGATGAGTCGAACACCTTTCGACTGTAAATGCTGCCGTAGTTCAGAAAATCCCCGTCTTTCACTCCATAATAACTGCGGAGAAACATAACTTAACAAAACAATATTCACTCTACGACTGGTCGTCGCCATCCCTTCAAGCATCCGTAAAACTTGAGTGTAGAGAATGCCGCTGCCTAAGATGTTCTCCTGATAAGTTATGTAGAGAAGGCAGATGGGAACACAGTCTGTTGAGAAAATCAAGTCATTCACCTGTGGATTGTTGCTTGTCAAGTTCCCCCATCGCGGCGAAGAAGTCCTCCTTAAGCAAGCCGACAAAACTGACATCCCGGAACTCACCGTTCTGATAGAAGTGTTTGCGCAACACGCCCTCTTCAACGAAGCCCATACGCCGACAGAATGTAACTGCGGCTTTGTTCACGGCAAACTGATCCCCGCAGATCTTTCGTAAGTTTAGCACATTGAAACCGTATTCCATCAACATTCGCCCGGCTTCAAAACCGATGCCCAATCCCTGAGACTCCTTTGACAACCTCATTCGAAAGGTCGCCCGCTGATGGCGCGGATTAATATCATAGAGTCCAATCGTGCCGACTAGTTTTAAGCCTTGTTCGGTCTTTAGAAAAACCGAAAGTGCCAAATCTTTCTTAGACGAAAGTGAACGATACCATTCCAACTGTTCGCGACGCGATATTGGCTCGTGCAATGAGAAGAACATTACATCCCAATCCCAGCGGATTTCAAGCAGGACGTAAATGTCCTCCTCTTCTATGGGTTTGAGCATTAGTCGCTCGGATTCTAATAAACGCATTTTGCCTTTGGTTTTTATGAAATGGCAATCTGATATAATTCACTCAGTTTATATACTCTAAACTGAGTAATGAACTCGATTAATTGTCGGGAAAAATCAGCGATACCATAACCACGATGACGAATGAGTTCGATGGTCGCTCGATCCATCTGATTGTATGCTGTGCGAGTTAGTGAGTCTTTAATTGACCTCATATATTGCAAGGTCGGCGGATTGACGACCCAATTCATAGGATGAATGCTGATGATTTTCAATCCCGATGTTAAGAAATGAGGTTTCAAACGTTCCAAATCCAATGCCAGACGATTGAAGAGATGTGTGCCATCCTCATAGTAAATTGGAAAGCGAATTAAACCAGATTCCATCAATATAGGTCGGAGCCGGTCGGTCATAAGCGAAACTAAATTTGAATCATATTTCATTCCATATTTTACCATAAGATGCGTCGTATCTGTAACATCGAATCCACGATGCGCGCGGAAACACTCTGCTTCCGGTGCAAATTTCAGGCAGGTTTCAATGACCGACTGGAAATTGTCACCCTGCGAACTGCCGGGGAGAAAATTTGGGTGCAGACCGCGTTCGATTAATCCAGATTGGAAACTGCGTTCGATGACCGCACTTGGATGGGTTACGAATACCGTTGGCTTAATATCGAATGGAAGAATATCCTCTAAAAACATTTCCACCGCAACTTCCGAAGCCCAATCGACATCGGCGGTAATGCAGAATACCGGTTCATCGTCCCAGATATGGCTGTGATTAATGTTTTGCCATATCGATTCGATTAGTATGTGTTTATTCGCAGTAATGAATATAAGATTTATGGATATATGTGGTGTTGTGTAATAATAATGTCGTCATTCTGAACAAAGTGAAGAATTTCGTCCACTTAGTTCTCCAGACGAGATGCTTCCCTTCGCCTGCGCGGGGTCAGCATCACATTTTAACAATGCGAAACTACTTCCAATCAGCATATCCTTGGCAATTGTTCACCCGATAGCATCTCAATTCGGCGGGATGAACCAATGATGGTAGTCATCGTAACCATTCCTTTGTCGCTGGCGGAAACTTGACCGATAACTGCCGCGCCGGCGCTGACCGAGTATGTGTGTAAAATATCGACAGCCTTATCAACTTCTTTTTCGGGCAGGAAGGCGACGAACCGTCCTTCATTGGCTAAATAGAGCGGGTCGAAACCGAGCATCTCGGACAGTCCACGCACAGGCTCGCTGACCAGCACGGCGCTCTCGGAAAAAGAGATATGCGTCCGGCTCGAGTCGGCTAACTCGACAAGAGCCGTCGCCAAACCGCCGCGCGTCAAGTCGCGCAGGCAATGCACTTCAACTCCGGCGGCTATTAATTTCAGGATCGGTTCTGCCAACGGCGCGCAATCGCTGAAAATTGGTATTTCCAAATCTAAATCTTCGCGCATAGCTATGACCGCCAATGCGTGCCGTCCGATGTCGCCGCTGAGAATAACGGCATCGCCGGGGCTTATACTTGCCGGCGTTATATCTAAGTGATGCTCGATAAATCCGATGCCGGCGGTATTGATGTAAATGCCGTCTTCTTTGCCGCGGTTGACGACTTTAGTGTCGCCGGCGATGATTTTCACGCCCGATACTTCAGTCGCGCTGCGCATCGAAGCGACGATTCGCTGCAACTGCGCAACTGGAAAACCCTCCTCCAGAATCACTCCCACCGATAAGTATAACGGCAGCGCGCCGCACATCGCCAGGTCGTTGATTGTGCCGTTGACCGCCAATGTTCCGATGTCGCCGCCGGGGAAAAAGATCGGCTGCACGACATAACTGTCGGTCGTGAAAGCCAGCCTGCCGCCGTTGTGCTTGAATACCGCCCCGTCGTGGAGAATTTGCAGCGACGGATTAGCGAATTGCGGTAAAAATACGCCCTCGATGAGCCGCCTGGTCAGCCGCCCGCCTCCCCCGTGAGCCAAAGTGATTATTTCAGATGAATCGAGCGGCAGCGGACAGATTAAATTGTAATTCGACAAATATACGGATATTTTATGGAATTCTACTTAATCAACGCGACCTTCCTCACCGCCGTCCTTCCTCCGGCTGCGACCCGCGCAAAATAAATCCCATTCGCTAATTCACTAACGCCGCCAGCGTCAACATTGACAACGTGACGACCGGCTGGCAGCCAGCCTAGGTCCATCCATCGCGCCATTCGGCCTTGCGCATCCCATAGTGAGAACTCCACTGCCGCTGTCTGCGGCAGGTTGAAGATAAGCGTTGCCGCCGGATTGAACGGATTGGGATAAACCGCCTCGATAGCGAATTCTGTCGGTAATCTATTATTTTTAATAGCATCATCGATATCATCCCAGCCGACAGTGAAGTAAATTGGGATGTTATGCTGGTCGCCGACGGCATTGTGATATAGTTCGAGGATGACGAAGTAGTTGCGCTCCGGCATACCTTCCGGACTGAAGCGCAGACGGATGGGCTGGGTTTCGCCGGCAGGAATCGAGCCTCGCTGCGGCTGGTAGGAAATCCAGGTGAGATTTGGCCCAAGTTCTATGCCGACCAGGCGGTCGCCGTCGGGGCGGTTGATCAAGCCGATGAAAATCCATTTGAGCGGATCCCACTTTTTTGTGATCGCGCAATCCTGGACTTTATCGCCGTTGGCTAAGACGAAGTTATGCACGAAACGGAAATCGCCGGTTTGCGGATTCATCTTACAGATTTGCATCCGCGTGCCGAAATCCTGCAGAACCTGGTCGTTGTCGCGGAAGATGTAGAGCGGATAGCCGTCCGGGTCGGCCGGATGCCAGGCGAGGCCGTATGTCCGCATCATCTCCGGCGAGCGGTATGTGGCGACGAGATGGCCGTCGCGGTCAAGTTCAAGAAAGTCATTGGCAGTGATAGATTTGGCGAACAAACTGCCGCGCTCCGGCGCCCAGACTACTGATTGGGTCGGGCGCTGCAGTGAGGGGATAGTATCGAGGATGTCGCCTTCAGTAGTGATTTCGAGGATATTGTTGCGTTCGACAGCCAAAAGGTTGCCTTCGCACCAATCCAATGCATAATAACCACGCGAGGCGAGGGAATCGACTGTAAACTGCGGGAAACGCCGCTCGAGTTCGCCCTGATGGTTGAGGACATAGATCCAATGCGGCATTTCGCTGAAACTGTTGCGGGCTGAGAGATAAAAAAACTCACCGTCGAACGCCACACCTTGCAGCCAGGTGCTGCCGCTGCAAGCCGCGGTCGCATTGTAATCGAATATAACATCCCAAGGCTCGTCGCGCCGGGCTTCATAATTCAGACGGAAATTAAAGTCGAGCGGTCCGTTGCCGGTGTTCCAGATGTTGAAAGCCGCGCTGTCAACCATCTGCGGCGGGACGACCATTTCGATGGATTCAGCGTCGCAGCCGAATTCAGGATGCGTCAAACTGAAATTTACTTCGGCAATCTCGTCTTCGATAACCTGCACATCGGCGGCCGTCGTGTGGTTGTAATGCAGTTTAGCGGCGGTAACATTATACATACCGACCAGGGCGTTGAAGATTTGATAGTTTCCTTGCGCGTCTGTGAGGGCGAAGAAGCCGGTGCCATCGAGCATTACGCGCACATTCGGCAGCGGTGCATTGTTAGCCGCGTCTAGGACTCGGCCCTGGACGCCGCCGAACTCGGTCAACTCACCGGTCGTGAAACGGACAGCCAACTGCGATTGAATAGGCGTCGTGGCGGGATGGAAAGCGCCGCCGTGGGCGATTTGCAGGATGCTCTTCCGGTCCGGCGAGCATAAACCGATAGTAACGGGGACTTCGGCATAGTCCGGGTCGCGGGGCAAGCGCTGGATGGGGATGTCTGAATAATGAAATTCGATTTCGCCGTCGCCGGTGCGGGTGAAGCGGAAGGTCGGGTCATAGAGCGCTACGGCAAACGAGAAGCGCGACTGCATAGTTGACAGATTAAAATTGCGCCATTCGACGATGAAACGTCCGTTGTCGCGGTCATTGCGGGTGAAAACAGCGCCGCTGTGCAGGTCGTCCCAGAAAGGCGCTACCAGCGCCGGCGGCGCCAGCGGCGAGCCTAATTCCTGATTGTGCCAAGCGACCTGATCGCTGGCGCCAAAAGAAAGCCAGCCGTTGGTCGAAACCGTAATCCGACGGTAACCCCGTCCATAATAGACGAATTCGAAGGGCAGGTCAACGATAGCGCGCTGGCCGTGGTCGCCGCGGTCGTTGCCTTCATCGTTGGCGTCGGAGAGGTTGAGATTTACCACGCCGCTGAGACGCTCAAAGCGCGGCGCCATTCCGGTGGTCGTATCCCGGCTGTCGAACACCCAATAGCCATAAGCGTCCGGGCCCTGCGGCGAGATAGTCGTCGTTGGGCCTAACGGCACGCCGAATTCAAGGCTGTCCAATCGACCAAGGCTATCCCTTAAAGCCAAGCCGAATTTCACTACCGTGCCGATATAAGCCAGCGGCGAGGCGGCGACTTCGAACGGACGGCGGGCATTATCGGCCGATGCGCCGATTACAATCTGCCCGAATGGGGCTTCCGCCGAGCGGATCTGGATGCTGCGGTCGGAACAGTATAAAACGCCTTGCAACGGACTCGCGTTCAGCCAACCGGCGTTGGCGACCGTAAGTATCATCCGTTGCTGCGTGCCGGGCAGCAATGTCTGGTCGTTTTCGAAGCGCACGCGCGCTGCCTGCAACTTATAGCCGACGACCGGTAGATCGAACGCAGTTGGAAAGGCGGTTTGTCCGGCGCTGACGGTCAAGTCGAACTCGATTACTGAACCGTCCTCAGCAGTCGGCGATAAACGAACGATAAACGGCACGGCGCCGGTCTCCACGCCGCTGTTAATTTGCCCGTAGTCGATATCGGATATGATTATATCTACTAATGGATTATCAGACGATAAATTCGCCATAACATTCAGCAGATTATCCCGGCCGGCGTTGGTCAAAGAGATGGATAGGCCGACTGTTTCGCCCGGATTGAGATTTCCATCGCCGTTGCCGTGGACATCAAACCCCTCCTCATCCAGCAGTTCGAGGTTGCTCAGCGATAGATAGCGGTCGGCTTGCCCAACCTGAAACTGCCTTTCAAAAGGAACTAAATTAGCGCCGGTTACGGTAACGAGATAAGCGCCTTCGATGAGCGGCGGGATGGATAAACTAACCTCCCCGTTGGCGTCGCTGTAACCGCCAAAACGGGTATTGTCGTTATAGTATATATGCAAGTAGGCGTTGCTGACAGGTTCTTCATCGGCATCTGTCACTGTAAAATTCAGCAGTGTCGTGCCGGCTGGAAGGTTTTCAGGCAGGCTGACTTCGAGTGGGCGCGGATCGCGGGTCCAGATTTGCAGGCTCGGGTCGCCGAGGATATTATAGGTATAGAAATAATAGCCGACAGAATACCCATTGCCGAGTTGGCGGAGAGAGGGGAAATTACGCAGCAGGCTCAACTTCGCCAGTATGGTTAAAGGTCCCAGACTATGCACATCGTAATTGAGTAGGTAGTGAACTAACGCGCCGTCTTGCACATTATTGAACCAGGTATGAGTATAAAGGTCGGTCGGACCGAAGCAGGCTATGCCGCCGGTGGGATTATTGTTGCGAAAGGCTTTCAGCCAGGCTTCGCCGTGACATTCAGGTTGAACATAGCGGCCGGTGAAATCGTTCGTGCTGCAGACCATTCCGAAGACAACCGGCAGTTTGCCGGTGTTCGTGCGTTGGCGAATCATATCCTGCGTATAATTGCCCCAGTTGTTATAGCCGCGGAAGTTGACGAAGCCGACGCCGCCGTCCACGCCGCGGTCGATGACGCCCAGGTCAATGGGTTCCGGATAGTCGTTGTAAGCCTCAAACAACCGCTGCCGGTCGTAGCCGTAATTCTGCATCAGTTCACGCACCGCGACATTAGTCTGGATGCAGGAACGGACGCCCTGACCAATAAGCACGGCGCCTTCCACCCACGGCGTCTGGCGGAACGGTGTGCGCTCATAAGCCAGTAATTTGGTCACCATCACCGTAAGTTCGCCGACATTAGAGGCGGGAAATCGTCCGATGAAGGCTTCCGGAATCCAGGTCTCCGGATTGGCGTCACCTAAACCTTCGAATTGCACATAGGGCTGGTCTGAAGCATACCATCCTTGCATAGGCGGAAGCCCGTCCAAATGTATCGGCAATGTCAAATCGCCTTGACTGTCGCCAATGATGAGGACATAGGTCGGCGGAACGCGCCAGTTGCGCCAGGCATCGCGCAGCCAAGCGGTGATAGAGGCGGCGGTGTTTCCGATGTCGGCGGTAGTGGCAACGGTTACGAGGTAGCCCTTGCGCTTTTTCCAATCAACTAACGGTCTTATGGCTTGCAGGGCTTGCTGGTTATTGGGAATGAGAATTACAAAATGACCTAAATAATCGACCCTCCGGACGATTTCATCGCGGCTGGGTGAGTCTTCCGACAAAACCCGCGCCACCTCCCGCCAAGGCTCTGGAGGGATGAGGGATGAGGGATGAGGGATGAGGGAATTTGGGTCCGGCTCAAATATGATTTCAGCAGTTAGTTCCTCGGCGATGCACAGTTCACGGCGGGCAGGATTATAACGGTAGGCGCTGAGGTCGAGCAGTGCATAGCGCTTGCCCCCGATGGTAAGCGGCGCTGAAAGAACCGCCGGCTCGGCGGGAAAAAGACGGTCTTGAGCGTAGAGTTCTGAATTTAGACTTATCGCGGCGGGATTATCGGGATCCATAAAAGGCGCAACAAGAACATCTTCCTGAATAGTCTCGCCCTTAGTCGTTATTTCCAGGCGGGCTTGTTTGCCGGCTGGTATCTCAACCCAGCGGCTATAGACCGGCAGCGCCGGCGCGCCGGGTTGACCGCCGAGTTCATCCATTCCAGCGCACAGATTAAGCGCCCTTTCGCCATCGAGAATAACCGACGCGAAGGTCTCGGGAGGTTGAGACAGTTTAGCCGTCAAAGAACTACCGTCCGGCGTCCGGTCTAAATAAACCTTCGACGGGGCTGCATATATTGCATTGGCAGCAAAAATTAAAAAAGTGAGCGTTGCCGCGGCCGACTTCCACAAGTGTCGTATTAACTTGCCGCCGGCAGTTAAAGAGAAGGTGTTTTTGAGCATTGTTGTGCCTGTTCTAAAAAAATGCAGCGCTGAGGATAATGTCAATGTTAATGACAGTGAAAATGACAAATCATCTCATTCAAATCGATTATTATCATCATCATCATCATCATTATTATTATTATCATTAGTTCCGGCTAATTGCCCGCACGCCGCGGCGATATCAGTTCCGCGGCTGGTGCGCAGCGTGGCGATTAGTCCGGCATTTTTCAAGTGCAAAAAAAATGCCTCGCTGCGAGTCGATGATGCGCGGCGATATATGTCGCCGATGTAGTTATATTCGATTAAATTGACTTTTAGATTATACTTGTGAGCCAATTTAGCGAGCATCCGGGCATCCGACAGCGCATCATTTTCACCGGCCAGTAAAAGATAAGTTATCGAAACCGGCATATCCGATATTTGAGCGTATTCCTTTGCCGCCGACAGCAATTCATCGATAGTATATCGGCTTGCAGCCGGCATCAAGGCTTTGCGTTGGTCATCGTGAGCCGCGTTGAGCGAGAGCGCCAGTTTAACTCCGGGCATCGACTTGGACTTGACGGCTTTTATCAGCGCTTCTATTCCCGGACGCCAGCCAACAGTCGAAAGCGTGAAATGGGAATGCGACAGTCCGATTCCTGTGGGTTCGGTTATAAGCACAACCGCCTTGAACACCGCTTCACAGTTGAGCAGCGGTTCGCCCATCCCCATCATCACGACATTCGTCATCCGGCGCCTGTTGACAGCCTCCAATGCGAAGAGCTGCGCGATAATCTCGCCAGTGGTCAGATTACATTTAAAACCCAGCCTTGCCGTGGCACAGAACCGGCAATCCAAGGCGCAGCCGGCCTGTGAAGAGAGGCAAGCCGTCAACCTTTCGCCTTCAGGAATGGCGACCGCCTCGATTTTGTGACCGTCCAAGGTTTCCAAGAGCAGTTTAATTGTTCCGTCTAACGCTTCAGCGCGCCTGATGATACTCAATGGGGAGGCTGACGCCATCTCGTGCAAGCGCTGCCGGAACTCGGCTGGCAGGTCGGACATTAGGGAAAAATCAGTCTCGCATTTGCGGTAAAGCCATTCGAATAACTGCCGGCCGCGGTAAACCGGCTGGCCAGCGCGGGCTGCAAATTGTTCCAATTCTCGGCGCGTCAAGCCGAGTAGAGTGGTTTTCTGTCCGTCAATACTGGGATTGTAATTCACATCGGATATAATAGATGGAGACGATTTCCTGTTCTCCGCCAGCTTGCCGCAGGATGAAAGCAGATAGCAGGCAGCCCGGCTTCTTGAAGCCGGGAGGTCGCCGCCAAAGCATAGCCGCGGCCCCGGTCATATTCACTTTTGCAATTCTTCCAGCACTAAATCCGTTACATCGAAAGTCGGGTTGACATAGACCATATTGCCGCCGACAGCGTCGAAAATAACGTCCAGACCTTTGGCTTCAGCCACTTTATAAATGGCGTCTGTTACGCGGGTATCGATAGGCTCCATCAATTCACGGCGGCGTTTGATGTAGCGGCTGTTCTCGGCAAACCATGTGTCCTGCCGGTATTTATACAGGTCTTTGCGTTTCTGATTTAGTTCATCTTCGAGGGTTTTGCGGCGTTCAGGGCTGAGGATTAGGCGCAACTCCTCGAATTCGGTTTCCTTAGCGCGGATGTCGGTTTCCATTTTATCGGCTTCGCTTTGCCATTGCCGGTTTTCACCTTCGAGAATCTTATCCGCGTCGCGGTATTCGGTGAGCCTTTGGGCAATGACATCCGAGTTAACATAGCCAATTTTCAGCCCACCGCTCGCCCAGGGCAGCACCGTCGCGCCGCTCTTACCGCCCGGCGCGGCGCCGGGACCAGCGCCGGCGCAGCCGGCGATGAAGGTAATTAAAAACAAGCCAATGATAATCTGAAAAAAGGTGCCTGCGAATAGGTTGGTAGCCCGGCTTCTCCGAAGCCAGGATGTCGCTAATCCCAGAGGGTTGACAACCACCTCATTTACCGCCCGGCGCATCACCGTTTGTCCTTTAATCTACGCAGCACTTTATCGGAAATATCTTCCGGATTCTTAGCATATATCACCGAGCCGTTGGCAGCGTCGATGATAAAGTCGTAATCTTCAGCCTCGCCGACTTCGTCGATGGCTTTGTTGACGACCTCTAATACTCCGCCCAAGAGCTCGGACTTGCGTCGCTGCAAACGCTCCTGCTCGAACATCAACTGCCGGTTATAGCGTTCGGACAGCCCCATTTTGAGCGAATCTATTTCGGTTTGGAGTTGCTGTTTCTTCTTTTCGGTAAATGTCGTCTGGCCGGCTTTTAATTGGTTTTCCTTTTCGACAACTATAAATTGCTGTTTTTCCATATCCTTCGCCCAATTTTCGCGCTCGGATGCCCAACCTTCGGCTTCCTTCTGAAGTTTCTCCTCCATCTTCTTGAACTCTGGATACTGCTCATACAGCAGTTCGGAATTGATTATTCCGATTTTCAAGGCCGGCGGCTTTAGTTGTGCGAAAGTCGGAAATGCCAATATTAATGCTAATGCTGATGCTGATGCTAATGCTGAGAATAATATTCTGTTCATTGAATCGCCTTTATTGATGATGATGATGTGAAAAAGTATTGTCCATAAAGTTAATTCTGTCCAACTCGTCCATCCACCTAAAACTGTCTTCCAAACTGGAAGTGCGGCACCCAGCGGCCGCGGCGGACGCCGGCAACGTTGTAATAATCAAAGCCGAATCCATAGTCGAAGCCGATGAGGCCGATGAGCGGCATATAGAAGCGCACGCCCAGACCGGCCGAACGCTTCAGGTCGAACAGGTCGGTCTGGCGGAAGTTAAGCCAGGTGTTGCCGGCTTCCCAAAAAGTAAGTCCATAGATAGTTGGATTTTCGACGATTTGGATGCGCAGTTCAATGGTGGTCTTGAACTGCACCTTACCGCCTTGGGCGTAACCACCGGAACTTGCCGGCGGCCCGATAGTGCGGTCTTCATAGCCGCGTAAGGGTGTGCCTAAGGCTAAACCGCCGCCGCCCATATAGAAGTATTTCAACGGAGGTATATCGCGCGATTTATCGGTCAAACCTTCCAAATAGCCATAGGTTAAATGATTGTAAAGTATGAACTTTTTAAAGAGTGGCGAATACCAATCCAGCGAAGCGATATGTTTGTGGTAGCGATCGTCGCCCGTCAAAGGACCGCCGGCTAATTCGGACGACAGGCTGGCGACCGAGCCTGTGGTCGGGAATTCGGGATAGTCCCGGCTGTCGCGCGTCAGAATTTGCGTGATGCTGTTCGACCAGCGCACCTCGCCCTCGACCAGCGTCGCGTCGCTGCGGGCTTTGTAAGCGTCCGACAGGTTGGTATAGCGCGAACGTTCGACGCGGTAAATCCAATCGCCGCGGCAATAATCGTCGGGCCAGCGCACGCTGCGCCCAAAGCGCAGCGAGCCGCCCAATAGATATTCGTTGAACTCGTTGACCCAACGACGCCGGATGTTATAGAACGACCCGCCGACCAAAGTCTTCGTGTCGAACAACCACGGCTCGGTGAAACTGATGGAAAATGAGCCGTAGTTCTGCCCAAAATTCCAATCCAGATTCAACTGCTGCCCGCGACCAAACAGATTGGGAGCGGTGAAACCGATCGCGCCGATGAACTTGTCCCGCTCGGAATAGCCTACCGACATATTCGCCTGGTCGGTCGGTTTCTCCTCGACCTTGACCCATAAATCGACTTCGTCTTCGCTGACATCTTCGACATCCGGTTCAACCTTGCCGAAGAAGTTTAAAATTGTTACATCGCGCAGCGAACGGCGCAATTTGGAAACATCGAAAGTTTCACCGGGTTTGAGCGAAAACTCGCGTCGAATGACTTTATCGCGGGTTTTAGTGTTGCCGGTGATGTTGATGCGCCGCACGCTGAAGCGGTTGCCGGGGGTGATTTGGTAATGGATGTCGAGCGTGTCGCCGCGCGGCGTCAGTTCCGGGGCAATTTGGGCGAAGATATAACCGCGGTCGTAGTAGAGCGCCGAGAGGCGCTCATGCATCGTTGCCTCAAAACGCGTCTGATTGAATTCATCGCCGCGGCGAAACATCAACTGCGATAGCAGCTCAGCCTCGTTGAACAGTTCGGCGCCGCTGAAGGACACATCTCCAAAGTAATATTTCACGCCTTCCGAAATATCGATGCGGATGAACATCCGCTTGAGGTCGTCCGAATACCAAATCGAGTCGCTTAAAACTTCAGCGTCGCGGAAGCCGTGTTCGCGATAGTATTCGACAATTTTGGTCTTATCTTCCAAGAATTTATCGGATTTAAATTCGCCCGAGCGAAAGAAGCCGCGCTGTTTGGTCGCCTTCATCTGTTTGCGCAGGATCTTGGCTTTGACTGCTGTATTGCCGGTGAATTTGATTTGTTTGATGCGGACTTTCTTGCCTTCGACAACTTTAACGAACAGGTTCTTGCGGTCGGGCGCGCTGCCAGCGCGGATTTCAACTGCTATATCCGCCAGCAGGTAGCCTTTTTCGGCGCATAATTTTGTAATCTTCTGTTTGATGCGCAGCGGGTCGGAGGGCTTGACGACCTGCCCTTTGTTCAAGTCAACAGCCTTCTCTAAATCAGCCTTGCCCGCTTTCTTGCCGCCTGAAACATCGACAAACTCTAAACGCGGATATTCTTCGACTTTGACCAGCAGATAGATGCCGTTGGCGGTCGCCAGGTCAGCGATAATTCTTACATCGCTGAACAGATTCAACTTCCACAGCGAGCGGATGGCGTTCTGGATCTTATCACCGGTGATGTTGTCGCCGACAACCAGCCCGCTGGCGGCGATTATCAACCCGGCGTCAACGGTCGAATTGCCTTCGACGGCGACGCTGAGCAGTTTGAACTCCGCTCCGCTCTGAGCTGCGGTGTTGTTGACAAACGCAAATGACGCTAGTAGTAGGCAGATTATTTTAATTCGGATTAGCATAAACTTTAAATTACATCGAATTAATTTCTAAAACAAGAGCAAATCAATCTTTTGACCGATTTACTCTTAAGATAGGTTATATATTGAAGCAAATTTGGAGTGTAAAGTTCCTGGGTGGAATTTCTCGATGACACCGTTATAAACTATACATAGCGTCATAAATCTTTGCGTATGTTTATATAGATGTCATCCTGAACGAAGTGAAGGATCTCGTCCCTGCTCTCCAGACGAGATGCTTCACTGCGTTCAGCATGACACCCGCGAAGTATGCGAACTTATCTCTGACGCTGTGTATAATCGAAAGCAGGAGTATTATAATCGATGGGGATAATTGCCAAAGTGATGAATAATACAGCAAAATTAGACCGTAGCGAGACAGACGAGGGCGTCCTAGTGCTCAGTCCCAGAATTACCTATAGAATTAGAAAGTTCAGAGTTCACCGCTTTAGCGTGTTTATAAAAGAAGCATCTCGCACGCTGAAGCTGTGAATTCTGAACTAGTGCCTCGTTGCAAAAGAAACTGGCATTATAGTATAGACAGGAGGACAGGCGTCCCTGCCTGTCCACTTTACAGCCATATCTACCGGGACAGGCAGGGACGCCTGTCCTCCTGTCCGACATACTGGAAGCCATAAATGCAAGTGAACACTAGTCCACCTTGCCATCTGTTAACAAATCCAACACTTTTACAATTAACTCCAATTATCTGGGGATGTGAGCATCCGCTATGTCTATGACCCTCAAAGCGCTCTTCTTAGGTAGATTTCGTCTAACTCCACATTACTTACAACTTCCCACTCTAACTTGTAACTCTTTACCATCTTCTTCCCGCCTTCAGCGCTGCTTCCATCATCGACAATAGGTCGAAATAGTAATTATATCGAATATACACACTGCTTGCGCGGCGGTCCACCAGCCCGTCGTATTCGTAGCGGTAGTTGAGAGACGCATTGTTGGAGATGCGCGCTAACCGGAATAAAAGGTCCCAATAATGCAGCACGCCTAAGCGCGTCGAAGAATAAATTTCACCTTCAGTCGCCAGCGCGCCGGTATAAGATAGATATAAGTTGCGCGACAAGTATTTGCCAATCGTCACGCGCGAGCCGTAGAGAACTGACAGATAAGGATTAAAACCGCCTTGGGCTGAATCGATATTGGCGGTGTAGAGCCGCCGGTCGAGCAGATTGCGGGCGACATTGGTCTCGAGCGCGACGCGGTCCACCCCCAGCCATTTCTCCATCTGCCGCTCAAGCGTGCGCGTCCAGCGAGTAATCGGCGCTACACGCAATAACTGGTTGGCGGAAATTTTACCGGGCAATTGTTCAGGTGTATAACCCAGCAGAGCAATGATCTGTTCCTGCGAATGCCCGCGGTCATCTTCGAATGTGATGATAATATCTGAAAATTGG
>VGIO01000057.1 GCA_016867855.1 Calditrichota bacterium
AGCCAAGCCATAATAACACTCCGCTGCATCGGCTCGCCGTTGCCGCGCACAGTTCCGGATACACTGCCGCCCAAAGGCAGCTGTATATCTATATCTTCCGTAATCGCCCCAGGCTCGACCTGCACCGGCTCCGCTTGATTTGGATAAGGCGTGTCGGGATAGAACAGCGGGACATGCGGGTCGGGCGGTATAGGATAGTAGCGGACTAAATACCCACCTGGCGGCAATATCGGTGAAGAGTATTGATTCGGATCAGCAACGACAAATCGTCCGGTTGCATTCCAAATATCATCGGGATCATTGTAACACAACACCATAATGCTGAAGGGATTGAATTGACCGCCTTCCGCCGGTGTGATGGCGCCGCTGAACTTACCGCCGCGAATCATATTAAAGTTGATGTTCGCTGTTTCGCCCTGGTCGGGAATCCAGACCCACTCAGCGTCATCTTCGCTCAATACATTGGGATAGTATAGCGTGAGATACCACGAGCCGGGATCTACCGGCTGGCAGCGCACGACATAACCGCCCATATCGGCGTCGATTTGGTATCGACCGGTAAGCGTGATGGTCGAAGTCCAAGCGTTCATATTTTGCGAGATTTCAACGCGCATCGCTTCACGCAATAATTGCCCCTGAGGGTCAAAGATTGAGCCGCTGATGCGTCCGGCGATGGAATTCGCTGGCAATCCGATTAGCGCCGCCGACAGCGCTATAAGCGTTAAAATTCTTTGACTTATGCGTAGCATAAGAGCTCCTTTTTATGCAAAGATATTATTATTATGTTACAGTAAAAATGTCGTCATCCTGAACGAAGTGAATGATCTCGTCCCCGTTTATCCAGACGAGATGCTTCACTACGTCGTATGACACATATCATTATTGCTATAACATAACATTAGTTTGTGTAGATAATTATACGGAATAACGACCTGAACGTTGTGGTTAGTTGGCATTGCTTATCAATATAATATAGAATTTGAGAAATATCCAATATATATTGGATTTATCGATAAGTCTTTTTCGAGCGCAGTATTTGCTTATACATATTAAGACAATAATGATAAAAAAAAGCGGATTGGGCGTCCGCTTTTTATTTTGTATGAATTTCTAATTTATTCTAAATCTCTTTTAGGCTTGATGTCGAAATGGCTTACCATGGCGTCGGAAATAACTTCGCATTTTCATAAATACTATGCCTACCCCTGCTCGAACGCGGAGGGGAGATGCAATCGACAACAACTCATTATCTTAAGATAATTTCGACAACAAGCCGGAGATGGATTAAACAGATTGGTGTTGGATATCCATATCATCATCCGTCTCTTCCGTTGTGAGACTGTCAACGTCGGGTCATAAATATGAACGCCGGGTCGGCTTGCACATCATAGCCTTCGACGCGGGCATTAATCTGAATATTGACCTCCAAAGGCATATCCGGAAAAATCTCATCATAAGTTCCGCGCAGAAAGACCGTTGCTGTGCCGGCGGCTTCGTTGCTAATGCCGTCGACGCGGCCGGTCCAGCGGCGCGCCGGTTCGTTGCCGAAATCGATATATTGGCGCGTTAATTGATTATACCAATAAAGCCGTCCGCGGCTGGCGGTGAACAGAACGGGCATATTGTTGATAGGTATCTGATGTCCGTCGCGCAAAGTCGCCCAAATGCGTATGGTAGCAACCTCATTCGGATTGTTGCGGTCAAACATATAGTTTTGCGGGTCAACGTTCAATTGCAGTTCGCCGTCCTGCAGCGGCAGAACTAATTCGCGTGAACTTACCGCCCGCCCCAACGGCGATTCAACGGTCGCTGTCAAGGTTATCGTGTCGCCCGAATAAACGCTCTGATAGAACAATTCGCCGTAGGCTGTTCCGGGTGTGGGACCATAATTTCGGACCACATTGCCTGTGCGGCCGGGCATTATATTCGCATTCCGCGGTTCGACTGTCCATACGACCGGGATACCATCGCGCACCGGATTGCGCAAACGGTCCATCACCCGCGTTGAGACTACTATCACCCAAGCGCCGCCGCCGGCGTCGTCCCCATCGGAAGTATAGTCGATGTCCAGCATCGCCGGAGGACCGGCGACCACGGCGATAGCGCTTAAGGTTACGGATAAGGTATCCCGGCGGGCGTCATCCCGGAAAGTATAAGCCCGCACCAATTTCCCGCCAAGTAGGGAACCTGAATAGAAGGTCGCCTGCCCGACTCCGTTCACGAAGAGCAGCGAATCAGCGCTCCGTCCATTGATCGAACAGCCTTCGGGGGGAGGCGGTTCTCGGATGAGACTGAAATAGAGCGGATGCGGCGGCGGCGCATAGCGCGCCGTATCGCCGTATTCGTCGATTAGAGCGGCGGTTATAACCGCGGAAGTGTCCACTGCGCCGGTGCCGCGGGCGGAAAGAACCGACGGCAAACCGCTGATAGACATATTTCTAATTTGCGGCTGTGGAAATTCGATTGTCGTCCGGCCCGTATTTTGACGCCATTCAATAACAAATTCAGCCACGCCAAAGCCATACGGTCTGGCAATTTTAACTTCGCCGCGGCCTTGCGCGTCGGTTATGACTTCGTTATGGTTGAGTCCGCCCAGAGTAATGCTAAATCTCACCCTCTCGTCCGGCACGCCGATGTTGCGGGCATCGAGGATGCCGAAGCCGTAGCGATAGACATAATAACCTTCCTGAATGGGCATCAGGCTGCCCGAAATCTGCATAGGCAGTTTATAGACAAAGAACGACAAAGGCGGGCTGACGACATTGAAATTCACCGCTGCGGCGCGCAGGTTTTCATTGCCGCCGTATGTCGGTATGTAAGTGTGTCTGGCAATACCGTTGACATCCGTGAGGACGATAGTTGTCGCGCCGGTAAGGTTGGACGCCAATTGCGTCGGGATGTGAAACAGCGGTTCATCGCCGGGTCCAAACACCCGCACTGTGGCTTGATAACTCGAGTCCACCCAGCGAGTTGGAAAGCGATTCTCCAAATCCAATTCCACCCGCCGCACATTCATCGCCATCACCGTAACCGACAGGCTGTCTTCTAATCCTAATGCGTTATAACGAGCGCGCACGACTCCCCGTCCAGCCGCACCGGTCAGCCCCAGTTCAGCCACTGCTACGCCGAAGGGGTCGGTGATTGCCGCCGGCGTTACAGTCAGCAGGCTGCCCGGCGCGCTGAACTCGATTGTCCGGCCACCGATGGAATTATTATCGCTGTCGGAGAGCCGCGCTCGAATGAAGATGCGGTCGATTTCGGAATTGGTATAAAGCGTCGTATCGTGGAAGAAAAAAGCCAGATTGACTGAGCCGATTTGCCGCACCGGCACGACCAAGGTGTCGATGAGCGGCGTTTGGTCGGCGCCGGCGACGACCGTCCTTTCGGCAGGCGTTCCGCTGCCGCCAGCCAATGGCGCCTCGAAATGCTGCAAACCAACGGCAGCGATGACCGCATCGCCAAACCAAATGCCGTTGGCAGTCAACTGATTTGACGCGATACCCTGCGCGTCGGTCTGGGCTATGACCGGACCTAAACCGACCGCTCCTACAAGGACATTGAAGCCGACTTGGATGTTCGGCATCGGACGGCCGCGGCGGTCAGTCACCAAAGCGCGCAATTCAGCGCTGCGGCGCTCGGTGTAATGGGTTTGCAAAATTGCGGGATTAGCGGTCAGTTGGATGTTTGCCGGCGTCGGCGCGCCGTGCAAACCGATGGCGAATTCAGCCGAGTCGGTCTCGCCGACAGCGCGAATAGTCGCGGTCGAATCGCCATAAGGCAGAGCGACAAAAAAGAGCGCTTTCAAAATACCTTCGCGGTCGGTCAAACCGACGCTCGGAGCAATCTCACCGGGTCCGGCGATGATCTTCAATGCGACCGGCTTAGAAACGGCGATGGAATGGTCTTCGTAAATCGTGCGGACATCGAAAGCCAGCGCTTGAATCTGGCCTTCACGTGCAGAAATTGCGCTCGCCCGGCCTTCGATTTGCACGAAATATGGTTCTGACTCCAGCGGCGCTTGAGGGGAGGTTTCTTTCTTGCAAGCCGCAAGAAACGAAAGAAGCAGAATTGTGGAAGTGATAATAAAGGCTGCCCTTTTCATAATGACCTCGTCTAATTCTAAGGTTTGAAACGGTCTGAACATTCATTGCGCGATTGAAAGTGCAAAAATTATTCCGTTAATGACATTATGGACTTTATGGACGCGTATAATACTATGTTCATCTAAATCGAAGTCGAATAAGAAAATTAATCTCTTTGTCGGCAATTAATCTTATAAAAGTATATTTTGTCGTGAAATTATCTTATATTATTACGGGTTATGGATAGACAACATCGGGCGCGCTTTATGTATCTCCATATTCAAAAGTCAAACAAAAAAACGCCAGCCTCGAGCGTTGAATGAAATCAACCGCGCTTACTCAATTTGTAAAACATATCACCGCAGCCGCCTTCTTACTTAGTATTCCTCAGAAAATAGACGCGCTTTCTCCCCCCGCTTGCGGGGGGATGAAGGGGGGTGTATTTTCATCTTACGTTGCACCGCGATGCGGGATGACGATTCCTTCTTATGCCCAGATAGATTTATCCGGGGCAAGTCTGGGCGTCGAGGTCGATGCAGTATCGCGCTATGTTTGGCGCGGGCTGGAATGGAGCCCGGGCGCCGCAGCCCAGCCATCGCTCTACTTAACCGGCGAACGCTATGCTTTGTCGCTCTGGAGCAACCTGCCGCTGACAGGTGAACGCAGCGGACAGGTCGATGAACTCGATTTGTCCCTGAACTATGGCTTCGATTGCCGTGGACTATCGCTTGAACCGACGCTCAATTGGTATAACTATCCCCGCCAAAGCGATGCGCCTTCCACGATTGAGGCTGATATGACTTTGTTCTATCCTCTGCAAAACTACAGCCTGTCTTTGAGCAATTCTCTGGATTTAATAGAATACCGCGGCGCCTATTTTGGCAGTTTCGGCGCCGGCTGGTCCATAGCGTTCGGCGAAGGCTGGCTGGAAACCGCAATGATGCTAAACTGGTGTTCGACTGAATTCAATCAGGCTTACAGCGATGTCGCTGTTTCAGGCCTCCACTCGCTAACCTTCGATGCCGTTTTCAATACAACTTTAATTGGTTCAATCTGGATTAAACCACATATCAACTTGAATTATCTGCTCCAGCCTTCACTGCGCAACGCCGTCAACCATCCATTCACGGCTGTCTTCGGCGCGGCTTTCAATTGGGAGAAACCTATCCAATGAAAAATACCCAGTTCCGCATAACTATAATATTAGCGCTGCTGTTCGGATTGATATTCGCCTTCCTTCTCTTACATCGCCGCAACGAATTTGAGCATCTCGAATTGCTCGCTAAAATTCGGCAGCAGGAACTTATCCAAATTCTCGATGTATCCGTCCAAATGCAGAGCGACCCACTTAAAATGTATTCCTTCGACTATACTTACTGGGACGATATGGTCGAATACGCAAGGTCGCGCGACAGCGTTTGGGCGCAGCAAAACCTGGTCGAGTCGATGTCGAACTATAAGACGGACTTAATATGGGTGTTTTCCAAAGTCGGACAACTGATATTTCACCATAAGGCTTTGGCGGATACAGTTTCAGATTATTCAAATATAATCGACTTAGAACATCCGCGGCTTTTTCAAGACGGCTATTTTCCACATTTATTCCTCGTCAGATATGGACAACTCATCGAAATATTCATCGCCCCAATCCAGCCGACCGCCGATAATGAACGGGTTACCGAGCCTCAAGGATTTTTCGCCGTCGGGAGAATATGGAGCGAGGCGAGTTTGTCCAAGTTTGCGGAACACTGCAATTCGAAACTACAGTTGCATGTCGGCGATGAGGTCGGCAAGCACACGGCTCATACTTCGACAGCCTATGAACAAATCGCTTTCGACAAGGCTTTCTATTCCCTCGACGGCGAAAAATTAGCCATCTTGCACGCAAACTACACTTCGACGACCATTCAGGAATACTACCAAGCCGTCAACCGCCAAATCCTGTTTTACACTATATTCGGCATTATTGTTATTCTATTCATCGCCGGCTTACTGCTGTTATGGGTGTCGCAGCCGTTGAACAAATTGACGCAGGCGTTAAGTCAATCTTATCCGCAAAAAGTCGAAAAACTAACTCGCCAGCGGACGGAGTTCGGCGAATTAGCGCGCTTGATTGTCAACTTCTTTCAGCAGCGCGATGAATTACGCGCCAGTCAAGAGATGTTGGCGACGCTATTCGCCAATCTGCCCGGAATGGCATACCGTGCCGTCTTCGGCGAAAAAGATAGAGTCATCCGACAGGTTTCAGCCGGCTGCTATAACATTACAGGCTATACCATCGATGAAATGGTTGACAATAGGATGGTGAATTATGGAAGCCTCATCCATACTGAGGACATCCAACGCATCCAAAGCGAAGTTCGCACGGCTTTGGAGCAGCATAAATCGTTCAACATCAATTACCGCATCGCCGCCCGCGACGGAAAGGAAAAGTGGATATGGGAACAGGGCGGCGGATTATATAACGCTTCCGGTGCAGTTCATAATGTAATCGGCTTTATTTCCGACATCACCGAACAGCGCCGCGCCCAAGCCGCGTTAGTAGAAAGCGAAGAACGCTATCGCACCTTAGTCGATAATATGCCCATCGGTATCTACCGCACGACGCCGGACGGCCGGATCTTAGCCGCCAATCCCGCGCTGATTAAAATACTCGGTTTGAACTCTATCGACGAACTCGCCAGCCGCAATTTAGAAGCCGAGGGTTTTGAGCCTTCATATCGACGGGCGGAGTTCAAAGCCACAATTGAAAGCGAGGGCGCAGTCGTCGGTTTGGAATCAATCTGGCGCAGGGAAGATGGCACGCGAACCTTCATTCGTGAAAACGCCCATTTAGTCCGCGACGAACACGGCAAACCGCTTTATTATGAAGGAACGGTAGAGGATGTAACAGTCGTCAAGCGCGCCGAAGCCGCCGTCCGCGAAAGCGAAGAGTTATTCCGCTCGATAGTCAATCAGAGCAGCGACGCGATTTTTCTTATGGAAATGCAGCGTCTAAAAATCTTCAAATGCAATCCGATGATGGAGCAGATGCTGCAAATGAACGCGGTCGAACTAGTGAACATCGCCTTAACGGATATTACCGACGCTCCGCACTATGGACTTACCGACTTACAGCGCCGTTTTGAAATTCATAATGCTATTTTTATGCCGGAGTGCCGCTGGAAGCGCAGCGACGGATCCTGGCTCGACATCGAACTCTCCCTGCAAAAGATCCGCCTCGGCGACGATGACGCCATCGTCGGCTTCGCCCGCGACATTACAATCGTCAAAGAGGCTGAAATTGAACGCCGCTTAGCGGAAGCCTCGATTCGCGCCGCCCAGGAAAGATACCAAGCCTTCATCCAGAACAGCGCCGAAGGTATATGGCGTTACGAATTTGAAGAACCCCTGCCGCTGAACCTGTCGGAAGCAGAGTTAATCGATGCTTTCTTAAGCAATGCTTATATGGCTGAATGCAACGACGCCTGCGCGCGGATGTATGGCTATCAAAGCGCCGGCGATATGATTGGAATGCGGGTCAGCGAATTCATTCCGCGTCTAAGTTTGAGCTATTTTCAACCTTTCTTAGACGCTATCGCAAACCAGGTTTGGCAAGTCAACAATTATGAATCTCAAGAAATCGACCAACAAGGTAAATATCACTTGTTCACTAATAATATCACAGGCATCATCGAGAACGGGAAAGTTATTAGATTGTGGGGCACCCAAACCGACATCACGGAAAAGAAGGCGCAGGAGAAACAACTGCAACGAATGACCCGCCTCTACGCCCTGCTCAGCCAAATCAATCAGGCCATCGTCCACTCTAATAACCCGCAGGAATTGATGACGGCGCTATGCCGCGCCGCGATCGAATACGGTCAGTTCAAGATGGCCTGGGTTCTTGAAATGGATGAGACCGGCGGATTGCGGGTTACAGCCTCGGCCGGCTCTGAAACCGAAACGACGCTCCAAGCTATCGCCTTAAAATATCACAACCGCAAAAACTTACCCCCGCACGCGGTTATTGAGAGCGGTAAATATGCAGTGACTAACGACCTGTTGAACGATCCCCTTCTCAGCGAATTCAAACCGCTCATCGAACAGGCCGGCGTAAGATCCAGAATTGCCATTCCGATAATCTTCAAAGGTCAGGCACGAGGCACATTCAGCGTGAGTTCGGATGAAGTTGATTTCTTTCAGGTCGAGGAATTAAAACTATTTCAAGAGATTGAAAGCAATATAACCTTTGCACTGGAGAACTTTGAGCGGGAAGAGTTGCGCCGCCAATCGGAAACCGCCTTAAGGGAGAGCGAGCGAAAACTAAAAGAAGCGCAAAAGTTAGGCCGTATTGGACATTGGGAATATGACATTGAGAGCGGACAAATCGAATGGTCCGACACGGTTTATGAAATCTACGGGCGCGACCCGGCGCTTGGCCCGCCGACTGCGGAAGAAGAAGCGACGTTCTATTCTCTGGAAGATTCTATGATGCTTAAAGCCTACGCTGCCGAAGCCATCAGACGCGGCAGCCCTTGGATGACCGATGTGCGAATCGAACTCCCGGACGGCAGCCATAAGCGCTTGACGGCATCGGGAACGCCACTTCGCAATGATGAGGGAAAGGTTGTCCAATTACACGGCACTGTTCAAGACATAACCGAACGCAAATTAGCCGAGGAAGAGACCGCCCGCAGCGAAGAACTGCTGCGCACAATACTGGAGGCGCTGCCGGTGGGAGTCTGGATATTGAATGAGAACGGCGCGATTATTCACGGCAATCCGGCTGCCGACCGTATCTGGGCTGGCTCGCGCTATGTCGGCATCGACCGTTACGGCGAGTATAAAGCCTGGCGCGTTTCGACCGGCGAGCGCATCGAAGCCGGCCAGTGGGCCGCAGCGCGCGCCATTAAAAGCGGCGAAGCTGTCTATAACGAGGAAATCGAAATAGAGAGTTTCGATGGGACACATAAATTCATCCTGAACTCAGCCATCCCGTTGCGCGATAGCAAGGGCAAGACCATTGGCGCCGTGGTCGTCAACGCCGATGTTACACAAATCAAGCAAGCCGAGCAAGCCGCCCGCTACGCGCACGACCGCGCCCAGCAGTATCTCGATGTCGCCGGCGAGTTAATCGTGCGGCTGGACAGCCGGGGCGACATAGCCCTCATCAATAAATCCGGCTGCAAACTGCTCGGCTATGATAATGAACAGGAATTGCTCGGCCGCAATTGGTTCGACCAATGCCTGCCCGAAGAAAACCGACCGCAGGTTGCCAAAACCTTCTTCGACAGCCTTGCCGCAAAGCAGGATTTCCCACTGCTCTATGAAAATCCTGTCCTTACCCGCAGCGGCGAAATCCGGCAGATCCTCTGGCACAACGCTACTTTGCGCGACAAAGAAGGCAGAATAACCGGCACATTGTCATCCGGCCAGGACATTACCGAGTGGAAAGCGGCGCAGGAAGCCTTGAGCCACAGCGAATCAACGCTCAAAGCCATCCTGAAAGCCGCCCCCATCGGCGTCGGAATGGTGAACGACAAGCGGGAGTTCACCTGGCTTAGCGACTACTTCCTATCTATGCTCGGCTATAAGATGGAAGAACTAATTGAAAAGAGCGCTGCGATTCTATACTATGACGAAGATGAATTCCTGCGCGTCGGCGCGGAAATATACAGCCAAATCGAACAGAGCGGTATTGGCGAGGTTGAGGCGCGTGGACGGTGTAAAGACGGCCAAATCATCGATGTCCTGTTGCGTGCAAGTTACCTCGTGCCGAACGACCGAGCCTACGGCGCCATCTTTACGATTTTAGATATCACTGCGCGCAAACGAATCGAAAACGCACTCCGCCAGCGCGAAATAGAATTGCGTCGTCTGTTCGACGAAGATTTAACCGGCGATTATATAACGACCGTGGAGGGAAAGATAAAATTATGCAATCCGGCTTTTGCGCGTATTTTCGGTTATGACAGTGTGGAAGAGGCTGCGGGTGACTCCGCGCATAATCTATACTTCAGCGAAGCCGACCGCCGGAAGTTCATATCCGAACTGGCGGAAAAAGGGCGTCTGCAGGAGTATGAATCGCGAATGCGACGGCGCGACGGCGAAGAAATTTTCATCCTCGGAAATTGCATCGCGCTGCGCGATGAGGAAGGCGCTCTTAAAGAACTGCAAGGCTACATCTTCGACATAACCGACCGTAAGCGCGCCGAGCAAGAACGGCGCGAGAGCGAGCGACGTTATCGTCTGTTAGTGGAGAACGCCTTCGACGCCATCTATCTGCTGCGTGAAAAGCGCTACGAATATGTCAATCCGCGTTTCTGCGAAATCGTCGGCTACACTTATGAGGAATTGACAGCGCCAGATTTCGATTACAATGTCTTTTTAACTTCACGCTCGAAAGAACTTATCGAACAAAGATATCAAGCGCGCAAAGCCGGTTCTGCTGTTCCTAGTCAATACACCCTCGAACTTAAATCCAAAGACGGACGCTGTGTTTTCGTCGAAGTCAGCACGGTTTCAATCGGCACGCCAAGCGAAATCGCCGTGCTGGGCATTATGCGCGATGTAACTGAACGAATACATTCCCAAGAAAAGTTGCTGGCTTCGGAGCGCCGCTACCGCGAAGTCGTCGAAGGCGCTTCCGAGTGCATAATGACGACGGATATGAATGGCTATTTCTTATTCGCCAACGCTCAAACCGAGCGAATTTCAGGATACTCCGTCGAAGAATTGCAACAGAAGAAATATACAGATTTAGTTCTGCCGGAATACCTCGCCAGAGTGAAGCGATTCTATATTCGCCAGTATCTATCGCGCACCCCCAGCGCTTATCTCGAATTTCCTTTCCGCAGCAAATCCGGTCGAATAGTCTGGTTCGGGCAAAATGCGACCCTCATAATCGAGAACGATAAAGTCGTCGGCTTCCACTTGGTTTCACGGGACATCACGGAACTGAAAATAGCCGAAGAAGCGCGGTGGGAATCGGAAGCCCAATATCGCACTCTCATCGAACAGTCCAACGACGCCATCTATCTAATATGCGACGGCAAATTCGAGATTATCAATCGGCGTTTCGCGCAAATGTTCAACGTTACGTCTGAAGATGTTCGCGCGCCGGATTTCGACTTCAATACTTTGGTCGCGCCGGAAAGTCGAGAACTGATTGCCAAGCGTATAGAGATAATAAAGCACGGCGAGGAACCGCCTTCGCGTTATGAGTTCACCGCTCTGGCTAAAGACGGCCGGCGTCTAGAGGTCGAAGTTTCCGTCACGCAATTAACTTATAAAGGCAGACCAGCCACACAAGGTATTCTGCGCGACATCACCGATCGCAATCAATTAGAAGCCCAGTTAAGGCAGTCGCAGAAGTTGAAAGCCATTGGGCAGTTAGCCGGGGGGATTGCCCACGATTTCAATAATATCTTAATGGCTATCAGCGGTTCTTCGGACCTTTTAGCGGAACAACTTCCGCCCGACGAAATTTACCAATCCGAAGTCAGGCAAATTCAAGCCTCGACCGCGCGCTGCGCCGCTTTGACCCGCCAGTTGCTGACCTTTGCCCGCAATCAATCTCTGGATATGCAGCGCGTCGATGTGAACCTGATGCTGTCCCAACTTGAACCGATGCTGCTGCGTCTCATAGGTCGCCGTATTCCGATTAAGTTAAATTTGGCCGGCGCATTGCCGCCGGTTATAGCCGACCGCAACCAACTCGAACTGGCGGTTATTAACCTGGTCTTGAATTCGTCCGATGCGACAGACGATACTGGCGTCGTGACTATTGAGTCTAAACGATGTTATCTTGACGAAGCCTACATCGCAATGCATCCAGAGGTTAAACCGGGCGATTATGTCTGCTTGAGCGTCAGCGACAACGGCGAGGGGATGAGCAAGGAAGTCCTCGAGCGCGCCTGCGAGCCTTTCTTCACGACTAAACCAATCGGCAAAGGCACCGGACTGGGTCTGGCAACGGTTCACGGCATCGTCAAACAGATGAACGGACATTTGAGTATTTATAGCGAGCAAGGCGCCGGCGCTACGGTAGAATTATATCTTCCCTCGAGCGAAGGAAAATTAATTAAAACTAAAGCCGAAAAAAAGATGACAGTCAGATCCCGCAAAGGATCAGAGACCGTCCTTCTAGCCGATGATGAAGAAGCCGTTCGCTTGTCGCTGGCGAAAATATTAACCCTCCACGGCTACACGGTTCTGCAAGCCACCGACGGTTTAGCCGGCTTAGCCGCAGCTGAAAAGCACAGCGGTCCAATCGACATTTTAGTAACCGATTTAGTGATGCCGCGGATGGGAGGGGTCGAACTTGCCGAAAAATTAAAGCAAAAATATCCCGCTCTAAAAGTGATGTATATGTCGGGTTATACCCCAGACGCCAATAATCACGAAGTGTCGAAGTCTATCGATTCCCCGTTCATATCGAAGCCTTTCCACTCGCCGGAGTTGATTAAGAAGATGCGCGAAGTTTTGGACGCCCCATAGAATTTAGAATTTAGAAAATGGAACTTACCACTTGAAATGACCAATATTAACTTTCTTACTTTCTTACTTTCTCACTTTTTTAGGATTATTCAATGATTCGTAAAATCGGCATATCGACCGGCGGCGGCGACTGTCCGGGATTGAATGCCGTCATCCGCGCCGTCGTGCGCACAGCCAAATTGCACTACCAGTGGGATGTCATCGGCATCGAAGACGGCTTCGACGGGTTGATATACGCCCGCAACCTGCGCTATATGACTGTCGACGATGTTCACGGCATACTGCCGCGCGGCGGCACTATTCTCGGCACAACTAACCGCGGCAACCCGTTCAAACATTTAGTAGTTGAGAACGGCAAAGAGGTCGTGAAGGATATGAGCCCGCTCATCGTCGAAAACATTCGCGTGCTGGGCTTGGATGCTATCGTCTGCATCGGCGGCGACGGCTCGCTTTCTATAGCCCGCGACTTGTTTAAGATGGGCGTGCCGGTGGTCGGTGTTCCCAAGACTATCGACAACGACCTTTCAGCGACCGATTTAACCTTCGGATTCACGACCGCGGTTGACACAGCCACCGAGGCCCTCGATCGGCTGCACACGACGGCCGAATCGCATCATAGAGTGATGGTCGTCGAAGTAATGGGTCGCGATGCCGGCTGGATCGCGCTCGAATCCGGCATCGCCGGCGCGGCGGATGTTATTCTCCTGCCGGAGATTCCATTCGATATCCAGAAGGTCTGCGACAAAGTCAAGCAGCGCCGGCTCACCGGCCGGCTCTCCAGCATAATTGTCGCGGCTGAAGGCGCCGCACAACTTGGCGGCGACCGCATCGTCCAAGCTGAAGCCAGCATCCAATACCAAAATGTGCGCTTGGGCGGCATAGGCCAATCTGTCGCCAGACAAGTCGAAGAGCGCACCGGCATCGAGAGCCGCGTAGTCGTGCTTGGGCATTTGCAGCGCGGCGGGTCGCCCAATGCCTTCGACCGCATCCTCGGCACACGATACGGCGTCGCGGCAGTCGAATTAATCGCGCAGAAGCAGTTTGGCTATATGGTCTGTTTGCACGGACGAAACATCGATTGTGTGGAAATCGAGAGAGCCGTAGGGCAGATGAAACGGGTTGACCCCAACGGCCAGATTGTTACCGCCGCTGAAGCCTTAGGCACTGAATTCGGCCGCCCTAATCACGCCGCGCCGAAAGCCAATAAGGAAGCCGCCGATAAAAAGAAATCCGGGTAAATGCCAACGATAACGACACTGATAATGACAATGTAGATATTCTGTTTCATCATCATCATCATCATCATCATCATCATTATCAATGTCTTTCTATCGAATTCCGGCCAGTGAGTCAGAATACCGGTTGACGGCGCGCGGATCGCGCTTTATCGGCTGGGCGGCTTATGCTGCTGACGAAGAGGCGTCGTTGGAATTGGTGAACCGCCGGGCGCGGCGCTTTCACGATGCAACGCATAACTGTTGGGCGTTCCGCGTCGGCGGCGCAACTCATATAATCGAACGAAGTTCAGATGCCGGTGAACCGTTCGGCACAGCTGGCCGGCCGATTTTAGAGCGCTTGCAGCAGGTCGATGTCGTCGATGTTGTGTTAGTCGTCAGCCGCTGGTTCGGCGGAACGAAATTAGGCGTCGGCGGTCTGCTTCGCGCCTACGGCGCTTGTGCCGCAGGAACGCTCGCCGGGCTGAAGCTGCGCATTGTGCGTCAGAAAATTGCGCTGCATTTAAAGTGCGCATACGACCAAATAGGCCTGGTCGAACAGATTGCGGCGCGTTGCCAGGGATGTATTATTAGCGGAAACTATGGCGGCGAGGTTGTTTTAGAGATCTTGATTCCGACTGAAGAGGTAACCCGTTTCAAGCGGATATTGAGAGAGGAAAGCCGAGGCAAAATAAGGCTGGAGTAATATCGTAATGAAATGGATATTAATTTGATAAATTTTTCATTAGGTCATCAGCCAGGCTCAAAATGGGCCTCTTTTCCGTTTTTTAAATGCTATATTTATTTATCAGGTAGAATAAGTCGGGTGCTGGGAGTCTTAGCCGGCTCGGCTTTTGTTTAAGATGCGCTGTTGTAGCAGCCGGCGCGAGCGTCTGCCATTTAACCACGGCTCATTTGCCATTACAATAGGCAATATCAGAATAATACAAATCGTCAATCAAAACTAAACTAAAGGAATCACAATTGCAAGCCTATAATCGCATTTGGAATTTCAATCCCGGTCCGGCGGCGCTGCCGCTTGAAGTGCTTGAACAAATTCACAAGGACTGGTTCAACCATCAAGGCGCCGGGATGAACGTGATGGAGATGTCCCATCGCGGCAAAGAATACGAAGCCATACACAATCGCACTGTGGCTTTGGTCAAGCAACTACTCGGACTGGGCGATGATTACCATATCCTGTTCCTGCAAGGCGGCGCCAGCCTGCAGTTTGCGATGCTGCCGCTGAACTTCCTCGTCGAAGGTAAGATCGCTGATTATCTCTATGTCGGCGACTGGTCGAAGAAAGCCATCAAAGAAGCCAAAATCATCGGCAAGGTCAATTTAGCGTTCGACGGCGAGGAGACCAAGTTCATCCGCCTGCCGCGCCAAGGCGACCTTAAGTTGACCCGCGGCGCCGCCTATGTGCATATCACTTCCAACGAGACCATCAAAGGCACCGAGTTTTTTACCTTCCCGGATACCGACGATGTGCCTTTAGTGGCGGATATGTCCAGCGACATTCTCTCGCATCGCTTCGACGCCAAACTTTTCTCGCTGATCTACGCCGGCGCGCAGAAGAACCTCGGACCTTCCGGCGTCACGCTTGTCATCATTAAAGACAAATTCCTGCAGTCGGCTCGCGACGGGCTGCCGACGATGCTGTCCTATAAAACTCACGTTGCCGAGAACAGCCTCTACAACACCCCGCCGACCTTTGCTATCTATATAATGAACCTGGTGATGCAATGGATCGTCGATAAGGGCGGCTTGGAAGGCATAGAGCGCGCCAACCGCGCCAAAGCCGCGACGCTCTACGACTACATCGACTCGTCTGATGGATACTACAAAGGCACGGTAGTGAAGGATTCGCGTTCCTGGATGAACGCCTGCCTGCGTTTGCCCAATGAAGAATTGGAAGACAAATTCATCAAGGAAGCCAAAGCCGCAGGGTTCATCGGGCTTAAAGGGCATCGGTCGGTCGGCGGCGTCCGCGTTTCGATGTATAACGCCGTCCCACTCGACGCCATCAAAGACCTCGTCGGCTTTATGAAAGAGTTCAAAGCCAAGAACGGGTAGGAGGACAGGCGTCCCTGCCTGTCGATGGCTTTAGGCTTTGGACTTTAGACTTTAGTAGGACAGACATTCTTGTCTGTCGAAAGTCCTATACATTCTTGGAGGGCGGATTTAAATCCGCCCTTTAAGTAGAATCGCAAACTCTTTAATGAATCTCCCTTACAACACCTTCTATCACGGCGATTGCCTCTTCGTGCTTACCCACGATGTGCCTGCCGAGTCGGTCGATCTGATTTACCTCGATCCGCCTTTTTTCACAGGAAAGGTTCAGACCGGCAAATGGCGCG
>VGIO01000058.1 GCA_016867855.1 Calditrichota bacterium
GAACCAGCCAAGGCTCGATGAATCTGCTCGGCAATCGCGGATTGCATTCCCCTGCTAATAAGTAACTTCCATCATCTAAAAACAAGGCTGAAGTGAAATTACCGTCATACACTCTACCAAAATAAAGTTCCCATAGGACATTGCCTTCCGAATCCAACCGATAAGCAGCATAACCATCGCGAAGTTCTAAGTCTGGATATCTTTCCCCTGCCAACAGCATCCCGCCGTCCGGCAAGGCTATCAAATCGCCAAATATATCATCTACATCGTGAGGATAGGCTCTTGTCCACAAAGTATCACCATTGCTGTCAAGTTTTACAACCCAAAAGTCTCTACCGCCATCAGAGCCTGTTGTTCCACCACTAGCAAAAATTTCTCCACTCTCAAGTTCAAATACCGAGCGAAAATAATCGCCTAAAGGTCCTCCGATGGCGCGATGCCACTCCTCCTGTCCAACCGAATCTACCTTCACAATATAGCCTTGGTCGCCGTTCCCGTATGATAAGGTCTCGCCCACTAAGATAAATCCTCCATCCCGCGTTGGCTTCATACTCAAGAACCAATCCGCACCTCCCCCGTAAGTCTCATCCCATATACGATTGCCGTTGCAATCGGTCTTAACAAGATACCCTATCGTCGCCAAAGGCGCTCCACCGCAGGCGGCGATGCTACCATCTGAACATACTACAACATCACTCAACATTCCGCCATAATACTGCGTCCAAATAAGATTGCCGGCGGAATCAACTTTGGCAATTACACCACCGGAGAAATCACCCCCGGTTACTTCACCAACCATTACATAACAACTATCCGTCGATTGTGCAACTGAATAAAAAATATCGTGCAATCGCCAGCGATAGGCTCTCGACCATTCCTGAACGCCATTAGAATCAGTCTTGATAAGGAACATATCTTCAGCATTACGTTCATCGGAATTGGTTTGATAACAGCCGAGCATATATCCACCGTCGAAGGTGGCTATCATTCGCCGGCAGCCATCTCTTCCTTCACGACCCTCATAGATTTTAGTCCATAATGTATCCGGCTGGGCTACAACAGAGCATATAAGGGCAATATTTATAAACCAATTAATCACATTGTCTTACCTCTCTAATCCATCCATCGCCTTCATCACTTCCTCCGCTGTCCTGAAGGCTTCGAACCGGCTCAACTCCTTGCCGTCGGGGGACAGGAATAGCACCGTCGGCAAGCCTTTGACGCCCCACTTTTGCCACACGGCTTTGACTTCCGGCGTGATTTGCGTGCCGTCGTGCTTGACCGGAATAAACTGGCTCTTAAGACGCGCCGTGACCTCGGGCTGGCTGAAGGTCTTATGCTCCAGTTCCTTGCAGGCTGCGCACCACTCGGCGCCGAAATCAATCATCAGCGGCTTGCCAGCGGCTTGCGCTTCGGACAGCGCGGCGTCGATATCACTCCGCCATTCTATTGATGATGATGAAGAAAATGATGATGATGATGATGATGAAAGGGAAATATGGTTTAATTTAGCCAAACCAAGTAAGGTATAAAAGACGCCGATGATGAGGACGAAGAGGGCGAAGGCTTTGGCGGCTTTGTGCTTGAGTTCGGCTTCGGATTCCAACCGCTCGAAGGCGCCGAGCAGTCCAGCCAGCATCAGCATCCCCAATCCTATAAACAGTGTGAACCAGCCTGCCGGGATGAGCGAGCGGACGAAGTAATAAGCCGCAGCAATGAGAATCACGCCGAAGACCTGCTTAACACGCTCCATCCACATACCGGCTTTAGGCAGCGCGGTCAACACTCCGGCGAATGTGCCGATGACTACAAACAACGAGCCTAATCCACAGGCAAACACAAACAGATAGATAAAGCCCAGAAACAGGCTGCCGGTCGATGCTACCCAAGAGAGCAACGCTACTAACACCGGACCGACGCACGGCGCGGCAATCAGCCCGGTCGTCCCGCCGACGAATAGCGCTCCGATATACCCGGCGCGCTTCTTGGACGCCAGCGCGGTTTGCATCCCCGACGGCAGCGATATATCGAACGCCCCCAACATCCCCGCGCCCATTATCAAGAACACTACTGTCACAAAGCCAATCACCCACGGATTCTGCGTCGAAAGCCCAAATACGCCTCCCGAAGCGGCTGCCACCAGCCCCAGCGCGGAATAAACAATCGCCAGCCCTAACACAAACACTAACGATAGCGACAACGCCTTCAGCCGACTGGCGACGGCTCGCGCGCCGATGTAAGCGATGGTAATCGGAATGACCGGATAGACGCACGGTGTGAACGACAGCAGCGCCCCGCCGATGAATATCCACAGCAGCGCGAATAATGAACCTGTCTCCAAAGCCCGCTTGGCGCGCTCTTCGATGGTTAGACCGACTGTCAATCCTCTGTGGTTGACAGCCGACATATCGTCAACCACAATCACCGCCTCAAACCGCCGTTCCACCGGCGGCGTGCAATATACTGGCGGCGACTCGGTGCAGATTTGATAGCCGAGCGTCCCGCCGGCCTTGACCTCCGTTCCCGCTTTCAAGGCTGCCTTTAACGTGAATGGCACAATAATGACTACCTTCCCGCGATAGACCGTTTCGTCTTCGGAGATTTCGCCTGCCGGATAGGATGCGACGCCCCACTCGATGCCGGGCGTTGTATCCGGTTGGACGAAAAAGAAGCCATAGTCGCGGGTAGTGATATGGGTGTTGGGAGGCAGATTGATATTCAGCGTCAGGCTGCCGGAAGCGCCGATTGGAGTTGGGCTGGGCGAGACTTCGAGAGTCAGCGGGACTTGCCCGATCGGATCGAGTTCGACCTGCCCGAACGCGGCGGCGGTGGCTATAAATAGCAACGCGAGTCCGGACAGAACGGGCTCGCGTTGTGAAAATCGATATAATCTCATATCGTTAAACAATTGAAGATTTTACATTTGGTTAATCGGTATAAAGGACGGGATAAATCCTGCCCTCCAAGAAACACCGCTTATTCGATGATAAACCTAATCGGTTGCTGCATTTTCACGGAGACGGGTTTATCGCGCTGGTAGCCCGGCGAGAAGCGCATCGCGCGCATAACCTTGACGCCGGCTTCGCCGAAACCGAGTCCCTGCGGCTTTTCCTGCAGCGCCGAGACTTCGGTCGGAACACCTTCTTTATTGACGATGAAGCCGATCATCACGACACCGGATATTTGGGCGTCGGCAGCGACCTTAGGATACAGATTATTTTTATTGATGTAATCTTGAATAGCGGCTTCGCCGCCGATGAGTTGCGGCGGACGTTCGACCTTGAAGAACGGCACGGCTTCCTCTTCGATCGACGGCGGCGGCGGCGGCGGTTTGATGGTCGGGTCGAAAATGTCTATATCCGGTAAGTCGATGTTATCTTCCGGATTAATTTCGGGATCTTCGACCGGAATTGTTGGCTTGCGCGGCACTTCGATGCGTTTGACCGTGCGTGTAATGGGTATGTCTTCGACCTGAATCGTCGGGACATCGACGGCTTTGACCGCCGTGCCGCTCTCGAATTTCTTTGAGGCGATGAACACGATTATCATCAGCGTCAAAGCCAGCGCCAACGCCGCTTCCAGCGCCCGCCGGTATTGAGAACGCAGGTCAAAATCGGGATTCTTTTGCATCTCTTTTTATTGGAGGCGTGATTAACTGTGGAATTTGAATCTCAACAGATTGAATATGACGTCCCCAGCAAATTCCTCGTGAATTTTCATAAATCTTGAGAAACGGCGATTTATCGAACCAAAATTGATATTGAATATACAGACTTCTCACCAGTTCTGAGACTCCGGGGATATCTTCGATGAACTTTATATTCAATCCTTGTTCTAAGGCTGTATTGCGGTCTATTGTCCGTCCGTGGCTCTTATGTTCATCATAATCGCTGAAATACTCTGATATTGTTTTACTTTCTAAAGCAGTTTTACGATGGTATTTAAACAGCCAGTTTTCCGCAAGTTGTTTAGATAATTCTTCGGCGCTTCGGCATATTTCGAGTAAATCAAGAGAGTATTTTTCAAGTAAAGGCATATAGGCGGTTAAAGACGAAGGTCCTTGTTCAGTCAATTCTCGTTGAACTCGCTCAAATCCTTTGAGAATCGCTCTTGTAGGTATACCGTTTATTTGTGGATCTATCGGTCCTAAAGTCGCTGTAGTATCCATTATAATCAAATCACCCGAAAAAGCGATTAAAGTTGCTGCACTGAAAGCATTACCAGGAAAAATAAACCTCACGCTGCTGAATTTTGACCTCAGTAAATTGACTATCCTTTCAGCAGCAACTACCGAACCGCCATTGCTCACGAGAAAGACATCGATATCGTCCTTATCGATACCATAAACCAAATCGCTAAATCCAAGAATATCATCGTCATCGATGTGAGCATTCTGTTGAGGTAGTAAATTGTGAGTTTTGGTTAAATAGCAGATAAGCGGTCGATTAGTCAGCCGTTCTATTCGGGTGATAGTCTCCAAACGCAGAGTATAAGGATTGACGTTTTTAAATCTCCCAAAGTAATTATATAATTCCTGGTATGTTGCCGGAACACTATCTAACTTTGATGGGTCGTATTCTAAATCCGGTTTTTCTACAATTGGATTAGAAGGTGTGATTGCATTTACAGGTTTTTGGAATAGTCTTTTATGTCGAGTCTTCTTACTTGACATAATTTATATTCCCAGTGCTAACCTCTTCAGGATTGACTGCGATTGTCAATCCTTCAACACTATTCCCTGAAATACGAAATTTCTCACCTAATCCCATCGCTGCACGAGATTGAGTGTAAGTAGTGTTGATCTTATCGAAGATTTCTGAAATTTGTTCGAATTCAGGAATTAATTCGGTAAAATTACCGCTTAAGCGCTTCTCGGATTTTATTAACGGCTCTTTCATTGTCATTCATTCGTTAAAAATCTTGTGGAGTAGTTCACCCGCACAGCGTAGGCGTCGCGTAACTGCTCTTGAATATCTGTGACCAGCGACATCTTGGCGCGCTTATCGATTTTCATCGATACTATCAACTGGTTGTCGGCGTCCAACTTCTGACGGATGATGTTGGAAATCGAACTCATTGCCGAAGCAGGTATCAACTTGTCGTCAATGGAGATATTACTCATCTCGTCAGCCCAAATATACGCCAGATGGCGCTTTGACTCCAATTTCTTGGTCTGCTCAGCAGCCGGCGTCAATATGGGTATGCCCTGCGACCGCTTGATTACAGTGGTCACCATAAAGAAGAACAGCAGCAGGAAGATTATATCCGGGAGCGACGCAGTCGGAATGCCCGATTGCGGTTTCTGTTTCTTCTGAAACACTTTAATTCCGGTGACTATTGAATGCTCATAACAATGACAATGTCAATGACAATGTCAATGGAGACGATTTAGATTTGGGTTGGCATTCGCCAACTTCTACAGCATTATCTTACGCGAAAGCAAATAACTAATCTATTCTTTATCCGGTTCGGCGATGGATATTTTCGTCGCGCCGGAACCTTTGACCGCGTCAAGAACATTGATATACCGTTCATACGATGTTTCGCGATCGGTCTTGATGGATACGATGAGTTTCGGATTGCCATCAGCATCGTAGCCGCGCTCTTTAAGGCGCGTCGACAACAACTCCCGCAATTCACCGTCTTCGACCTGCTTGCCGTCGAACAAGATTAAACCGGCTTCGTTGACCAGTATCTTGGCTATGTTTTGCGGATTAATCTTGACTTCGCCGCCGCGCTCCGGCAAAACCATATGAATGCCTTTATCGGTATCCATCGTCGTCGTTACCAGGAAGAAGATCAGCAACAGGAAGGCGATGTCCGCCAGCGACGCCTGCGGTATAGCAGCGCCGCGCTTTTTCTTTTTTTCTACCAGCACAGGTCTATTTTCCCTGATTTCTTTTTTTATGTTGTGTCAATGTAATTCTGTCAGGCCGGTAAGACCAGCGTCTCGAACTCGCACTTGGCATATCATCTCTGATAATCTGAGACGCCCGCTCCATCGACATTTTTTACTTTGACACAACAGTAGTAATGATTGAACTAAGTATGTCATCGATTTTGACATTTAAATCAGGCGACATTCTTTTCGACGAGAACATCGACGAAATCCTGCGTGGACTCCTCCATATCCGACACTAATTTATCGATGCGGGAGACGAAAAAGTTATGGAAGAATTGAATGATGATGGCGACGACCAGCCCGAACAGCGTCGTCAGCAGCGCTTCGGCAATACCGGAAGCCACTAACGCCGGCGAAATATCGTTGGCTTTGGCGATGGCGTCGAAGGCGTTGATCATCCCGCTCACCGTGCCGAGGAAGCCTAACATCGGCGCAATGGAGATGACCGTCGCTAACCAGACTAAATTGCGCTCTAAAAACGCCATCTCAATTGTGCCGGCTGTCATAATTGCCTTCTCGACATGTTCGATGCCTCTGCCGGTGCGCAGAAGCCCGGCGTGTAGCACATTGGCGATTGGACCGCGGGTGTTGGCACATAAGTCGATAGCCTTACCCACGCCGCCTTCTGCCAGTGAATCGCGTATCTTTTGATTGAATTTGCGGGTGTTGATGGAGGCGCGGCTTAGTGTCCAAAATCTCTCGAAAGTGAACATCAATCCAATTATGAGGCAGAACAATATCGGCCACATAAATGCGCCGCCTCTAACGAAATAATCTACCATTTTTTTATTTCCGTTTGACTAAATATGTATGAACCGCTGAATTGCCATCCACCAGGGCTTACCGCCACATAGCATTTCATCAGCGGAGGTAAATTCTTACTAATATAACAAAATACAATGCAACTGTCAACCTTTCACCGGCTTGCGCAACGCGAACGCTATTTCGCGGGCTTTCGGAAATAAATTCCGCGCCGCTTTTATAATCGGGTCGTCTTCAGCCAGGGTGTGATAGTAATAATCGCGGTTGTTCCAGATGATTTGCGCCATCTCTGCTTTGAGTAAGGCGGAAAGATATCGGCGGTCTTTGTCCAGCAATTCCAGTGGATAATTTACATTTTTAGTTCTGGCTATTTCGACCAACCGCTTAAGTTCGTCGTCCGATATTCTGAATGACTTCAGGAATTGCTGAAAATCATCCTGCACGGTAAATTTATGTTCGCCAGCGAGTGTCTGAGCGTAAGTGAACATAACTTGCGCGCCGATGAGTTGCGCCGCAGCGCCAGTGATTTTGTAATCTTCTACTACGCTGTCCGGTGTAATGCCGGAAACATCATAGACCATCCGGCCGCCGAAAGTCTTATATACCGTGCGGTTGGTCGTATCCGCATCAGTTCCGCGCATCCGCACGGCGTAATATTCGCCGCGGCCCTTGTCATAAGGCCGCTGGATAAGCCGGCCAGAGGGCGTGCACCAGTGCGCCGTCGAAAGACGAATGACCGCGCCGCCGCGCAAAGTATAAGGAAACTGCACCAGCCCCTTGCCGAAGGTCGGCTGCCCGATTATCATCCCACGATCCAAATCCTGCACTGCGCCGGCGACAATTTCCGACGCTGATGCGCTGCCGCCGTTGACGAGGATAATTAAGTCGAACAGCGGATGCGTCGCAGCCTCGCTCGAATAATAGACGCTGTCCTCGCCGGCAACGCGTCCCTTGCGCGATACAATTATATGTCCGCCGGGAATGAACATATCCGCTGCCTGCACTGCTTCAGTCAGACGACCGCCTTGATTATTGCGCAAATCCAATATCATCCGTTTCATCCCCGCCGCTTCAAACCTCTTCAGCGCGGCGTCCAATTCCTGACTGGTCGTCGCCATAAATTGATTCAACAGCACATAACCGGTCGAATCGTCGAGCATAAATCTGGTCCAGACCGAATTGACTGGAATCGAGTCGCGAATGATGGTAAAGTCGATCGGCTCCTGCACGCCTTCCCGCAGCGCTTTGATTTTTACCGTCGTGCCTTTAGGTCCGCGCAGTTTTTTAAAGACCTCGTCGTTAGTGATGCCGTAAGCGCTTATGCCGTCGATTTCGATGATGCGGTCGCCCGAGCGGATGCCCAGCCGGTCAGACGGCGTTCCCGGAATCGCCGCGATGACGGTTATCAGTTCGTTCTGAATGACGAACGAGATGCCGATACCTTCGAACGAGCCGATGTCCTTCTCGGCGATTTCCTTCTGCTCAGTCGGCGGAATATAGACTGAGTGCGGGTCGAGACGCTTCAGCATCCCCTCGATAGCGCCTTCCGATAGTTTTTCAAGGTCGGGCGGTTCGACATAAGACTGCTGAATAAGGCTCATCACGGCTGTAATTTTCTGGGCTTCAGCGATAATCGTCCCGCCGGCAGTCACCAGACGGGTGATTATCCAGACTCCGACCGCCAGCCCGACGGTGATGAGCGCGGTCCGGCCGGGACGGGGATGATTTGTCATTTATATATGAAGTATTGAGTTCAGAGTGTGATGTGTATAGAATAATCGAATATTTATAAACTAATGTCCAGTCTAGGAATTATATATTGCGCAGGTCATTCAGAGTTCACCGCTCTTGTGTGTTCTTGAAAGAATCTGCTGCACTTTGAAGCGGTGAACTCAGAACTGTCTTACTTTCTATCTTTCTGATTTTCTCTCCCAGACTTCGATAACCGTTTCGCCATATTTCCGCCGCCGGATGAGTTCTAAAAGACTCTCAACCGGCGGAGCGGTATGACGAGAGTATTCCAGACAGACCAAGCCGCCGGGTAATAGCGCACCGGCAGCGGCAATCTCTTCGATGATACGTTGCGGCTGGGCAACTTTATACGGCGGCGTGGCAAATATTATATCGAACGGCTCGAAACCTTCCGGTTGAAATTGATGCAGAAAGCGAAATACGTCCCGGCAGGTGTATGAAGCGCGCCCCTCGAAGCCCAGCCGGCAAACATTGTCATAGGTATAGCGAATAGACTTGTGAGCGATATCGACGAAGTGCGCCGACGCGGCGCCGCGCGACAAGGCTTCCAATCCCAGCCCGCCTGAACCGCAATATAAATCCAAAACCCGCGCTTCAGGGATCATCTGCATCAGATAATCGAATAACGCCTGACGTGCCCGGGCGGTCGCCGGCCGAACCCCACCAGCGGGCGACCTCAACCGCCGCCCCTTGGCTGTCCCCCCTACGATGCGCGGCAAGTCAACCTCGCACAATTTATTTTCACTGTCTATCCCCGGACATTGAGAAAGGCCTCAGTTTATCATCGATAATTCGAACATCAACATTTATTGGACAGCGCTAGTGTTATGTCAATTGCGCAATGTCGTATGTCATCCTTCAGTGAGTGAAGGATCTCGTCTGGATAAGTAAGTCTTTAGGACGAGTCCTTCACTCGTTTAGGATGACGACATCTTACGCTTGACATAGCGCTAGACATATTTTGCATAGATCTGATTGAATCTTCAATAATAAAGTAAAGAAAACCTCGGCGCACATAAGGATTAAAGAGATGATTTCACTTTTTCAATGAGTTATGGAAAATCAGAATTATCGAGAAATATTACTGTGTCAACCGACAAGGAATTACTAATAAATCTTCGAAAGAAACTTCTTCGCTCATTAATCTGTTTTCCACATTAAGACTAAATGTCCGTTTTGCTAAATCTATTCTAATTAAAATCCCATACCAACGTTTGAACATTATTGGAAAAGGCTCGCCTTCCGGATGCGCTGCCCATCTATACCCGCTCCGGCCATCGCCGTTCAGGATAAACTGGTCGCGCCACTCGTCGGCTTTTGAAAAATCCGCTCCTACGCTTAAATTGTGAAATAATTGCTGATTTTCAACCGGTAAACTGCGAACCTGCATATTTAAAATAACCTCGTCGCCCACGACGTTTGTGGATAGACGAACTTCTTCAAAGCACTCCCCGCGTCCGTTCATCGAAAATACATCTGGCGCAGAGACGGATGAATTTGCGCAAACGAAATCATATCGGTCTAAAATATGAGGGTGACCGCTATGTTCCGACCAGAGCCATATTGTCCCTTGAATCTTGAAGTCGTCCCTCAACCGGTTTCGGCTGCTATCGATGCAAATGAATATTCCACAAGTAGTATCAGGTGGAGGGGGAGGCGGGGTCGGTATGAATACTTTAAACGGTCCACACCAGCGGGAACGACCGTATCCATTGAAAGCGCGGACACGGTAATAGTAACTGACCTCGCTGGTAACTTGATTATCAGTATATTCGATTGTGTTAGCCGGTAATATAGTCAAATTGCGGTATTGCTCGACCGGACTTAAACCTAACTCCCGTTTCTGAACGATAAACGAATCCTCAATTTCCGAATTGTCACGCCAGATGATTCTGACACTTTGGCTTTGAGGCTTGCAGATTAATGAATCTGGGCCAAGGGGGACAAGCGGTGAAGGATGATAGAAATGAGGCATCACAAAAGCGCGATTTGAATAAATCGGACTGGATGCCAACTGCGGCGATACTGCCGCTGCGCGATAAAAAGATTCCAAGTCGTCTATAGGCGTGTTATCATAAAACACAGTATCATCATCTCTGACCCTGCCCAGCAGTTGCCAAGGGTCCTGCAATATCCAGGTTTCTAAATAGAGCGAATCAATCTGAATACTGTCGCTGCCATTCCACCGCCAGCGTAAAACAGCTGCTTCGAGGCTATCGTTCTAGACCGCCGTAAGTTTAATCGCGTCCGTATGTGAATATTCCTGCGGTCTTAGTGGATTTTTTTCCCGGCGGCAGTGCGATAGAAGAGTTATTAATATGATAGACCACATCAAAGATTTCACTATAAATCTCGTTCGCATTGTTTATTAACCTCTTTGCTATTTTAGATACACCACTCGCATCGCTGCGTTTTGCCCGCCAAATCTTATATTAATCAGATATATACCCGCTGCGAGTTCTTCTGAGTCAATTGTAATCGTATTCATTCCCGCCGGTCTGTATTCGACGAACGACAGCGCTCGTCGGCAGCCAGTTGGGTCAAGCAAATTCACTTCCAGTCTGCCTGCATAAAGCAACTCGCAGCGCGCTTGAAACTGCGAATTAAACGGATTGGGATATACGCTGTGAAGTTTGAACGCCGCCGGTGTTACTTTAGTTTCTTCCGGCGCCGCATCCAGCGGCGGCAGGCTGGTCGAACCGCGGTTATAGACATAATCGTAGCGGTTGTTGGCATCGCCGTTAGCCGCTATCCCGGCATAGTAGAACACCACTGCGCCCGCGCCCGCTTGCGGCGCTATCCAGCCGAATCGCCAGGCGACTGCCGTGCGCGTCCCGCTGAAATTGCCGGCATCGGTTTGCTTGATATAAACCGGCGCATCCTCCTGTTCCTGTGAAAGTTGCGTGTTTAGGGCGTCGGTAATAACTAATGTCCCGCCGTTACTGAGGTCGGAATGGCGCGCCGTGAGTTCGAAGCCCCAGCGCCGCGAAGAGACGTTCTGGTCATACAACGTTAAGGTTAAATCATAACTCCGGCCGGCTACATAGCGACTCGGCAGCCCATCCAGCCGAATAAAACCTCCGCCGCTGTTGGGATTATACGAACTATGGCAAGCGTGGCAAGTCCGAAAATCCGGCGGGTCGCCGGCATATCCATCCGGCGGACCTATATGCCGCCCCTGCGCCGAAGTCAATGAAATTATTAAGCCTAAAACGGCGCCGATTATTCCAAATTTGAATACTTTCAACTCAGCCTTCTCCCGATAAATAGAACAAAAATCTGACCAGACTCTCTATTCCGGTATAAAAAGTCGGCAGATGGAAATTCTCGTTCGGCGAATGGGCGCGGTTATCCGGCAGCGCAAATCCGAGCAGCAATGTGTCCAATCCGAGAATTTCTTTGAAATCCGCCACAATCGGTATCGAACCGCCTTCGCGAATAAACAAAGGCTCGCGCTGCCAAGCCTCACGCAGCGCCCGCGTCGCCGAGGCTAAATAAGGATTGTCTAACGGCACGATAACCGGCTTTCCCCCGTGATGACGGATTACTTTAACCTCGACCGATTTGGGCGCATTATCCATAAAATACTTTTCAGCCAACTGCACAATTTCATCCGGATCCTGCTTCGGCGCTAAACGCATCGAGACCTTGGCTGAGGCTTTGGCGGGCAGCACGGTCTTAGCCCCGACGCCGGTGTAGCCGCCCCAGATGCCATTTACTTCGAAGGTTGGCCTAGCCCAGACCTGCTCCAGCGGCGTCCAGCCGCCTTCACCCCACAGCTCAGCCACGCCCAAATCGTGCTTATATTGTGCCTCGTCGAAAGGAATCTGCCGGAACAGTTTCCGCTCCTGCTCAGTTAAATCGACGACCCGATTGTAGAAGCCGGGGATTTGGACCCGACCTTCATTATCTTTAACCCGGGCTAACATCCGCGCCAGGACCTCGGCTGGATTAGCCACCGCGCCGCCGTAAGTGCCGGAATGCAAATCGCGGTTCGGCCCGGTCAGTTCGATTTCCAGATAGGTCAATCCGCGCAGTCCATAAGTGATGGATGGAATGCCCTCCGCCCACATCGAAGTGTCCGACACCGCTGAGACATCGGCTTTTAAATCAGCCTTATGCGCTCTTAAAAACGCCGATAAATTAACGCTGCCAATTTCCTCTTCGCCTTCAATGACAAACTTGACATTGACGGGCAGCCGCCCGGACTTCTTCAGCACGGCTTCCAACGCCTTGAAGTGCATAAACAACTGCCCTTTATCGTCCGCTGCCCCGCGCGCTACAATCCGCTCGTTTTTAACAGCCGCGGTGAATGGATCCTGCTCCCATAAATCGAGCGGGTCAACCGGCTGGACATCGTAGTGACCGTAAATCAGCGCGGTCGGTTTGTTCGCTGCATGCAGCCAGTCGGCGGTTACGACTGGATGCCCGGCCGTCGAATGCAACTGAACATTCTCCATACCGATATCGCGCAATTGTCCAGCTGTCCACTCGGCACACCTCCGGATGTCCTCTTTATGCGCAGGGTCGCTAGAAATCGACGGAATTGCCAGATACTCGATCAACTCCCGGATATACCGCTCGCGGCTCACCCGCGCATACTGTAAGGCTTGTTCCAATTAGTCCCCCTTTTTTCCTCTGTGCCTTTGTGTCTCTGTGTTAACTTTCTTATATGGCATTAAAAATGCAATATATTTTTATGAAACAGCCAACTTTCTTTTATTCATAGTTAAAATATACATTTAGATTGCTATATTTTCAATAGTATCATTCATAAAATACTTCTAAATTGAAATTGTATCCTTCAAGTTTTTTTAACGCCTTCGAAACTTCAGCGGTTGAAAGACTGCTTGCAGATTACAACCTGCCGCTGCATATTTATTTCACTGCTCGCTTCCGCTGCAATACCGAAAAGTTCCAGTCGGTTTTGGCGCGGCATTATCCCCGCTCGCAGATTTGCTTTGCCGTCAAAGCCAATCCCTGCATAGGCGCGATTCGCGTTGCGCAGGCGGCCGGTTTGGGTGTCGATGTCGTATCGCAATATGAACTACGCGCCGCGCTTAAGACGCAAATCCCCGGCTGGCAAATCATCTGCAACGGCAACGCTAAAACCAACGATTATATCGACCTGGCCGTCAAATCCGGAGCTTGTATCGCCGCCGACAGCGAGTCCGAATTAAAACTAATCGACGAGTCTGCAGGACGCCAAAACCGCAAGGCTCAAGTATTGCTCCGCATCGCCGGAATGCCGCTTGCCGGCTTAACTTCCGCCGACCAGTCCACAGCCTCGGAATGGACTAAATTCGGCATTCCAGCCTCCCAAATAAGTTCCATATTCGACAGAGTCCGAGCGATGAGAAATATCGAAATCCTCGGTCTTTCAGCACATATCGGCACGCAAATCTGCCGCCCGGCCGGCTATGAACATCTGCTCGAACATCTTTTGGCTCAATTAAGTGATTTGATTAAAAACGGAATGAACTTGCGAGTTTTAGATATCGGCGGCGGTTACCCGCTTAACTACCTGTCCGAAGCCGAGTGGACCAGGTTTAAATCCCGTCTGCGGCTCCAACTCGCCGGCCGGCTGCCGACTGCAGAATGGGTAACTTGGAACGGCTTGCCGATGGGATATGAACATTTGAAAAATCCTCAGATAGAGGAAACTAGTGATTGGCTTGGCAAAGCCTATTGGTCGCCGCAGCCCGGCGCGGCAATTCTCGAACATATCTTAACCTATGTTCTGTCGGATGGGACAATGGTCAAAGAACGCTTGAAGCAACTCGGCGAACCATTGCTCATCGTAGAACCTGGACGCGCCTTAATTGGCTCGACCGGAATAACTTTAGCGCGCGCTATCGGTGTCAAAGAAGTATTGGGCTGTCCGGTGGTGATTCTCGACCTAGGCGTCGTCAATCACGGCACGGTGCTGATTTCGCCTGATATATATCCGGTCGAAGTCTATCCGCCTAAACCTAACGATGCCGCGATTGAAGCCTTTATTGCCGGCCGATTGTGCTTTACCGGCGATATGCTTAGCAAAGTTAAAATCCCGCTTAACCGATTGCCTGCGCGCGGCGAAGTCGTAATACTCCATCAAACCGGCGCCTATTGCGCCGACCATTTCGCCTCTAATTCCTGCGGTTTCCCTCGACCGGCTAAAATTGCAATCGACGAACATAACGCTATAGAAATCTGGCGTAAGGCTGAAACCTTTGAGGATGTTTTTAACTGATACGCACTATTTCTAAACAGTCAGTTAACGACCGTCCCATTGGTATATTCGACTCGGGTCTGGGCGGTTTAACTGTCGCCGCGGCGCTGCACAATCGTCTGCCGGGCGAAGACCTCATCTATCTTGGCGACACAGCGCGCGTGCCTTACGGCGCAAAATCAGCGGCAACTATCCGCCGCTATGCCCTCGAATGCGCCTTGTTTCTGCTCAACCGGGATGTTAAAATGATTGTCGCGGCTTGCAATACGGTCTCGGCAGTCGCCTTGCCAAGATTAAAGGAACTTTTACGCATTCCCCTTATCGGCGTGCTGGAACCCGGCGTCGAAGCCGGCCTGCGCGCAACACACGCCAACCGCATCGGTGTCATCGGCACACAGTCCACCATCTCATCCGACGCCTACCAAAACCGCTTGCGCGAGTTGCGCCCCGGCATCGATGTTAGCGCCCGAGCCTGCCCATTGTTCGTGCCGCTCGCCGAGGAAGGGCGAACTACCGGACCTATTGTTCACAAAATTGCCGAAGCCTATCTCAAACCACTCAAACATCACTCCATCGACGCCTTGATATTGGGCTGCACTCATTATCCGGTCCTCGCGCCGGTCATCGCATCTGTAATGGGCGAAAATGTCGCGCTCGTCGATTCGGCGGAAACTACCGCCAAAGCCGTCGAAGATGTTATGCTGCGCGAAGGACTTTTACGCACCTACGGTCCCAGCCGCATTAATTGTTATGTAACCGATATTCCCCTTAATTTTAAGAAATTAACGCGACGCTTTTTCGGAAAGCCCGTTGAGAGAGTTGAACAGGTAGAATTGACAACGGATTAAGAGGATGAATTAACAGCAGATTTAGCAGATGGAGCAGATATAAGGAACTCTGCTTAATCCGCTGTGAATTCCCCAAAAAACCCAAGCGGCGCCGGGAACTGTCCCGACGCCGCTTTGGATTCTATGGCGTCAAGTGTTTAACACCTGACGCAATAACATACTTACTTCATCAAGGTCACCTTGCGAATTGCGCTGAAGCCTGCCGACTCCATCCGCACCAGATATACCCCTGCCGACATACCCTTCGCATTCCAAACAACGCTGTGATGACCAGCCGTCTGCTCGCCGTCATAAAGCGCCGCTACAACGCGACCCGATACATCGAACACCCGCACCAACACCCGAC
>VGIO01000059.1 GCA_016867855.1 Calditrichota bacterium
GTCGCTCTGAACGCAGTAAGGAGTCTCGTTCCCAGTCCCGGACGAAATGCTTCACTTCGTTCATTATGACATATTACGGTTTTATTGAATGAATATAGAAATCACCCGACTGCCTCACAGCGCGGGTTTGCCATTGCCGGCCTATGCCAGCGCTGGTGCGGCCGGTCTGGATTTATATGCCGCAGTGATTGAAGATACGATTATAACACCTGGCAGAACTGTTCCAATTCCGACCGGCCTAGCCATCGCCTTGCCGACGGGGTATGAGGGGCAGGTGCGTCCGCGTAGCGGATTAGCGCGCGATTATAATGTCAGCCTGATGAACAGCCCCGGCACCATCGACAGCGATTATCGAGGCGAAATAGTTGTGCTGCTTGTGAGTTTTAGCGAACCATTTGTCGTTCGCCGCGGCGACCGCATAGCGCAATTGGTCATCACGCGCTATGAACGGATAGAGTGGAAGGAAGTCGAGCGTCTGCCGCCGACTATGCGCGGCGCCGGCGGCTTTGGGCATTCGGGAGTTTGACTTTGCCGCACCCCAGTCTTCTCTACCACAAAGTCAGCCCGGAACGGGAAATCGGGGTCACCCAAGTGACCCCGATGGCGTTTAAAAAGCAAATGTTAGCGCTCAAAACAAACGGGTGGATAGCGGTCGGACTTGACGATGATAATGATGATGATTATAATGAGAGCAGCCCGGCTTTTCTGAGGCCGGGGTTAGGCTGTCAACCTTCAGCGGTTGATAGTGAATATGAGATTGCTTTACTTCGTTCACAAAGGCGCCATATCGCTGGCTGTCAGCCACAGAGGGTTGACAGCCTTCCGAACCAACCAATGTTTCTTATCTTCGACGATGGCTACGAATGTATTCATCGCTGGGCGTGGCCTGTATTAAGCGAAATCGGCTTTTGCGCGGCGGTCTTCGTCCCGGCGGGTTATATCGGGCGCTGGAACGATTGGGATTATCACTTCAGCCGCCGTCGATTTAAACACCTCGACATTCGGATGATTAAGGATTTGCACTCATCCGGCTGGACAATCGGTTCGCATACGGTTAGTCATCGCGATCTGCACACATTAAATCCACAAGAAATCGAGTATGAACTGCGTGATTCGCGCCAGAAATTGGAAGATATCGTCGGCGCGGCGGTAAATTGGCTGGCATTTCCCTTCGGACGTTATAATTTGCGAGTCATCGAACAGGCGCGCGCCTGCGGCTATAAGGGCGCGGTTACGCCGCTTAAAACGCGCTTTCAAGTAGAAGGTTTTCAATTGCTGCAAGCCGAAGCAGTCTATATTTGGGACCGCCCGCAGCAACTTGTCCGTCGTTTGGAGCGGAAGGGATTTATATATAGACTCGGCAATTGTTTGCGTTGGACGGTCAATTTCTGCAATCACGGCACGACCGCCTGGCGCAGAATGTTTCCTTTGAAGGTCGATTGATGTTTCAGTTCGGCATCAGCGGCGTGGAGACCTATTGGTGGCTGCCGCCGCTTACCGCCTTCGCAATATCTTGCTTCACTTCGATGGGGGGCATATCGGGCGCGGTGTTGATTCTGCCTTTTCAGGTCAGCGTGTTGGGCTTCGTCGGTCCGGCTGTGAGCCCGACAAACCTACTCTACAACATCATCGCCATTCCGAGCGGCGTCTTGCGCTATGTGCGTGAGAAGCGAATGATATGGCCTCTGGCTTGGACGATTGTCGCGGCCACGGCGCCGGGACTATTCATCGGCGCGTTAGTGCGGATCCGTTTTTTATCCGGCGAACGCCCATTCAAACTCTTCGCTGGATTAGTTTTGATATATATTGGTTATCGGATACTGGAGACGATTCTGAAAGGAGGCGTTGAAAAAAGAAACATCGATGCGCGCTTTGAGGTCAGCGATGTCCGGTTTTCAGTCCAAGCCTTGCGATATCAATTCAACGGCGTAGAATATACCATTGTTTCCTGGAGGCTGTTTTTACTTGCGTTTATCGTCGGGATGGTGGGCGGAATATATGGCATCGGCGGCGGAGCCATCATCGCGCCATTTTTAGTCGGCATTTTCAACCTGCCGGTGCATTCGATTGCCGGGGTGACGCTGTTCGGAACTTGGCTTACATCGTTAGTAGGCGTTTTGTTCTATACTGGGTTGTCGTCCGTGGCGGGCGGCACCGGACAGTCGGTCGCGCCGGACTGGGCGCTTGGACTCGCCTTCGGCGTTGGAGGCGCGCTGGGAATGTTCGTCGGCGCGCGGATACAGCGCTTCGTCCCGGCTAAGGCGATTAAAGTCCTGCTTGTTGTCCTTGTCGGCGGAACGGGGATTAAGTATATTGTCGAATTCTTTGCCAGATGACAATGACAAAGAAAATGATGAGAATTCTCATAATTCATTGACTTGAGAGTAAATTGCAAAAGTGATGATTAATCCAGAAAACTCAGACCTAGCAAGGCGGACGAGGTCGTCAGCCTTACCATCAGTCAATAAATCCAACACTTTTGCAATTACCTCTTGATATAGACAAATATTTTTGCTAATTTTTATTTGCTAATTTATAGTCCTTTAAAACCATCAGGAAATCTACGCGAATGTAGAATTCAACTGCGCCGGTTAAGGCCGGAGGAGCGCCCTTTACAAAATGCTGAACCGCTACCGCATCATCGACCGCCGTTTAGTCGCGGTGGACGAGCCTCCCTATTCGCTGCTGATTTGCGTTATGCCGGACGAAGCCGAAAAACGCTTCATGGTCGGCGATCTTAAACTCGACGAACACACCCTGCAATCAGCGCTCGACCCGGATGAATTAGCGCGCGTCGAGTTCGAACCGGAACATATAGCCCTCATATATAAACACCCTGGAACTTATATCGCTCAAGATGAATTCTTATTCCGCGTAAAATCGATCGGCGCATATATATTTAAAGACTTTCTGCTTTTAATCTCGGCTGAAGAGATTGCCATCCCCGGCAGTTTCACGACTGCATCATCGACTTCGCCGGTCGGACTGCTGCTAAAGATCTTCAACCGCACGATTGTTCATTTTCGCGAGCATTTGAAGGTCATCGGGAAGATCGCCGAAGAACTCGAAGATAAAATCAGCGCCTCGCTTAGCAATCAACATCTCATACATTTATTCACTTTACAGAAGAGTCTGGTCTATTATGTCGAAGCCTTGACTTCCAACGGCGCGCTGCTCGAGCGGTTGCGGCGCCAAACCGGACGCGTCGGCTTCACACAGGAAGAATCGGAACTGCTGGACGACACTGTCATCGATAACGACCAATGTCTCAAGCAAGCCGAAATCGCCACCAACATCCTTGCCAACCTGATGGACGCCCGTGTGTCCATCGTCAGCAACAATCTTAATGTGCTGATGAAAACTTTGAACATCATCACTATAGGGATAATGGTGCCGACATTGGTCGTCAGCGCCTTTTCGATGAATGTGCGCATTCCCTTAGCGCAGATGTACTATGCCTTTTGGATAATCATAGGGCTGGCTATGTTGTCGATGGTTGCGTTTTTAATTTTCTGGCGGTATAAGAAGTGGTAGTTATTTATTAAAATGAATTCTCGCCGCCGTATTCTTTTCATATCATCCTGGTATCCTTCGGCCAAACGTCCTATCGAAGGCATTTTTGTGCGCGAACACGCCCGCGCTGCGAAGTTGTATCACGATGTGTCTATTCTATCCTTAGGGCTCGCAGAAAACACCGATGACAAAGCGAGTCTAACCGAGAACGTAGAAGATGGAATGCGGGTTTTTCGCTACACACAGCCTTTAGGCGCGATGCCCAAAGTTCGTTTCTTACGCCGTTTGTGGCAGCAAGTAGGGATTGCTAAACGCGTTGCGGATATATTAGGCGGAATCGACCTTATTCATACGCATACCTATCATTCCGGCATTGTCGGCGTAATCCTTGGTCGAAGGTTGAAAATTCCGGTCGTCATCACCGAACACTGGTCCGGATTTCATCTGGGCGGTTTGACTAGAATTGAGAAATTTAAAGCCCGCTGGGCGATGCGTCACGCCCAAGTCGTCGTCCCGGTGAGCGAACAACTTCAGCAGGACATACGACTAGCCGGCGTCCGCGCTAATTTTAAGATTATACCCAATCCGGTGGACAACTCGTTGTTCCACTATGAAGCGACCTTTAAAAACGCTGAAACAAACCGCCGGCGCATCGTTCCTACACCGGAAAGTATTCATACTCGCGGCTCAATAGACAGCGTTAGTATAGATGCCGATTTATATCGCGAAGATAAAACATTGTTCGCTTTTCGCACGGCGACGGTTGGGTCGCTGATTCCGCTGAAAAACATAGATGTTCTGCTTGAGGCTTTACATATTCTCAACAGCCGTAATATAAACCTCTATCTGGACATTATCGGCGACGGCGGCGAACGCAAGCGGCTGGAATTGCTGTCAACTGAACTTAATATTTCGCATCAGGTTCACTTTAGAGGCACATTACCCAAAGCCGAGATCGCGAAAATCTTTGGCGTATGCGATTTTTACATCCATCCCAGTCGATGGGAGAATCTTTCCTGCGCTACAGCTGAAGCGCTCTGCGCCGGTCTGCCGGTCGCAGCCGCCGACATTCCGGGGCAGCGCGTGTATATCGACGAAACTAATGGCATTCTGGTCACGCCGAACAGCGCTGAAGCCTTGGCCGACGGAATTCAATCGCTGTGCGCTAAAATCAACGCCTATGACCGTGTGAAAATATCTAATGATACTGCAGCGAGATTCGGTATGGAGAAAGTCGGCTCGATGTTGAACGACCTTTATTGTTCACTTCTATTTCAAAACAAGACCTAAATATCGTTGAGGCGAGCGTCTCATTCCACTTCTTTAATCGCTGTCAACTTCTGAGTTTGACAGCGGAATAAAAGCGGGTATAGAACCCACGATATCCAAGTATGCGCATCGCATTAGCCCAAATAAACTCCACCATTGGTGATTTCGACGGTAACACGCAACGCATCGTCGAATATGCCCGGCTGGCCCGCGCGCGCGGCGCCGATATATGCATCTTCCCCGAACAAACTATTCCCGGCTACCCGGCGCATGATCTGTTGGAACGGGACCTGTTTATTGCGCAAAATGTGAACGCCTTAAACATCCTCGCGACGCTGGTCAAGGATATCGCGCTGGTCGTTGGTTTTGCTGAACCCAACGATTTACCGGTTGGAAAACGCTTGTTCAACGCCGCGGCATTTATCGCCGACGGACAGGTCGTCTCAATTCATCGTAAGACGCTCCTGCCGACTTATGATGTCTTCGACGAGAGCCGCTACTTTGCGCCTTCGCCTTATACTGAGGTCGGCATATATAAAGGTATTCGCTTTGGCATAACTATTTGCGAAGATATCTGGAACGCGCCGGAGTTTTGGGCGCGCTACGATCCAAATCATCGTTATTACGACCACGATCCGGGGCTGGAATTAGTGCGGCAGGGCGCGCAGTTCATTGTGAACATAGCCGCATCGCCGTTCACCATTGAAAAGCGCTCATTGCGCCGTCAGATGCTTCAAGCCGAAGCCAAACGTTTCAAGACGCCGCTGCTCTTTGTCAATTCGGTCGGCGGCAACGATGAATTGATCTTCGACGGCGCATCGTTGGTTTTCTCGGCTAACGGGCAGATTTGGGCGCAGGGCGTCGAATTCGCCGAAGACCTGCTTTTAGTTGACCTCGACACAGGCGAAGGCGATGTTCATCCGGTTCTCAACAGCGACGATAAAGCGGCGCTCGCAGCCTTAATCTTGGGAACGCGCGATTATGCCTGCAAATGCTGTTTTAAGTCGGCTATATTGGGACTGTCCGGCGGCATAGACTCGGCTTTGACGCTGGTCGTCGGCGCGCGAGCCTTGGGCGCTGAAAACATCGAAGCCGTGATGATGCCTTCGCGTTATTCCAGCCGTGGCGCCATCGACGACAGTCTGGCTTTAGCCCGCAACCTCGGCGTAAAAACCCGCATCATTAATATCGATAACCTGTTCGACAAATATTTGAGCGAGATTACGCCGCATTTCGACAGATTACCATCCGATACAACCGAAGAAAACTTCCAGGCGCGCATCCGCGGTAATATCCTGATGGCGCTGTCGAACAAGTTTGGGCATTTAGTTTTATCCACCGGCAACAAATCGGAACTGGCGACAGGTTACTGCACGCTCTATGGCGATATGGCCGGCGGGCTGGCGGTGTTAGCCGATGTGCCGAAGACAATGGTCTATAGGCTAGCGCGCCTCATCAACCGCGAGCGGGAAATCATCCCGCCGGCAATTCTCGCCAAAGCCCCATCCGCCGAGTTGAAGCCCGACCAATGCGATCAAGATACATTGCCGTCTTACGAACTACTCGATGAAATTATCTTCAACTACATCGACAAGGGCAAGGATACGCCTGAATTGATCAAGGCTGGATTCGATAAGAATGTGGTCGCGCAGGTGATGCAGCTTATTCGCAGCAGCGAATACAAACGTCGGCAAGCTCCGCCGGGACTGAAGATTATGTCCAAGTCCTTCGGCTATGGACGCCGCGTTCCGCTGGCGCATAAGTGGAAAAGCTAAAAGTGAGAAAGTTGGAAAGTTATTTTTTTAATTTAGGTAATTGCAAAAGTGTTGGATTTATTAACTGAGGGCAAGGCGGACGCCCTCGTCCGCCGAAAACCAAGCATAGAATGCGGCGGACGAGGGCGTCCGCCTTGCCATATTCTGAATTTTCTAGATTAATCGTCACTTTTGCAATTTACTCATTTGACATTTTTATTCAAACCTAAACAATGTTCGACAAAGTCCTCATTGCTAATAGAGGCGAGATAGCGATTCGCGTCATCCGCGCTTGCCGGGAGTTGGGATTGCGCAGTGTTGCGGTCTATAGTGACGCCGACCGCAGCGCGCTGCATGTTCAGATGGCGGATGAAGCCATCCGCTTGGGACCTCCGCCGGCGCGCGAAAGTTATCTGCGCGGCGATATCATAATCCAAGCCGCTTTAGAACATAAAGCCGGCGCAATTCATCCCGGCTACGGCTTCCTGGCCGAGAACGGCGATTTTGCCGAAATGGTCGAACAGGCTGGTTTAGTATGGGTAGGACCGCCGGCCTCCGCCATTCGGGCGATGGGTTCGAAGACCGACGCTAGACGAATGATGGCGGCTTCCGGCGTGCCGGTCGTCCCTGGCGGACAGAGCGGCTTAATCGACCTCGATGCAGCGCTCAAATCGGCAGAAAACATAGGCTACCCCGTTCTCATTAAAGCCGCCAAAGGCGGCGGCGGCAAAGGTATGCGCATTGTCAATTCCGCCGCCGAATTTCCATCGGCTTTCGACGGCGCCCGGCGTGAAGCGTTGTCCGCTTTTGGCGATGACGAAGTCTATCTGGAAAAGTTCATCCTCGGACCACGACATATCGAAATCCAAATTCTCGCCGATAAATACGGCAATTGCGTGCATTTATTTGAGCGGGAATGCTCCATCCAGCGCCGGCATCAGAAGGTCGTCGAAGAATCCCCTTCGCCGGCTTTGAATGACCGCCCGGACATCCGTCTGGCGATGGGCGCTGCCGCCGCCGCCGCAGCCCAAGCCTGCGGGTATGTCAACGCCGGCACGGTAGAGTTCTTGTTCGACCCCGCGATAGAAAATTTCTACTTCCTTGAGATGAACACCCGCCTGCAAGTCGAACATCCGGTCACTGAATTGGTAACCGGCATCGACATCGTGCAGACGCAACTGCGCATCGCGCAGGGCGAAACGCTGCCATTTAAGCAAAGAGATTTAGTTCAGCGCGGGCATTCCATCGAGTGCCGCATATACGCTGAGGACCCGGCGAACAACTTTCTGCCCGACGCCGGGCGCATCCGCACGCTAATCCGTCCGGATGGGCCTTGGGTGCGGGTTGACTCAGGCGTAACCGCCGGCGACGAGGTCGGCATCTATTACGACCCGTTGGTCGCCAAACTCATCACCTGGGGCGCCGACCGGCCAGCCGCCATCGACCGTATGCAGCGCGCCTTGTCCGAATACCGCATAACCGGCTTCAAAACGACAATTCCTTTTTCGTTGTGGATGATGCAGCAGCCGCGCTTCCGGCGCAGCGATTTCGACACCCGTTTCATCGAGCAGGAGTTCAAACCGGAAGCGCTGCACAGCGCCGGCGACGATGGGCGCGTCATAGCCGCGGCCTTAGCCGCGGCGTTGACCGCTAAAAATGGATTAACCCTAAAGGCGACGCCCCCGGCTGGTCGCGATGCTTGCCGTGATGAGGGAGTAAATCCTTGGAAAGCCGCCGGCCGCAGGCAAGCGATGAGGTAGGCAGGATATTCAGCGGCATAATTTTTACTGGATGACAAGCTAGTGTTCAGTCCCAGAATTACCTATATGCCGAGAACGTTCGAAGTTCACCGCTTTAGCGTGTTTATAAAACATCCTACTGCACGCTGAAGATGTGAACTCTAAACTAGTTAATTCTGGGACTGAACACTAGTGCTATGTCACAGTAAAAATGCCGTTATCCTGAACGAAGTGAAGGACCTCGTCTCTGTTTATCCAGACGAGACGCTTCACTTCGTTCAACAGAACACATATCATTATTACTTTGACAAAACACTAGGCAACAGACAGGAATGTCTTGTCTGTATATAATATAAACTCAAATACAAAAACAGAGGAACAAACAATGCAAGTCCATTTACCAGCCTTACATATGTCTCCCAGCGTGAAAAGAATACTCATCGGCGCGGGAGTTCTGTTGATAGTGGCCGCCATCGTGCTGTTGGTAGTTACTTGGATGCACCGTTCGTCCGGCGGCGAGACGGCTTGAAACAGACCACTTCGGATATCGTCCGCGTCCGCTTTGCGCCTAGCCCCACCGGTGGTCTGCATATCGGCGGAGCTAGGACGGCGCTGCTCAATTACCTCTTCGCCCGCCGGGCCGGCGGCAAACTCTTTCTACGTATCGAAGACACCGATGTCGAACGCGCTTTAGCCGGCGCCGTCGAAGCGCTTCAAGCCGATTTGGATTGGCTGGGGATTCGCTTCGACGACTGGTCTGACGGAGAAACGCTCCACAGCCAGCAAAATCTGCTGCGCCAATCGCAACGCCAAACGCGCTATGCGCAAATCGCCGCTGAATTGCAATCACGCAGCGCAACGTATAAATGCTGGTGTCCGCCGGAGAGACTGACCTTGCTGCGACAGAATGCCGCGCAAAAGAATCTGCCGCCGCGTTATGATAAACATTGCCTGCGGCTCACCCAATGTGAAATCGACGAGTTCACGGCGCTCGGTCGGCCTTATGTCGTCCGGCTTAAGATGTTGGATAAACCGGTTGTCATCGACGACCTGTTCAAGGAGACGGTAGCCTTTGCCGGTCGGAATTTGGACGACCCAATCTTGATTCGTTCGGATGGCGCGGCGACCTCGATTTTAGCCGGCGTAGTGGATGACCACGATATGGGCATAACTCATATTCTGCGCGGTGAGGAGTGGCTGCCTTCGACACCGTATCAGAAATTCATCTTCGAGGCTTTGGCTTGGCCAACGCCCTGCTGGGGGCATCTATCGATGCTGCTCGATGAGAGCGGAAGGAAATTATCCAAACGCATCGGCAATGCGACCGTCGAAGAGATTCGCGTCGCCGGCGTTTTGCCTCAAGCGCTGTGCCGTTATATCGCCGGCTTGGGACGCGGCAATCTCAAGCCCGATGCCGGCTGGACGCTGGAGTCTTTAGCGCAGGACTTTGATGCGGAGGCTTATCGCTCGGGTGAAATCATCTATGCGCATACCGCCTTGCTGGGCGAGAATCAACGGTTCATCCAGCGTTTAAGCGACCGCGAGTTATGGGACAGCCTTGCCTCTCAACTGATTGAACGCTACCCGGAAATGCGCGCCCGGAGCGATGAGCGGCAGGTCGCAGCCATCCATTTAGGACGCGAAGGCGCTAAAACGACACGGCAAATCATCGATAATCTTTCTTGCATTATCGAAAGACCAAATCTTGCTACAGTTGATTTTTCGTTACAGACGCGAGCAACGTTCGTCATCGCGGCCTATATCGATGAATTGAAAAATAATAATTCTGGATGGGATAAAGATGTCGCTAAGCGTTTTTTAGAAAATGTCGCTGTTCGAACCGGACTGAAAGGCGCGGCGCTGTTCACGTCGCTGCGTCTGACGCTGACCGGGCAGCCGCACGGACCTAAACTAACCGATATTATAGGTTTTCTCGGACGGGAAGAATGCCTCGAAAGAGCAAAAAAAGCAATTATTTTTCTAAAAGGCTAAAATATCTGCCTTAGCCTCTTGACAAATTAAAATAAGATTGTATATTTAATCTACCCTAAGGCGCATACGACTCCGATATAGTCGTAACAGCGCCTTTTTTTGCGCCCCTCCCTAATCCCCGCTAAGTAATTCAGTGCCGGCTCAAATCCAGTCAAGTCGAATCTTGAGCCGTAAAACCAAAACGCACACCAAATCTTCGCTTCGCGCCCAGACGCCGAAGATACTTCTGGTGGAAGACGACCCGGAATTACTCAACTTCTTAGCCGAGTTTTTCCAATTCAAGGGTTATCGCTGCCGAATTGCTTTGGAAGGTGCCGGCGCCTTGAAAGTTTTGCAGCGCGAAGATATCAACCTGCTCATTACTGACCTCGATATGCCGGGAATGAGCGGCATCGAGTTAATACAGGCGGTCAATGCCTGGCAGCCCGACCTGCCCAAGATAATCATCTCCGGCAAAGGCCGCTTCGAAGATGCTGTCCAAGCCATCGGCGAATCGGTATACTACTACTTCACTAAACCGATCAAGGATTTCGATGAAGTTGAGCGGGTGGTGCGGCGGGCGGTCGCCCAAGGTCGGCTTTTGCGCGAACATCGGGAACTGCAAGCCAAACTCGCCGAGGCCGAAAACCAGCTGAAAGCCGCTCAAGCCGCTGACGAGGCTGAGAAGGCGCAATTAATTCAGCATTATAAGACCCTGCTGGAAAATGGACACGACGGCATATTAATTTTAGACGCCGACAGCCGGATTATCGATGTCAATCAGAATGCGGCTTATATGTTCGGACTTTTGCGGCGGGAGATGACCACCGGGATGCGGTTGACGGACATCCGTGCGCCGCACTTAAGCGATTTCCTGAAACGGTTGAACGACAGCCTCGAGAACGGCGGCGAAACCACATTCGAGGCGGAACTGCCAAGGCCCGACGGCTCACATTTAGATGTGGATGTGACGCAGGTCATTGTTTTATCTGTTGAACCATATAAAACTATCTTCTATATTCGTGATTTCAGCGAAAATAAACGCCACCAAAAGATAACTAAACAGCGGCTTGAAAAGTTGGAAGAAGCGCTCGCCAACCGCTTGAAAGAATCCAATCCTGAAGTCGGCACTCTGCTGAGTCTTATGAATTCCGCCAACGCGATTATCGTTTTAATCGACCGCAGCGGCAACGCGTTGGAATGGAATACCGCCGCCGACAATATCACAGGTTACTCCCGCCGCGAAGCCATCCAGCCTTCGGCTCTGAAATCAATTATCGTCAATTATGAAAAATTATTTCTGCCGTTAATCGAACACGAAGTATTTGAGTCGGGGCGGGAACTCGAGAGCCTCGAGACCGAGGTGCGCACTGCAGCGGGAGAGATTCGCCACATCCGTTGGAATGTCGCGCCGCTGCGTGAAGCCGGCCGTATCAACGCCGCCTTGGCCATCGGCGTCAATGTAACAACCGAGCGCGAACTCCGCAAGGCGATGGAAGTCTATGCGCATCAGTTAGAGGCAATCGCTTCCGAACGCACGCGTGAACTATTGCAAAGTCAGGAGCGCTTCCGCCATTTGTTCGACCATGTGCGCGACGCTATATTTGCCGCGGCTGAAGATGGCGGTTTGCTCGAAGTCAATCCAGCCTGGCAAAAGTTGCTTGGCTTCCCGGTGCGCATCGATGTCCTCGGCAAGCACTTCCTGAAGGATTTTGCGGTTCATCCTCACGAAGCCGAGCGGTTGCTGCAGACGCTGCAGGCTCGTAATCTATTACAAGATGAGATTATTCAACTTAAAAAACGCGACGGCAGTCAAGTAACGGCGCTGCTGACCATCAGCGCCCAACCGGGTCTCAACAGCGATATGCCCTGCTACGAAGGCGTCATCCGCGATATTACTCAAATTCGCGAATTAGAGCAGAAAATCATCGCCCATTCGCGCGATTTGGAGCGTCTGGTCGAAGAGCGTTCGCAGCAACTTGCTCAGTCCGAAGCCAAATTGCGGCGGCTGACCGAAAACTCGCCTGATGCGATTTACCGCATAGATGTTCAAACCTTACGCTTCGATTATCTTTCGCCGGCTGCAGAAGCAATTTCCGGTTACACTATAGACCAGATTAAGGGAATGGGTCCGGACGGTTATATCGCCTGCCTGCATCCGGACGATGCCGCCACTGTCATCGAATTATGGTCGTCGCTGAACCGGATGGAGAGATTCGCCGGCAATCGCTATACACTGGAGTATCGCTTCATCCGCGCCGGCGGTGAAGCGGTCTGGCTGGCGGACCATGGCACTGTCATCCGTGACGAGTCGGGAAATATAATGGCACTCGAAGGCGTCATACGCGATATTACCATCCAAAAACGTGCCGCTGAGCAGTTAAGCCGGCAGGCGGATTTGCTCGAGCAGGAGGTTGCCCGCCGCGCCGCAGCGTTGTTCGAATCGGAATCGCGCTACCGGATGCTGCTCAGCGAAGCCGGGGATATTATTTTTACTTGCCGCGAAAACGGCGATATCGTCGAAATGAACCGCCGTGGCGAAGACCTGCTGGGCAAGACGGTCGAAGATCTGAACCAGAGCCGATGGATAAATTCACTGGATGAACATTCACGGCGTCGGTTTAAGAAAGCCCTGCGCACCTGTTTTCAAAATGGCGTCAAGCCTGAACCATTCCAAATCGAGCCGGATACTCCCCACGGTGAAAAGTTATACCTCGAAATCCAGAGCAGTCCGGTCGTCATCGAGGGCAAAGTCGCTCTTACCTTAAATGTCGCCCGCGACTTGACGGCTCGCCGCCGCGCCGCGCAAGCCATCCGCGCCTTGAAAGAATTCAACGAGGGCATTATCCGCTCGATGTCGGAAGGTATTCTAATCGAAGACGATACCGGCAAATGCGAGTTCGTCAATCCGGCTTTCGCAGAGATGCTTGGCTATAAATCCGCTGAATTAATCGGGAGATACAGCATCGACCTGACGCCGGCCTCCGAACGTGATTATATCTTAAACCAAACCGAACTGTGCCGCCTGCGCGGCTCAAACCGCTGCGAAGCCAAACTATTAAGTTCCGATGGCGAAGAGGTGCCGGTGCTGATTTCCAGCCGCACGCGTTACGACGGCGACCGCATCGTCGGCGCGCTGTCGGTCATTACTGACCTACGGCAAATGAAAGAGATGGAACGCCGTCAACGCTATATGGAAAACCTTCTGGCTGACGAACGCAAATTAGCCGACATTGGAATGCTTGCCGCCGGTATCGCGCATAATATTTCCAGTCCCCTGATGGTCATCTCCGGCTACGCCCAAATGCTCAATTCACGTTTCCCCAATGTCAAGGAAATCGACACGATTTTAACCCAAATCGATAAAATTGAGCAGATTACGCGCAATATGATGATAAAATCCCGCAGCGAGCAGGATAAAAATGTGCGTGTCATCGATATCAACGAACTGCTGAAAACCGAACTTAAATTCCTCGAAGCGAACCTGTTCTTTAAGTCGAAGGTCGAGAAGGAATATGTATTCGGCGATGATATTCCTCCCTTTGAAGGCGTCTATAGCGATTTTTCGCAGACCTTTTCCAATATCGTCAACAACGCCATCGATGCGATGCACAATTCGCCGGCGCGGCATTTGCGCGTGCAGACCAAGCGCTGTGGGAAAGAAATTCATATCGAGATTGAGGACAACGGCTGCGGGATAGCCGAAGCCGATATTTCCCGCATTTTCGATCCGTTCTTTACCACAAAACCGACGGTGGGCGATATTCAAGATGGCGGACCGACCGGCACCGGATTAGGTCTATCGACCGCACAGCAGATGATTCAGCATTACGGCGGCCGCATCGAGGTCGAATCCAAAGTCGGGCAGGGCAGCCTGTTTCGCATCGCGCTGCCCATCCCCAGGGAAACTTCCGACCAGTCTGCCAAGCCGGACGCTCCGCGGACACCGGCGTTGATACAGAACGGCGTCGAGAACAATCGTCGAAAGCAGAAAGTGTAAATTGCGAGGCGCGAAGCGCGAGGTATGGAGCGTGAAGTAATAGCGAACTCTAAAGGCGTTTCTGCCTAACGGATGTTTTGGGAAAAACACTGGATATTTTACCAAAACCCTTGACAAAGTCTTTTTAATATATTTACTCTCGAGCAAGAGCCGTCCGCTTTTATGTTGAATAAGAAATTTCCATCATATTATCCAGTATTCAGTTCCCAAATTATCTAGTGTTCAGTCCCTTAATTAATCAGCATTTCCTTTTATGCATGAATAGCGAATTTAAATCATTTTTCAAGCATATATTATTGTTAGTTAATTACGGGACTGACCACTAGTGTTCACTTGCATTAATGGCTTTCAGTATGTCGGACAGGAGGACAGGCGTCCCTGTCTGTCCCGGGAAATATGGCTGCAAAGTGGACAGGCAGGGACGCCTGTCCTCCTGTCTATACTATAATGCCAGTTTCTTTTGCAACGAGGCATTAGCGCGCTGTCCCTTAATTATCTATTATGAGCCTTTGTGCTTGGAGGGCGGGTTTAAACCCGCCCTCCAAGAGAAAATAACCCGATATTTATTTAATGGATAGAGCGCTAGAATATTGTAGATTTCAGAGATACAATCTGGGGTGATGACAAACATCGCCCGTGCGGGCGAACCTCGTGTTCGCCCCTTAAACAGTTACTATATTATGTCCCCGTTAATATTTCAATAAGATTGAATGACTTTGGATCTAAATCACGATTTCATTTACAACTTAGCCCGCCGCTATGACATCGAAGTCCACTTCGAACTTATTACCGACGGCCGCGAGGCTTACGCCCAGAACCGGCGCGTCATTCTCAATCCAGATGTCTATCTGCCGCGCCTGAATTACGCCTTCTGCCACGAACTGGCGCATATATTGCTGGGGCATACTCAGCAAAATCATCTGCGTGCAGACATCGAGCGCGAAGCCGACCGCTTAGCCGTGGAACTTATTCTGCCGGAGGCTGAATTCCGGCAGGCGATGCAGAATAAGACTTTCCTCGAAATCAAAGCCTGCAATCCGCAAGCCTCGTGGGAGGCGGTTGCACGTCGCTGGGCTGAATTTCGTCCAGCCGTGCTGACCATCAGCGATAATGGCAAAATAACCGCCCGCTGCGCGCCGGAAAGCCTGCAATATCCACCGCGGACGGTCAGCAGCGAAAACGCTATCATCGCCAGGTCTTTCAAATTTAAATCCCATCAGACGGATAACATCGATAGGCTGAATATGCAAGCCTATTATATCGACGATGGTCGGGGTTTCGAACGCGTGATTCTGTTGACCGAATTTGACTTGGACGATTTTTGAGTAGATTAACAAATCTAATGCTATGTCAAGCGTAAGATGTCGTCATCCTTCTATGAAAAAAGTTCATTTTCCTGAGAGATTGTGAGAATCGGTTATCCCAATCTTCTATTCATCCGTTTTAGGCGGATAAGGTAATAATTCGGAACGGGTGTCCCA
>VGIO01000060.1 GCA_016867855.1 Calditrichota bacterium
ACGTGCTCGAAGGCAGCCGCGAGGTGTTCCTGACCTTCATCATCCGCGAGATGCCGCCCGGGATGACCGGATTGATGCTGGCGGGTCTATTTGCCGCTGCGCTGTCAACATTGAATTCCGGCTTGAACGCAATGTCTTCGACCTTCGTGAACGATTTCTATAAGCGTGTTAAGCCTGGACGGGAAGACCGGCATTATTTGAAAGTTGGCATACTTGGAGTAATTGGCTGGGGGATGATTTTGGGCGGTTTTGCGGCGTTCAGCGCCTTTTGGCAAGCCGCTCGCCCGCACACTACACTCATCGATTTTGCCTTGACAGTGATGGTCTTCGCCTATTCGGGTTTGACGGCGGTATATCTCGCGACATTGTTCACCAAACGCGGCAATTCGGCGACAGTTATTGCAGCCTTAATCGTTGGCTTTACCGCTGTCGTCGTGATGCAGACATGGTTCAGCCGGGCTTTAGCATTTCCTTGGCAGATGACGCTGGCATTCCTGCTGGCCTTTGGCGTTGTGATGATGGGGAAAAAGGGAGAAAGTAAGAAACTAAAAATAGTAAAATGATGATGATGGCTTCAGCAATGTTCATCATCACCATACACGGCGGACGTCTCGTCCGCCGTGCCTCTATGATGCCAGCGCTGCCGAAAGTTATTTGGGATAGCCTATCGGGATGACATAAAATGGCTCGGCGTCAGTTCGCAGTAGTTTTTGCAGTTCTTTATCGTCGAAAGCGCCGACCGGAACTGAGCCCAGCCCTATGGCAATGGCTTGCAGGTGGATATTTTGTGCGGCGTGCCCAACCTCAATTAATACATAACGCCGCGCGCGATCGCCATACTTCACCGCTGTGCGTTCGACGATGCCGGCGATAACGAATGCCATAGCCGCCCGGTTAACGCACTCCTGCCCCCGCACGACAGTGGTCAAAGCGGCGTGAAAGTCACCCTCGGATACGACTTCCAAATAATGCTCTTTAAAGCCCGGAATATAATGATAAATCCCCGGCTTAAGACCTTCAGCCGACCAGACGATGGTGTAGATTTCCAACGGATAGAGCGCGCCGGCCGAAGGCGCTGTGCGTCTGCCGTCTGGACTGGTGAAGCCTTGCGCCGCCCAGAGCATTTGGGATATTTGCTGTATAGGGACCGGCTGCGACTTAAAATCGCGTATAGAGCGGCGCCTGGCGAGGGCGTCCTCGATTGAGGTCTTACCGGCTGTCTGGGGAGCGGGCAGTTTAATTCGCTCGCCGGCGGTGGATAAGGCGGTTAGCATTAAGGCTGCGATGATTAGGGAGTTTTTTAAATATTTAATATATATGAACATAATTTTACCCGCGTTTATTTATTGTAATCCGACGGTGATTTTCATCGTCGGGACTAAATTCGATAATAACATGCCAATATTGTTTCGGCAGCGCTGCAGGGAAGCGTTCAGCCCATTCGATGAGGATTAGATTATCGCCGCCGTAGAGTTCATCTAGTCCGTAATCCAGGGCATCTTCGAGCGATTTGGCAAGATAGAAGTCGCTGTGAATCACATTTTGGATTTTGGGTTTTGGATTTTGGATTGCGGGTTGCAAGTTGTAATAATGGACGCGGACGAAGGAGGGGCTGGAGACTTCGCCGGAATAGCCTAAACCTTGACAGATGCCGCGTGCGAATTCGGTTTTGCCGGCACCGAGTTCGCCGGTGAGAGCGACGATGTCGCCAGAAGACAATCCAGCGGCAAATTCCAACGCGATTTGGAATGTTTCGGCTGTCGAATGTGAGATTTGATATATTATCGAATTGTCCGTTTCAATCCCCTTTTATATATAGCGTCGGAATGGTGCATCATTCCGGCGCTAGTGCTATGTCAAGCGTAAGATGTCGTCATCCTGAACGAAGTGAAGGATCTCGTCCTAAAGACTTACTTATCCAGACGAGATCCTTCACTTCATTCAGGATGATATGCGACATTGCACAATTGACATAACATTAGTGGGAATCAATTCATATATTGAAATATTAAATATTTATCTATATTTCCACCTTCGCGGGAAATCTCATCCGGCTACGCCGAACAAGGTAAACTGAAAATACACCCCCCTTTCATCCCCCCGCAAGCGGGGGGAGAAGCAAGCAATAGCCGCAAGCGGGGGGAGAAGGTGAGCCTATTGTCTGAGGAACAACGATAACTTTTACCATCGTGCATAAAATGATATAATGGCGAATAAATATAAAAATAATCACACGGGCAGCGTCTCTGTATTATAAATTTCGCTTTTCATTTAGATTTGCAAGAAATTCCCACCGTTTATCAACTTCAATTTGATAAGCCTCTATATCCGCGTCCGTCCAGTGGGCAAAGCGTTTTTGCAGTTTAATATATTCACCGGCTTTATGCAGTAAGGGATTCAGCGTCAGTGCGAATTTGCCGTTAATCACCTCATAGAGCGGGAAAATCCGGGTATCCACCGCCAGCCGGCTGATGCGAATGGTATCGGCTTCCAGCGATTTATGCCCGGGCGGACAAGCCGAGAAGAGATGAATGAAGCGGAAGCCGCGCATCTTGCGCGCCGTATCGAACTTGCGGATGAAGTCATCCGGATACGCAACGCAGGCTGAGGCAATGTATGGGATAGTATGCGACATCATCAAGGTCAGGATATCTTTTTTGGGGCGTGTTTTGGCTTGCGGCAGCGGCGTCGTGGTCGTCCAGGCGCCTTGCGGCGTAGCGGAGCTCTGCTGGATGCCGGTATTCATATACGCTTCGTTGTCGTAACAGACATAGAGGTAATCGTCGTTGCGCGCCGCTGAAGCCGACAGCGCGGCCAGGCCGATATCGAATGTGCCGCCATCGCCAGCCCAGCCGACGACCAGGGTTTTCAAATCGCCCTGCGAGCGTAAACCGGCGGCAATTCCGACCGCTGTCGAAGCAGTTGCCGCAAAAGCCGTATGATAAAGCGGAACTCTAAGCGCCGAAATTGGCCAGAGACCGTCGATTACCGCCATACAGCAAGCCGGGATGACGAAGACGCAATCCGGCGCCAGAATTTTCACTGCCAGACGCAGACTCAGCGCGCCGCCGCAGCCCGGACAAGCCGTATGCCCGCAGGACATCACATCTTCAGTCAGCGCCAGCGATGTATAACGGCTGTGTCGATGTTTAGAAAAAGTCAAGGCAAACTTTGGACGACTTTATGGACAATATGGACATATTTCACGCGAGGTTTTTCACGCCCATCCACTCGATTAAACCGGCGCTGTATTTCATTCTCAACTGCTCGACTTGCTTGACGAGTCCGTCGGATGTGATTTCCCGGCCGCCGAGACCGGCAATCACGCCGATAACTTGCGGTCGAGGCGTCATATCGAACAGCGCGGAGCGGCATTCCTGCGCAAATATGCCGCTGTGACCATAAGAGCAGGACCGGTCTATAACTATGAGTTTCTTAGTATTGGCGAGCAACTTGCGTAACGCGACAACCGGGAAAGGCCGGAACATCCAAAGCCCTATGCTGCCGGCGGGGATATGACGGCGGCGCAGTTCATCCACCGCCAGCGTAACCGTCCAGGCGGCTGTTCCTGCGACAAGGATGCATATTTCGGCATCCTCCATTCGATACGGCTGCAAGGGCTGGAGCCTGCGACCCGTCAATTCGAACCACTTTTCAGTTTCATCTTCGACGATTTGAGCGGTCTCATCCATCGCCTGCTGAAGATGAACGCGGGATTCCATCCAAGAATCGACATTCTTCATTCCACCGAAAGCGCAAGGGTTTTGAGTATCCACCTTATAGGCTGCCCGGCGTTTGGGCAGAAAACTATCGACTAACGATTGGTCGGGAATATCGACGGCTTCGCTGGTATGGGACAGGACGAAGGCATCCAGGATGACCATCGCGGGCAGCGAAACGATTTCAGCGATTTTAAAGGCGAGGATGGTGGAATCTAAAACCTCTTGATTGTCGCGGCTATAGAACTGCAGCCAGCCGGTATCGCGCTGGGACAGGCTGTCCTGTTGGTCGGTGTAGATCGTCCAAGGCGGCGCCAGACTGCGGTTGACTTCGGCCATCACAATCGGCAGTCTTCCGCCGGCCGCCCAGTGCAGCATTTCGTGCATATAAGCCAGGCCTTGACTGGAGGTCGCTGTGAAGGCGCGCGCCCCTGCTACCGATGCCCCGATGCAAGATGACATCGATGAATGCTCCGACTCAGTGTGGATGAACTCGGACTTGAGTTCGCCGCTCGCACACCACTCGGACAACTCCTCGACGATGGAGGTTTGCGGCGTGATGGGGTAAGCGGCAATCACATCGACACGCGCCAACTTCACCGCATAACTGACCGCATGATTACCGGTGATGACTTTACGCAAGGTCGTTCATAAGCGGTTAGAGAATTAATATTTCCCGGCTTTGAGCAAACTTCCCGAAATTACCAGCCTTTGGATTTCATTCGTGCCTTCGAAGATGCGCGTTATCCGCGCGTCGCGATAGAAACGCTCGATGGGGTAGTCGGACATATAACCCATTCCGCCGTGGATTTGAACTGCATCGTCCACAACATTGCACAGAACTTCCGAACCGATTAACTTGCAGATTGCCGACTCGCGTGAAAAGGGCGACTTCTGATCGCACAACCAAGCGGTGCGATAGGTGATGGATTCCAATCCGTAGATTTGCGTGGCCATATCAGCGAGCATCCACTTGATGGCTTGCTGGTCGCCGATAGGCTTGCCGAACTGCTGGCGCTCAAGCGAATGTTTGATGGACAGGTCAAGCGCTTCCTTGGCTTGCCCGAGGCACATTGCAGCGAGCGAGAGGCGTCCGACGTCGAGCGTCTGCATCGCCACCGCAAAGCCGTTGTTCAGTTCGCCCAAGAGGTTTTCCGGCGGGATGCGCACGTTGTCGAAGTAGAGATCGGTGGTATGCGAGCCTTTGATGCCCATCTTGCGTTCGGGTTTGCCGGCGGTAAAACCGGGTGAATTTGCCTCGACGATAAAGGCGGATATGCCGCGCGTGCCTTTACCTGGCGCAGTCAAGGCAAATATGCTGTAAATATCCGCTATTCCGCCGTTAGTGATGAAGGTTTTCTGTCCGTTGAGTATATAGCTGCGGCCGTCAAACTCGGCAATGCTTTTAATGGCGCCGGCATCCGAGCCGGCTTGAGGCTCGGTGATGGCGAAGGCGCCCAGCGCTTCGCCGCGCGCCATTGGCTTCAGGTAACGGACCTTCTGCTCGTGATTCCCCGCCAGATAAATCGCCATCGCGCCGATGGATTCGTGCCCGCCAATGACCACTGCGGTGGACATACAGCCACGCGCCAACTCCTCTATCATTATGCAGTATCCCGTTTCACCGAAACCGCCGCCGTCATATTCCTCAGGAAAGGCTATGCCGAGCATACCGAGTTCAGCCGCTTTGGAAATCACAACACGTGATACTTCGCCTTCCTCGTCCACCTTAACTGCGCACGGCCGTAGTTCTTCGTTGGCAAATTTGCGTGCCAACTGACGAATCATCTCCTGCTCTTCGGACCAGGTAAAATCCAATGTTGGCTCCTTTTTCTTTACTGCATTACACTTTTCTTATCTTAAACTAATTCGCATTCAATCGAATATGCACGTTTATACACAGCGTCAGAGATAAGTTCGCATGCCTCGTAATCGTCAAACTGACCCCTGCGCAGGCAGGGGGAAGCGTCTCGTCTGGAGAAGCGGGGACGAGATTCTTCACTTCGTTCAGGATGACTCTATGGAGCGCCTCAACTATATTTCGATATAAACAGCGCCGGTTATGGAATAATCACTGAGCGGAGCGTAGCGGGGTCGCCGCGGCGCAGCAAATCGAATGCGTCGTTGATGCGCTCCAGCGGGAAGCGGGCGGTTACTAGTTCTTTGATTTTGATTTTGCCGATGCGTGCCATTTCGATGATGCGCGGGTAATCCACCGGCCTGCAACCCAGCGAGCCAATGACGCCCTGTTCGAAGAACATAATTTTCGATGCTGGCAGTTCGACCGGCAGGTGAGTGTAGCCTATGACGACGCACATTCCACCCTTGCGGATGGTCGAGAAAGCGGCGGCGATAGTTTCCGGCTTGCCAATGGCTTCGAAAGCCACATCGACGCCGTCGCCGATTAATTTCTTTACGGCTTTGTCGATGCGTCCGCCGGCGTCGGCTGGATTGATGACTTCCTGTGCGCCGAGTTTTTTTGCCAGTTCCAGTTTTTCCGGCAGGGCGTCGATGGCGATGACCGAGGCGCCGACCGCGGCGGCGACCTGAACGCAGTTAATGCCTACCCCGCCACAGCCGAAGACGGCTACCCAGTCACCCGGCTTGACCTGCGCTCGGTTGACGACGGCGTGGAAGGGCGTCGATACCGCATCGGCGATGATCGAGCCTTCGACCAGCGGCACGCCCGGCGGAACGGTGAGCGCGTCTTTAGCCGGCGCCAGAACATACTCAGCATATGCGCCGTCGATATGATTGCCGAACATCTTCATATCATCGCAAATGTTCTCCCGCCCTAACCGGCACTGCCGGCATATACCACAGGAAAGCACGGCGGGCAGCAACACTTGGTCGCCGACCTTCCATTTGGTAACACCCGCGCCTAACTCTGCCACCGTGCCGGAGGCTTCGTGGCCGAGTATCATCGGCGGCGGCTTGAAGGTCGGAACGCTATGGTCGATATAGTGCAGATCGGTGTGGCACACCCCGCAGGCCGCGACTTTAACAAGTATTTCGCCGGGACCCGGCTTGGGCGTCGGGACTTCCTTTATCTCCAACGGCTGCTTTGGACCATTGAAAACGGCGGCTTTCATAGGATTCTCCTTAGGTTCTATGTTGGAACAATATGGACAATAGGGACTTTATGGACAGATGGGTGGATTTATAGACTACAAAGGTGTTCTAATTTCTTCGATTGATATCTTTTTCACATAAACAACCATCGCCGGTTTGGTTAGGTCTTGAAAGCATTCGAGGCATTCGCCGCAGTCCGCCGCATTAAACGGTTCGGTCTTGACTTCGAAGCCCAATTCGAGATACTGCTCGATAATCTCACTCAGGCGCGGGTCTTGTCCGATGTAGCGGGCTTCCCAGCCGCGTAAGGCTGGCGCAGCGGTCTCAGCGCGCAAATATGCCCTCGGTCTCTAATTTGCGTTCCAGCGCCATCATCCGCACCTGCTTAAATCCGTTCGACTTAAAGAAGGCTATGACATCCGGCCAGTCTTCGGATACGAGCGTGGTCAGGATTTCGATGCCGGCTTTGGCGGCCAGCGAGCAGTATTCATCCAGCAGAATGCGTCCAACGCCGACGCGTTTGAACTCCGGGTCGAGTCCGATAGTATCGACCGAGGCTACGGGCTGCGATATGCCATATTCGCCGGTGTTGACTTCGCCCATAACGAAGCCGATGATGCGGCGCTGGTATTCGGCGACAAGCCCCATCAGAATAGGCGCATCTTCGCCGAAAAAGCGACGGAATTTGCGGTCGAAGTAAATATCGCGGTTGTAGCCGGTGGAGAGGCTGTCGATGCGGATGACCTGCGCTTTGTCTTCGCGGCGCAGGTTGCGAATCGATAGTTTAGCGAGTATGCTCTGCGGATCTTCCATATCTATTTTGTCTTTATTTTATCTTATTTTCAGTCTCTAGCGTTCACTTGCATTAATGGCTTCCAGTATGTCTGACAGGAGGACAGGCGTCCCTGCCTGTCCACTTTGCAGCCATATCTCCCAGAACAGGCAGGGACGCCTGTCCTCCTGTCTATACTATAATGCCAGTTTCTTTTGCAACGAGGCACTAGTTCAGAGTTCAGTGTTTCAGCGTGCAGCAGGTATCTATCAGAGAACACGCTAAAGCGTGAACTCAACTATAGGAGGGTTCGACCTAAAAAAGTTCATCCAATTCATCAGCGTCGGGGATTTCGCCATAGTTCTGCAGGTGCGCTTGAATCAGTTCGCTCTCTCTTTTAGTGAACATTGGGTCAGCCTCCCAGCGGCAGTAAGCGGCGGCGAATTTATCGGTTATCAATTTAGCGCAAGCCGCGCGAATATCCTCTACGCCGGTGATTTTCACCGGTTTTCGCGTCGCGTCGGCAAGGATAAGCACACCTTCGACCTGCGGAACGGATAATTCTAATCCCGCTTCGAAGCGCTTCCATTCATCCGGCGGTAGCGGCGCCGGGCTGATCGTCGCCCGCAAATGGCATTTCAGGCAGCAGTGGGCTTCGGCGCGCGCCTGCTCAGCCGTAAGCGTAGTTTCCACCGGCTGCATCGTTTGTAAGCGCGCCGCAAGCGCGAGCCGGTCGGGAATGGGGCGCTGCCGCCGGTGAAATTCAGGGTCGCGGCCAAGATAGCCGGAGTCGATTTTCTGATATTGTCTAAAATCGTTTGGAACAAAATCCGGGCACCCAAGATATTCATTTACTTTCTGTGCGGCTTTTCGACCGTCGGCCATAGCCTTAACAATCGAACTTGAGCCAAGGACGAAATCGCCAGCGGCGAATACACCTGGTCTATTCAACAAATTGGGATGGATTTTACTCTCAATACTCTGTCCGATGGCGACGATGACCCAATTAGCCGGCAGCGACAGCCTGCGCTCAGGGTCATAAGCCGGATTAAAGCAACGCTTTTCATCAAAGACGCGGATACACTTTTTAAGAACAATTTCGCGGACTTTTCCGTTTTCGCTGTTAAAATATGAAACGCCCCAGCCGGTGATAATCTCCACACCTTCCAGCGCCGCTTCGTCAAGTTCTTCAGCGAAAGCCGGTATTTCGGCGCGTGTTTCCAAGCAAATCATTTTTACTTGCGCGCTGCCCAGCCGGCGCGCCGTGCGCGCCACATCTACCGCAACATTCCCCCCTCCAATCACGATGACATCTCCATCAAGGCGAGGTGCCATTCTCTCCGCAGCCTTATTAAGGAATATAAGTCCCGGCATAACATTCTCCAAATCCTCGCCTTCGACGCCCAGCCGGGCAGATTTGGGTCGGCCGACGGCGAGGACTACAGCATCGAAGCCATCATAAAGAAGCCGCTGCAAGACAAAATCGTCATTTATCTCCATACCTAAGCGGATTTCTAATCCCAAAGCCATTAAGTATTTCAGGTCGCGGTCGATGACTTGGTCGGGAAGGCGGAAGTCAGGTATGGCTACCCTTAACATCCCGCCCAATTGTTCGCTGCGGTCGAATAGTGTAATTTGATGTCCGGCTCTAAGCAAGTCAGCCGCTGCTGCCAAGCCGGCCGGTCCACCGCCGATAACCGCCGCCCGTTTGCCTGTCGGAGGGGCTTTTATCAGATGGGGCGGCTCAATGCCGGCAGCATCGCTGGCGAATCTTTTCAAGGCGCAAATCGAAGCCGGCGCGTCTAATGCGCCGCGGCGGCAAGCCTCCTCGCAAGGATGGAAGCAGGCATAGCCGAGCGCGCCGGGTAGAACGGCTCGCTGGCGAATGAGTTCCAACGCTTCATAGTCCCGTCCATCAGCAATCAATTCGAGATAGCCCGGGACATCGATACCGAGCGGGCAGGCGACGACACAAGGCGCTTCGCCATCGACCAAGGCTGCGATATTCGACTGGTCGCGCAACGCGCCGGTCGGGCAGATTGCCACGCAAGCGCCGCAGAACCGACATAAGGACTCAACCAATGAAGCGCCGCCGGTCGTCCCGATGAGGACTCTTCCAGCGGACAGCGTCGCGCCGAGAACATCGACGCCGCGCACATCCCGGCAGATGCGGACGCAACGCGTGCAGCCGATGCACAATTCGTAGTCGCGGATGAACAGCGGTTCGTCGAGGATGACAGGTCGGCCGGAATGTCGATAAGCCGGCGTATTGGACGTGATTCCGATAAAGTCGGCAAGTTTTCCGATTTCACAGCGGTTTAATAGTTCGCAGCACCTCTCTTCGACCGGCACATTCATACTGCACTGGGCGCAGCTGCAGCCTTCGCGTTGGGCGCAGGTGAGACAAGCGTGAGGATGATTTGCGAGGATGCGTTTCAGCGACTCGCGACGCGCCGAATGGATGTCGTCGCCTGTAGTGCGAATTGTCATTCCTGCCACTGCCTGCAAATCGCAGGACCTTTGCAGCGTGTTGCCGTTCACCGCCACTAAGCAGAGTTCGCAATGCGGGAGCTCCGACTCGCCTTCAGCCTCTTCGCCGGCTATCCAGACCTTCCCCTGCCATACTCCCTTTGACCAGTTGAAAGATTTGAACGCGTCCAAGTCGGGATGGCTGCACAAACCGGGGATATATATACCGCTGGCGCGAGCCGCTTCCAGAACTGATATTCCCTCTACTACCGAAAAGGTCTTGCCATCGATGACGATTTGAACCGTTGGCAAGGGGTTCTCACCACGAGTGTTCGATCGCCCCGGCTGTGCAGGCTTTTATACAGGGCAGTTCGGGATGGCTGGAAACCGGCTTGCACGGCGCGCATTTATATTTAATCTGATGGCGAAAAGCATCCTGTATCACCGCGACATTGTCGTCGTAATCATCCGTCTCGATAGTGAACATCCGCTCCGGACAGGCTTCGACGCAGAAATGTCCTTGACAGGCGATGCATTTATCAGTGTCTATGGTAATGTAGTATTGTCCCGACCCGTCGATATAGCCGTAATTAGCGAGCATCAAACCTCCGGAAGTTTACTTGCCGCTCTTTTCATAGAGGGCTTTGGCGAACAGGGCGGCGCCGATGGCGCCGGCGATTTGCGTATCATACTGCGACTTCATAGAAGTTAGATTCAACTCCTTCTCCAGCCGTTTGACGACGCCGGAGTTTTTAGCGATGCCGCCGGTGATGGCGAATTCCGGCTGAACGCCGAGCCGTTCCAAGAGCGAGATAATCCGATGCGCCATCGCCGAGCAATAGGCTGCCAGCACAAGATTCTTCGGCCAACCTGAGCGCAGCAGACCGGCGGCTTCGGATTTGGCGAAAACTACGCAGGTCGAAGAGACCGGATTGGGTTCGGCTTCGATCTGAAACGACAGGTCGCCGATATCTTCTATCGGCACGGCCAGCAGGTCGGCGAAGACTTCCATCCCGCGGCCGGTTCCAGCCGCGCACTTGTCGTTCATCAGGAAATTCGTCACCTTGCCTTTTTCGTCGCACTGGATGGCTTTGCAGTCCTGACCGCCCATATCGAGAATAGTTCGGACGGTCGGACCATACATAAAATTAGCGCCGCGAGCGTGGCAGGCAATTTCCGTGATAGCGCGATGCGCGAATGGGACATTCACGCGGCCATAACCCGTGCCGACGATATAATGCAAATCTTCGAGCGCTAGTTCTGTGCTTTCGAGCGCCCAACTCATCGCCTTGCGGGCGCTGTCCGGCGAGTCCGAACCCGTGCGCATATTGCTATAGGCGTATAACTGTCCATCGGCAAGTATAACCGCCTGCGACGACACCGAGCCGATGTCAACGCCGGCAGAAAGGATTTTTACCAATTTGGGATTTATGCTTTCGTCGCGCCAGTTATATTCCTTCCAGCGCCAAAATTCTTGTGCCATTTAGTTCCTCAGTGTGAAAGTGTGAAAGTGCGAAAGTGTGAAAGTTTGGAAATTATCCCTTCTCACGCATTGGCTTGTAACGGTCAATCAATCCCTGAATCATCGAAGATATCTCTTTGCATTCCTGGATTAATGTTTCCGCGACCTCTTTTGACAGATATCCAAGCGCACGCGCGATATAGAGCTACATTCTCAATTCAGCACAGGAACCTTTCGCGATCTTCGCCGCCTTCCTGCATTCTCGCGGAGAATTTCGTTCAAATCCCTCAGCGAGATTCGATGGTATGGATACCCCAGATCGTCTGACTTGATCTTTCAATCCCCAATCTTTCTCGAAGTCGCCCTGGTTAGTGACTTTATAAACCTCGACAGTAAGTCGAAATGACCTTTTCCAGGTATCCATATCCTCAATTCGTTCGATCAGTTTGCTCACACTCTAACGACCTCATTTTCATACTTTCCTGCTTTCGCACGTTCGAACTGTTCTATTGCGATCCACGCTGCGCCCTCAGCGGGGACAAAATCCGCAAACTCGGGAATTAAGACATCCATTTCGAGCGTCTGCTTGAGCGATGACAGAAATCCGACATTGAAAGCCATTCCGCCTATTAAGGCGACATCGGGCGTGATAGAAATGCGCCGCGCCATAGAGACAATCCGGCTGGCAATGGCGTCGTGAACGGCACGGGCGATGTCGGCTTTGGGGGTGCGGGCGTGCAGCAACGACACGACTTCGCTCTCGGCGAATACCGCGCATTGCGCGTTCATCGGCACAGCGCGCCCGGACTTAAGCGACAGAGGCCCCAGTTCGGGCAGCGAGACTTCAAGGGCGCGAGCCATCGCTTCGGTGAAAGTCCCGGCGCCGGCGGCACACTTCTCGTTTACGGCAAAATCTTTGACCCTGCCCTCTTCGTTGATGAGGATGGCGCGGCCCTCTTCGGCGCCGATATCGATTACCGTGCGCGCTGAAGGGAAATGGGCGATAGCGCCGCGCGCCGCCGCCCAGACTTCGGTCACACGGTCGCTGGCAAACGGCGCAATTTTTCGTCCTACTCCAGTCGCGCAAATCCGGTCTATTTCATTATGTTTGACTCCGGCGGCGGATATCGCTTCCTGAAAGGCTTCCGATGCCGAAATCTCCTGCTCAAATCCAGATAGCCTTTTGACACGGGCTATGACGAAGCCGTCCTGCATTAGCACGACCTTGATATGTTTAGCGCCCAGGTCCATCCCCACTGTTAGCATTAAAACTCCTTTTATGTGTAGCCCGGCTTCTTGAAGCCGGGGATTCACTTTATGTTAATTCCCCAGATATTCCAGTCCGAGCGTCTCCATAAAGGCGTCGATGCGATCGCGGGTTTTGGCTTCGTCGAACTCGCGCTCGTCGCCCATATTCCCCTCAAACGCCATCACCGGCACGTCCGACTCGGCGATAGCCAGCCGGTTCTCGGCGATGCCGCACGACAACCCTTCGCAGCCGCGGTTCATATGCAGCATCACGCCGTTCAGACGCCACTCCTTCACGATGCGAAGCATCATCTTGGACTTCAGGTCGGCGTCGTAGAAATGCTGCCATTCGGGTTTGGAGAGGTTCCAGTCGGCGAGTATGCGCAGCGCTTGGTCGCGGGTGTCGATTGAGACGCCCTTCTGCATCGGCGTTGCGCGTGGTCCCCAAGTCCCGTCCGGCTTATCTTCCCAGACGCCTATCAGCGCGAAGGTATAGAGACTTCCTACCGAGACGGCGCCGAAGCCCTCGAGGTAGCGGAAAATTTTCAAGAAGCCCCACGGCGGCTGGGTGTCGGACATCAGCCGGCGGCGCTCGTTAGACACCGCCGCAATCCCCCGCGCTACGCGGTCGGCGACCTCGTCGCGTAATTCTTCATAGAAGTCAGCCACGACCTTGGCATGCTTCTGCAGCGTCCCCAAAACATAGAGCGAATACATCGTCTTCTCGTCCAGCGGCGCCGGAATCGCCTTGTTTAAGGCGCAAACCTCCGCCCAAACTGAAGTCGAACGGGTTTCGTTCTTCACCGCTTCGATGAGTTTTTCATCGTCGTATTTACGTTCGGTTACGCGCTCGAGGAACTCGATGGACTCGTGCATCTGATTCACGACGAACATCAGCCGGTCTTCGTCGAGGTCTTTATACGGCCCGACCGAGACATCGATGCAGAAGTAGGGAATCTGCTTATACTCGGCGACGTGCTGATACCACTTGGCGTGGCTGCAGCAGATGTGATCCTGAAAGGCGAAGTCGGGTTTCGGGTATTTCCCGCCGAAGTTGAATTCGTCGAGATACATCGAGCCCCAATAGTTGCGCATATAACTGCACAGGTCGCGCGCCCAGCCTTTGGCTTCGGCGGCTTCCATACAGCGCAGCGAGAAGTCCTTGTTGAAGGCGATGGACGCCGCGTAAGGCTCGCCAGTAATGGCATAGACATCATCGCCCAGCCCGGCTGGAATGGCGTCGAACGACCAGGCTCCGCCGGTCCAGCGCAACCCGCCCTTGTCGTGCGCCGTCGCGTAGTCGCGGTAGTAGTTATCCCGAAGTTCCTTGGCTTTATTCCAGCACTTCAGGGGTTCGGTGTGGTAGGTTTTCATTTAGTGCGAAAGTATGAAAGTGCGAAAGTGCGAATCTGACGTATTATTGGGTTCGTCTCCACCCGGCAGCATATTGGACGCCGCAGAATATCATTTCTTTTCCATCTTTGCCGTAGAAAATGCTCACGGGGAAGAGTCCACGTTTGGTTTGACGCAAGTCAAAATAGGCATTTTGGGAATGTCCGGCGATTCGGAATGCTGCATCTCCGATTGGTGGACTTCAAAGCCTATCCCCCTCAGCAGATTCAGCCAGGTCTCCAACTGAAAGATGCCCAATATGTGAAGGTCGGACTCAATTCGGTATTGGTTGCCATTGCGGATCAAATAGACCAAGGTGCATTCATAGGTTGTATCTGTCGGATCGGGATCGTAGTTGTCTTCAAAGTAAACCAAGCGAATACCTCCCTTTTCGTGTGTCTTCCCGCCGAATTCATATTTTACCAGCCCGCCCGCCAGTTGTTCAATAAAGGTGACGAAAACCCCGCCGGGTTCAAGGTGCTTCCAAGCAGTTTGGAAGGCAGCGGCCAAATCAGATTCGTTGGACATATAATTGATGGCGTCGTGAATAAGTACAGCGTCAAAGCGCTTTCCCAGTCGAACGATCCGCATATCGCCACAATGATGATCGATATCTGGATTTAGCCGGCGGGAGTTCTCCAGCATCGCGAGGCTTAGGTCGATCCCGGTTATGCGATAATGCTTCTTCAAGTGGCTGGCTGTATGGCCGCCGCCACAGCCGAGTTCTAGGAGCGTTTTGACTTCGCGGCGTGCGTGGGCCTGAATAAGACTGTGGATGGCTCCGGCCTCGCCAGCATAATCTCCCGGCGGGCTCATAATGGGCCAGAGCCAAGCCAGATCGGAATAAAGGCGATTTTGCCTTATGTTCTCGCTTGGTGTCATGTGCCATTGCTAATCAAACACAAGGAAACTGTTCAGCACGGACTTCTGGCTGTTCAAGACGCTCGCCGTCATCAGCGCGCTATTTTCGGTATAGGCATAAGGAGGATTGGTCGAGTGTTTAAGGTTCTTGAACCGGTCACAATTTATGACCAGTTCATCTACTGGATTCGATCTTCCGATGGAATGATGACTTCTATTCGTTCGTTTCTTCATCCCTTCGTGGTTAATTCATCCGATCCAGTATCTTATGCGATCCCACTGCCATCAGCACGATGACCTCATTCCCCAATTGGCAGATCAGATGGTGATTGCGGTCGATGCGCACCTCCCAGTATTGCGGCAGGCGCTGGAGGCGCTTCAAGCCAAGCGACGGGTGCGACCGGTCGGCGGCGAGCGGGCGGATCGCTTTCGCTGCCCGCTCCTGAACGTCCACGGGCAATTTCTTCCACATCCGTTTGAACTGGTTGAGCCGGATGATCTGCATTAGTCGTTCAGGTCTTTCAGCAGGTCATCGACGTTCGCGAAAGTCTCGTATTCGCCTTCGCGCAGTTCCT
>VGIO01000061.1 GCA_016867855.1 Calditrichota bacterium
ATCGACTAATTCGTCGGTTTCATCGAACTGTATTAATGATGATACACTTGGTTTTCGCTCGAAATCCTTTACAACCGGCAGGTCTTTATCATCGAAACGCGCCGCTGAAGTTGTGGTGTTCGTCAAGTGAGAGAAATCGAACTGCTCGGTTGTCTTGGCGTTTGAGGACGACGCTGATTTCAATCGCCCTTTTAGGGACGAATTTGATTCCTTTTCAGCCCGATTTGGCGGTCCTAAGATCTTGCTAAATTCTATTAAATATCGTTTATCATCATCATCATCATCATCATCATCATTCGTATCTTCCAGCATTCTAAGTGAATGAAAAGCGCTGATGCGCACAATCGCGGTGTCATCTAGATGCGAAGCGGCGCTGTAGAGAGTTGCCTCGGCAAAGCCGTCATTGTTCGTCCGAACCGACAACGGCGTAACTTGGCAATTTTCAGGGTTGAACTGCACCCAGACTTCGGGTGTGGGATGTCCTAAAATATTTACGGTATGAATAGCGAGGCGGGTTGTATCTTCGCCATTGGCGAGCAGCGACCTGCGTCCAGCGCGGACGACGAGGTCGAATAGAGGCTCGACTAAAATAATGCGCACAGAATCGGGTTTCAATTCGCCTAATTGTCCGATGACCCAAGCCTCGCCGACGGCATTGCCGACTGTGAAATTAGTCTGGGCTACTCCATTGGCGTTGAGCATCGAGAAGGGCTGCACAACGCCATTGATGGCGCTGAACCAGACCGTATCGCCGCTGACCGGCCGCCGTGAAGTTTGTTCGAAGGCTTGAAAGATGATAGTTACCGGGGTGGCCGCGCCAGCAGAAAGGCTGTCCGGGCTGGCGCTGCTGCGACGGGCAATCGACCGAACGACAAGTGAAATCGAGCGCCGTAATCCGGCTGAACCGGCGTTCGCCTGTAAAGTCGTATCGCTCTCTACCGACGGCGAAACTACTAACAGCGAGGCTTTCCCATCTTCGGCGGTGATGGCTAACGAAGAATCGAGCGGCGCGGGACCGAGACTGAACCAGACTTCCGCGCCCGGCGACGCTGCGCCCAGAGCATCGGTAATACGAGCCATCACGCGAATAGTATCGATACCGCCGGCTAACATCGAACCTCGCTCGGCTGTTAGACTCAGATTGCCAATCGTCGGCAGAAGTTCGATGAATGTGGTATCGGCGTGGGCTGCGCCATAGCGGGCGATTATAACGGCTTGTCCGGTGAGGCCGGAGGAGGTAAAGGTCGCTGTGGCTTGCCCGTTGGCGTTCAACGGCGCAAAGCCCAGAATCTGCCCGTTAGTTGCCGCAAAACGGACAGTGTCGTCGGAAATAGGATTGCCGCTGGTCGTCTCAAAAACCGATGCCGAGATCGAAGCCGTCGCGCCGCGCCGCGCTACGATACGGTCGGGAAATGCATCCACGCGCATCTGAACGCCGCGGATAGTGAGCGTCAGCGAATCCGAAATGATGTCTTGGCTTTGAGTTTTATTTGGCTTTAGGCTTTGGGTTTTGGGCTTTAGGCTTTGGGCTTTGGGATTTGGGTTCTGTTCATTCGTCTTGTAAAGCGAAATATCTGAATTAGAATAGATATTTTTATCATCATCACCATCATCATCATCATCATATATCACATACATTTCATCCGGCGGGATAATCGGCGTGGGCGCGGAACTGCCGCCGGCGACTTCAGCGCGGATTGTGATGCGGCGGTCGTTTTCGGCGCTTGGGGCGATATACTGGACGGCCGCGATGCCATTATCGTCGGTGCGGGCGCGGCTTACCGGCAGAGAACCGTCGTCGGCAGAGAAGCGGACCTGAACATTCGGCGTCGGTCGGCCTGTGCCACCGAAAACCCGCGCTGAAAGCTGCGTTCCCCGCAAGCCATCGCCGCGAATGCTCGTTTGGTCGGCGGTCAAAACGACATAACCTACCGCCGGCGCATAAGATATCATAATCGAATCAGCGATAACCGGTCCATATTTAGCGACAATCCTATCCGCGACGCCGGGCATCGGCGCCGAAGTCAGCATTACCTGCGCTAAACCAGCATCGTTAGTTAAAGCCGTTACCGGAATTGAGCCATAGCGCGCCGAGAAGGTTACCGGCGCGTCCGGCACAGCCTGCAGATTCTCTTCCTTGATAAAGGCGCGAATCGCAGTTTGAGCCTGTCCGTCGCCGGGAATGAGCGTATCCGCGGCTTCGACTTTTATTGTAACCCCGCGCAAGATTACGGCAATTCGTGCCTCAGAAGCGTCTCGTGATGCTGATGCTAATGCTGATGTTGATGCTAATGCTAATGCTGATGTTGATGCTGATGAAAGGATAAAAGGAGAGTAAGGGGCGTTACTCTTAGGCGGATAGTAACCGGTTAAAGCGGGAGGGAAGGGGTTATTATTCCCGATTGCGCCGGCTGATAGTTCGGCGATAGTGGCGGTAATCGTAGCGGTCAGCGTCTGGTTTGAAGACGGCGATGTTAAAACGACGGTTGCGCGGCCTTCGACGGCATAAGCAAAAGTAGAGGTTTGTCCGTTGAACGCGCCAGCGGTAGTTTCGAACAGAATGGGAACGCGGGTTATAGAGCCGCCGCGGTAAGCAATTTCAGCCGCGACCAGAGTCGTGTCGATACCGTTGGCGAGAAAGGAAGTTTTGCCGACGCGCAAAGTAATGTCTGGCGAAGGCGCGGCAATTTCGAGTGTTATCGAATTTGAGATGCCGGCTACAGTCGCAATGACCGTATCAATTCCAGGATCTTCACCGGATGTATATACGGCTTGAAAGGCGCCGGTCGAAGTGGTCGTGTCCGCGGCGGTGATGGCACCTTTAGCCGCGCTGAATTCGACGACCACATCCCGAAACGGCTCGCCGAACTGGTCGACGACATTACCGCTGATATTGGCTTGAGCGCCGCCGGCGGGGATGCGCGTCGGGCTGACGGTCAATCCAGCAATGCTTACTAATCGCTGCGGCGGACCGACCGGATTGAAACTGCCCTCCTCGCCGCATTGGATTATGAGCGTCGCCGCCAAAGCGATGACGAGGCAGACTTTTCTACTCATTATGAGCCATTGCCGATTTAAATTTACTCCCCCGGAGGCATTCGAAATGCTCCTTTTGGTCGTTTGCTAATGCTGTCAACCGCGACGGGTCGGCAGCAGTTTAATGCCCGCTGTCAACCACAGAGGGTTGACAGCCGAACCACTAAAGCCCAAAGCCCAAAGCACAGTTCATCTTTTCGTCAAAACGCCGGAAATCCTGCCTTTCAGCGCTTTCTCTTCTAAAGGAATGTCGCTTTCGACCTTGACCGGACCGACATCCTTAGCATACCAGACAACTTTGCGGCGCTTGATGCCGGTTTTGTCGGCGGCGTCATACCAAATTGTTTCGACCACCGCGCAGTTTTTATATTTGCCGGCTGATGTAGTTACATTCTGTTTGGGCAGAAGCGTCTGGACCTGGACTATTTCGCCTTTAGCCAAGGGCTGACCGCCCTTCCATTGCGACCAGACGGCGTGATTCTCGATAGTTTGCCCGGGCGCCATTTTAGCCGGAATAATCACGCGTCCGCTGTCGTAAACCGTCGAATCGCGTCCGACATTCACTTTGTTCATCAGCAGTAAACCATCGTCCGTCCAGCGATAGACGGTTTTGGACTTGGATTTATATTTACCTTCGGGGATGGACTCTTCCGCGGTGCAATAAGTCCCGACCGCGCTTAAGATAAACATAACGCTCTCCCAATTATTGCCAGCATCATCGCTCCATCGATATGTCCATTTGTCGTTCAAACGCAGGGGGAAGTAAGCGCGCAGGTCGAGCGGTTCGACTTTCGGCGCTGTCGAATCCGGTGCAGTCTGGACGGTCAATTCCGGTCCAGCCGGTATTTTCAACGGCGGCGTCGGGTCGGGGATGGATTCGGGTTTTAATTGTTCGTCGCGGATGATGCGCGGTGTAATGAATATTGTCAATTCGGTGCGTTCGACGGTCTGGGTTTTATAGCGAAATAGATGTCCGATAAGGGGAATTGAGCCGAGCAGCCAGACTCTGTTTTCGTTCAACATTGTGCTGTTTTTGATGAGTCCGCCGATGATGGCGGTTTCACCGTCGCGAACTTCGATGCGGCTGTCCGCCGAGCGGGTCGATATGGTCGGCAATCGATAACCAGCCGAACCCTGCTGCCAGCCGGTTATCTCCTCGACCTTGGGCTGTAATTCCAATAGTATCTTGTCATTGTGAAGTATATGCGGCACAACGATGAGTTCGATTGGCACATTGCGTTCTTCATAGGAGATTTGCATTTCAGTCCCGCCGCCGGTGCCGGTGCGCTTCTCAATCCAAACTAAAGTGCCGACCGATATGGTGGCTTTTTGATTATCGAGCGTCGTCAAGCGCGGCTGGGAGAGCAGTTTCGAGCGCCGGTTGCTGAGCAACATCTCCAAAACTACATTAAAACTAGTCGATGAGAGCGAGCCAAATTCGAGAACTCCGCCGCTGGTCTGCTCGGTCGCCCGCCCGATGCTCCAATCAGCCCGGCCTTGATAAGAGCCTTTGGCGCGTAAGAATTGCTGCCAGTCGATGCCGGTTTTTTGGTCTTCGCCGAGGATAGTCTCGACGAATTGGACATCTATGGTTACCTGCCGCACAGGTTGGTCTAATTGGGCGATGAGTCCAGCAATATGCTTGAGATTGGAGGGTTGGTCTTTGACGATAAGCACATCAGAGCGGATGTCGGTGGATTTGCCTTCTCCCCGCACGAAAGCATTAGCGTAGCCATACGCCGAAAGCGCCCTTAACGTATCAAGCGCGGTTTTTATCTCGCCGGCGGAGCAATATTTTAACTGGAATATTCGCGTCTCTAAGCCTGTGCCGCGTGAGCGTTCAAGTGAATCCGGACGCGATACCAGCAGAATATTATCGTAAATTTGATAACTAAAGCCTTTGGCGCGCAGAATGACATCCAGCGCGGCGCGCAAGGTTACGCCGGAAAAGCGCAGCGAAACAATGCCCATCGAATCCGGTCCGATAATCAGGTTCAGTTCGTTCTGGCGCGCCAGCAACCGCAGAATGTCTTCTATCGGGGCATCCTGAAACTCGACCGTCTCGACGATATGATTGAGGATTTGCTCGGTCTGGGCGTCGTTCACCGGCTGGGCTGCGACCATAATGGCTATAATCAGCGCTGGCAAAACCCCAAGCAGAGCAATATTTTTACTTTTTAACATTAGTCTTATTTGCACTCTTCGTTTCCACATTCCGCATTCATCGCCCCCAGGTGAGAATGAAACTGCGTCCGCCGCGCGAGATGATGACGCGGTCCTTTTCAATCCTTTCGACGCTCATTCCGGCGATTTCATCGCCTTGCCGCACAATTTGTTTATTGATAAGCGCGTAGCGGTCTTCGCCGCGCACCGAAATGCCGCCTAATTTCAATTCCGCCACGGTAGTCTCATCGTCGATATAGCGCCGCGCCTGGACGAACGGATCGCGTCCCCAATTGGTATATGGCACCGGTTCGCGCTGCGGCCGGCCGACGCCGGTCACCCTAGCGGCTTGAGGCTGTAGTTTATCAACAATCGCCGCGCCCGGCGCCGCCGCGGCTTTATGCGTCGTATCCGCGGGCGTTGTAGTTGACGACGGCTTCTTCTTCCAAATGATGTAGTAAGGGTCCATCGCAACGAATACAATCACCGAAACGCCTATCAACGTTACCATCACCTTTTCATTTTTTTTCAGCGGCGGCATCGCAACGCTCTATAAGTGGACATATAAAAACAGACGCACCTTGACATCCAACTCGGGATAATCGTCAGGAATGACCGCCAGATTGACATCTTCGATCGTCAAATTGAAGGGCAGGGCGTCAATCTTTTCCAGCATTCGACCCAAGGCTAAATAACGTCCTTTAAAGTGACAGGTGATAGGCAGTTGCATCACATATTTACCGCTCATCTGCGCGCCGGCTTTCTCTAAGGCGTATAATTCGAACAACGAAGGTTTCATTTCGATGAGCGTCAAACCGTTCTCCTTGCCGAACTGCAGGATTTGGCCGGCGAGGGCGACGATTTCGCGGCGCGCGGGAAAGCGTGAGTCCCAAATCTTCGTCTGTGTCTGGAGGTCTTGAATTTTCAACCGCAGCGCGGCTGTTTGAGTCTCATAGTTCTTGATGGCTTGCAGCGAATCCTGCTGATTGCCGACCAGTTGCTTGAGTTCGGTCGTTTTAGCCGCAATCGGTTGATATAACAGCATATACCAGGCTGCCACAGCGGCGGTAACCATAACGCCAGACAAAATCAACTCCTGTTTCAATCCCAATTTCATTCCACGCGCCATCTTAAATCCCGCAAATGACGCGAAAATGGACCCGGCCATTCGGCAGGGTAATTATGGAATCGACAGCCACATCTCTAAAATGTCCTGAATTTTCCAGCGCAAAGACAAAATCGACGAGTTGCACATCAGTTAAAGTGCCTAAGGGATAAATTCGTCCTTCCATTTCAATCACCCGCCCGAAAATGGATTTCTTGACCGGCGCGGCTTTAACCGTATCCTGCCGCTCGGCTAAAGGATTGCCGTAATTAGCCGTAAAATTGCGCATTACCGTTTCAGTGTCGAGGATAATCTCTTTCTTGGAAGTATCCCTGACCGCCGACGGCGCGTTTTCGTCCGCTGCCGGCACGAAGGTCGTCAGCATACGGGTTAAGTAGAGATTATCCGGCACGATATTGGAGATAGCGCGCAGATAGCACGGGATATTCGGGTCGCCGATGCGAATCGACTCGTAATCGAGTTTGCGTTCGGCAAATTCGGCGGCGAGTTTATCGAACTCGGCTTGCGAAGCAAAGAATCTATCGCGATATAATTTTAGGTCTTTAACTTGTGTCTGGATATTCTCGAATTCACGATTAACGGCGGCTTCGCGTCTCAATTCGTTAGCATACATAAGAACTAACAGTGTGATTAAGCCGAGCGCGGCGGGCGCGACGACGGCGCGAATCTCGCGCAGCCGCAGTTGCCCGCGAATTTTAGCCGGCAGGACATTAAAATTCTTGCCGTCGCTTAGTCCGACAGCCAGCGCCGGGACGAACATCGGTCCGACTTCAGCGGCTAAAGACGCTGCATCGCCGGTGGAATGCGGGTCGGCTTGCAGCCAAGCCAGCGGATTTGCCACAATCACTTCGATGCCGATATTCTCTGCCAAAAACTGCGGCAGGTTTTTCATCAACGCTCCTCCGCCATAGAGCAGCATCTTGGGAACTTCGGCTTCTGTTTGTTTACTGCGATAGAAATCTAAAGAACGATTGATTTCGGTTATAATCCGCTCGACGACCGGTCTTAACTGTATAGACACTTTCAAAGACACCGGATCGCGGTCGGTCGGCATTCCGACATCGAATTTATATTTTTCGGCTTGAATATCGTTTAATTCCGCATTGCCGGGGCCAAAAGGCTGGCCGGATAGGGCTTCGGTGAAGTCGTCGCCGCCAGCCGCTAATGTCCGGCAGAGAATTAATTTATCGTTTTCCAGGATAGTTATAGTCGTTTTCGAAGCGCCGATATCGACCAGCAGGACGGCGTTCTTACCGGCGCTGAGGTTTGGGCTGTCCTTGACCAAAAAACGGTTGACAGCCGTAGCTGCGGTTATTACGCGCGGGACAATTTCAGCCTCTTCGACCCAGCCCATTCTTTCCGCCAGCGCCTTGCCGTCCACCGCCAGAACTTCCAAATTCTGCTTATCCTTGATTTTGGGCTTAAATCCCTGATACGATATTTCGCAAGTGTCAAGTCCGAAGGGCAGGTCCTTTTTGATTTGGAATTTTATGGCGTTGACGATTTCTTTCACCGCGCCGGATGGAACGCTTGCCCGACGGTAAACAGTCGAACGGTCGGCGAGCAGAACGCGCACTTCGGCATTGCGCAGCCGCGCCGACGGAAGCATCTCCCGGATATATTTGACAATCAGGATATTAAGTCCGGCCTGGCTTTTGCGCATCGGCAACGGTATATGCCTTATGTCCAACGCCGCGATGCGCAGAGCGTTGCCGTGCCGGGTCAGTTCCAAGACTTTCACGCTCGAATATCCAATGTCCAGCGCGAAGATGCGTTTGCCGCCTTTGGGCGCGGCGGCTCTGGCGGTTTTTCCTTTAACCGGTTTGATTTTCGGCGCTGCTCTATCTTTGACCGGTTTGGTTTTAACCGGTTTTTCGACTGGTTCGACCACTGCTTTGGGCTTGGCGCCAAACGCTCTAAACAGTCTTTGCGGTAAGGGCAGCAGCGCTGTAGGAACTTCGTAATCAGCCGTCGGTTCACCGCCGGGTCTCTGAAGAGTAGATTTGGATTTGGGAATTGGCTGAATTTCATACCCATCTGGCGCAGGAACGACTTTTTTCGTCGGCGGAGCGGGAATCGGATATGCTGTGGACTTAACTGTGGGAGTTTCAGCCGCCGCTGGTGATTTGCCGGGGACTTCTTCCAGAGGAATGGGTTTTGCCAGCGTGGGAGTTTCGGCAGTAGAGGGTGGTTTACCGAGGATTTTGTCCAACGGACTTGACTTTGCCGACGTGGTAGTCTCAACTGCCTTTTCCGGTTCAGGAGGTTTGGAGACTGTTGTCTTGGCGGGGATTTCACGTTGCAGAATGCGCGACAGCGCGCCGCTGGGAGCGGGCTTTTTAGGCTCTGGTGGAGTTTTAAGCGCTTCTGCCTGCGACGGCGCTGCCGCTGCCGGCAAAGCCGGCTCGGGTGGTGCTTCCGTCGGTTTAGGCTGCCCCTTGCTGGTGCGGATGATTTCGAGCAGCCGGTTGGTGGCTAATTCTCGCTGCTGTTCATCCATTGAACGAAACCTGGCTGGATACAACTTTCTGAACGAGGTCGGCGTCGATGTAAGCACGGTCGGCGCGCAGCATCTCGATGAGACAATTATGGCATAAAATCGTAATCCGGCGCGGATAGCCGCGCGTCGAAACGAACAACTCCTTAAACGCCTCCTCGGTGAATATGGTTCGATTCCCATCCCAGCCGGCTTGATGCAGCCGGAATTCAATCATCTCGCGCGTATCCGCTTCATTCAGTGGATTGAGCATATAACTGGTCGCGATGCGGTCCTCGAAATTGGGATTACGATTCAATTTAGGCAGAAAGTCGAGTTGGGCGAAGATGACTAATTGCAGGAGTTTATATTCATTAGTCTCATAGTTCAATAAATTACGCAGGGCTTCAAGGTAGGTCGGAGTTAAATTCTGTCCTTCGTCGATGAGCAGCACGATGATGCGGTCCTTTTCGACGCCTTGCTGGAAAAGGAAGGTCTCGATGGCATTCTTGCATTCCAACACCGAACGGGCTTTAGTCTTGATGCGGAACATATCCACGAGATTGCGTATGAAGGTGTATTCGGATGGGAAGATCGGGTCGATTATCAGCCCGAAACTGTAGCGCTCCTGTTCCTGACGAAAGGATTGTAATAAAGCGCGGCTGAGAGTTGTCTTACCGGTGCCGATACGTCCAAGCACAACCGACAAACCGCGGCGCAGCCGGATGGCGATTTCCAACCGGTTGAGGCACTCGAGATGCTCAAACGATTTGTATAAGAAACGTGGATTAGGCGATGATGAAAAAGGCTCTTCCCGCAGCCCTAACAAATCATAATATTCCATCGCTCTTCCGGGCAATAATCTCGCGGATGGGAGTGTTCCGGCGACGCAGTTCGATGATGCGCTCGAGGTCGCGCAAGGTGTCTTCGCCAAAGAGACGGTAGCCCGAGCGCGGCGCGCGGCCTTCGGCTTTGATCAGCCCCAGTTGCAGATAGTAGTTGAGGGTGTGGATGGATAGTCCTGTCCGCGATGCCAAATCGCTGATTAGAAGGACATCGCCCATTCGACCTCCAGATTAGACTTACTCTATGGTTATAGAGTTATGGAGTTAAATTTATGCGGCGCATTATTCCTTGTCAAGTATTTTTAGAAAAATATTCTAATTTATGTAAAATATTAAGTAAAAATGGTTATTTATGGTTTATGAAAGAGAATAAGCGTTGGATAGAAGGCGCGAGGCGCGAGGCGCGGAATGATGAATGTGCTTGTCGGCGGGACCAGTATTTGGACTTGTCACGAAAAATGCTCAGCCTTAAGATGCCGGCTTTGCAGGCGTCCTGCTTCACCGAACAATCCCTTAACCCATCTGCTTGAAATTTGAGGCTGAAGGTTCAATTTGGAAATTACAGAATAATAATGTATTTTACATACGACATAAGCTGTCATTCCCTCTTTCCAGGCTGTCCGAAATACTATTTTCCGCCGTTGACTCACCGCAATCGACGGCAATTTAAGGCGACGGGTAGAGACGCCCGTCCACCGCTGCCGACTACGGCGGGTTGGCAATGGAAACCAGCAAACTTGTCAACAGAAACAAAATATAACCTGCGTGCAATTATAGATTTAGCATTAGCATTGTCATTGACATTGTCATTGGAATTGTCATTGACATTTGCATTAGCAACCCATAGCCTAAAATCTGAAGATAGTAAATGGGACGTAAACTGATGATACTGGCGGCGATATATGTTATCGCCGGAGTTCTGTTTTTCATAATGTTTGCACGATGGCCTCTGCTCGCGGCGCTCAATGCATTTTTCGGCACAGGACTATTTCTGGCTGGTTATGCTCTGCATCGCTGGGAGGAGAAGCCGTTTCGCGGCTGGCGGTCGGATGTCGATATGCAAAAGGTGAAGGGGCTGGTCGAGACAGGCGGTCTGATGCCCGGGCTGCTCCCACCACCGAAGGATTTGGAGCATTATGATCCTGAGACCGGCGAAAAACTATGCCTGCATTTTTTTTATGATGAGAAACACCGCCTGTCCTGTCTGCCCGACTGCAAATATCCCGCTGGATCCGGACGCGCGGCTTGCACCCTGCAGCAGACAACGCCGACCTGTCCCTATCCGCGCAGCCGCGAGCCTATGGCAAGGCTATTGATGCCGCAGCCAGTAGCCTGGTGTCCAGGACCGGGTGGCTGCATATATTTCGATGAAAAAACCTACCACTGCAAGTTAAATCTAAGCGCCAAACCGCACGAAACCCAGTTCGTCTTCGAACACAGTTATCACCGTGTCCGTGATTTAGGCTATACAATTATGGCGGGAGGCATTATATTTGGGCTTTTACTTTATATAATTGCCAGCCGGGTAAATTTGGCTTTGGGAGGTTTCTTTTTATTAGCCGGTGTATTTGTGACGGTCATCGGGGGAATCATCGCAAAAAATGCACAAGGATAAAATTATACCGATTTGCATTCGAATGAATAATAAAGGGATTCAAATTTTACAACGGATTAACATAGCGGATTTATAGGATTATCCGTTTCATCCGTTTAATCTGTGGTGAATTCGTTTTGACATTTATCATCCGATCGATTGCGACTTGGTATTTGAATTATTTTTAAGGGGTGCAGATTATAGTGATTTTTTTAATTGAATTATAGGCGATGACAAGCATCGCCCGAACGGGCGAACCTCGTGTTCGCCCTTTAAAATACCACTATAAACTGACCCCATTAATAAGTCAGCGCTGGCAATAGTGGACGATGTGATCAAAGTTGACATTATATCGTTAACAACAGTAAAGGGCGGACAAAATGTCCGCCCTTTATCTCCTACCTCCACTCAACCTTCTATACATAGCGACATTATTCTTTGCGTTTCTTATATATGTCATCCTGGACGAAGTGAAGGATCTCGTCCCCGTTTATCCGGACGAGATGCTTCACTGCGTTCAGCATGACACCCGCGAAATATGCGAACTGAATTATGACGCTGTGTATAACTTGCCAACTTGCGAACTACTTCAATATCACCATCCGTTTGGTCAGGCTGCGTCCAGCGCTTTCCAAGCGATAGAAGTAGATTCCGGCGCTGAATCGGGCGCCGTCGAAAGATGCAAAATGTCGTCCAGCCGCTAACTCTTCATTCACCAGTTCCAGCGCCAGCCGGCCGTTGAGGTCATAAATAGCCAGACGTGCAAGCCCGGCAGCCGGCAGGCTGAAGGCGATGCTGGTTCGAGCGTTGAACGGATTGGGATATGCCCCGCATAAGGTAAAGTCGAGCGGCGATTCAGTCCTGTCCGGTTGAATATCGGAGCCGCTATGCACATCTAACTGCGCTCGCGCTAAAATCGGTTCGCCGGCGCCGTTATGCTCGATGCGCAGCCCTACCGCATAAGAACTGCCATTTACCAAATCCACCGTATTAAAGAATAAGGGGAAATTATACCTGCTTCCTGCGGGAACAGTCTGCCAGCCGACATCGAAATTTAAAAAGCGCGAATCAAGACCAAACGATAGTATCCGTAACGAGTCATTCAGCGCGATATCGGCGATATAACCCAACACGCCCATCCCGGAAAGCCAATCGAAGTTCACCGCCAGTCCTGTTCCGACATTCTCACTGAGTTCCAAGTAGCGGGCAATCTGCGATTGACCGACTTCCGGATTGCATTTGACTAACCAGGTTCGAACAAAGACATTTCCGACCGGTCGCGAATGACGGCTCAGCGCATAAAGTTTCATCCCGTCTTCGTCAGCAGGATTCCAGGCCAGACCGTGAATCGATAGTTGATAGCCCGGAATAGCGATACGGAAGCGGCGCGCTTCGCGCAAAGTGTCGTTTTCAAGACGGAATTCGATGATATCTTTGGTCTCGTGAGTAACATAGAGTGATTGACGCTCGGGATTCCACGTCAAAGCCCAAGGTTCAGAGGGATTTTCATTGGCGATGTTATATTGCATCGGGTAGCGCGCCGCAAAGGCGCCGGAGGTGTCGAGGGCGACGATACTTAGATTATTATCGACGACATCCCCGCCGAGCAGACGCCGGCCATCCCAAGCCAGATCGCGAAAACCTCGGCCGTCGACTGTCCGCTGCGGAAAGCGTCGTATTTCAGCGCCGTCGCGGTCAAGCACATAAATATAATTATCGGCGCTGTCAACGAGCGAGCCTGTCCCGGCGACAAAAATCTGACCTCCGACGATTTCCAAGCCGTAAACGCGGCCGTCGTTGACTTCGCGCGCCACAGCGCTGTTATGCCGCAGAATATATTCCGGCGTCGAGCCGTCGAGGTTGCAGCGCCTCAGTCGGAAATTGAGCGGTCCGTTGCCATCGTTGAAAACAGAAATCGGGTCGCTGCGATGATTGCCGCCGCCCTGCAAATCGACCCGCACCTCGCGGTCCGGAACGCGGATCGAAGGATGCGTCAACCTAATCGTCAGCGAGGTTTGCGCGTCTTGCCGGATTGAGAAGGCAACACGCTGGTCGCTGTAAGTCGGCTTGGCGACCATCAGCGAATAATTACCGACGGGAATACGGTCGAAACTGAACCTGCCGTCCGGTCCGGTTACAGCCGAATGGCCCGATGTCGAGCGCACCTGAACATCCGCCACAGCGCGGGTTGTATCTTCCGCCAGCGCCACCCGTCCAGCCAAACTCCCGGTCTGATGCTCGATGTTGGTAGTGAAACGCAGCGCCATCCCATTCTGCAGCGGCCGGCAATTTGGCGAGTATTGATTCCAATAGCAATACTGCAGTCCGCCGCTGTTGTCGAGGTTGCGGATGCCGATGGTGTTGAAAAAGTTGTCGTGCGAAATGCCCGGCACAACCCAGAAGGTCTTGTATTGATACACTATTTCACCATCGCCGGTCGGCGTCGGCCAATGCGCCGGGTCGTAGAGTATAAACTGGAACTCCTGCGGCGTATGGGTCGTGTCGTAATCGTTCAGGATTTGCAGCCGCGACCACTCGACGATGAAGATGTTTTCATCCTCAACATAGTGCGTATAAATGCCGGCGTCGGCGCGGTTGCCGTAGTTGACAAACTCGTCCCAGCACACCGCCAACATCGCATCCGGACCTTGCACGCCGGGCATCTGATAGTTTCTAAAATCCACAAACAACGAATTCTGCGCGCCGAACGCCGCCCAGCCGTTCGAACAGACCGTCAGCGTATCGAAATCCTCGCCATAATAACGGAAGGTGAATGGCAGCCGGATGACCGCGGATGTGTCTAAATTCTCAAGATGGTCGTTAATATTCAACTTGGTCGAACGGGTATCGAATTCATAATCTTCTAATTGATAATTAATCTCCCGCCAGGCGTAAGTCGGATGCTTCTCCCAAGTTTCGTCGAACGAATCGAAGCAAATGTAGCCATATTCATCCGGACCGTAGGGATGCACTACATTAGGCTGACCGATTTGGCAAACGAAATAAGCCGTGTCGCAATAATTATCGTTCTGGGCTTGGGCGCGCAGAATCAAGCGGAAGCGCGCCGTGTTGCCCGGAATGGCATTGCGCGATAGCGCGACGCGAAAGCGCGTCTCACAGGTGTCGGTGGCATTCGGAGCAATCGTGCGGTTGTAACGGGAGTCGGCGTGGTCGACGGTTATCCAGCGCGACAGACTTTCCAACCGGGCGGTAACCGCCGGCAGCACCAGATTGCCGTTGTTGCGCAGAACCGGCTGCAGATTGACCGTCTCGCCGCGGTCGAAACTGCCGGCGATATTAACCACCGACACTCCCGGCTTGGGTGCCGCCGAGACGACATTGAAGGCGTGGCTCCACTGCCCTTCCTGCGAAGTTACCAAAATGCCGGTGCGGATATTATAATCGAAGCGGCTGTTACGGTCGAAGACCAGAGTGTCCCGCACGAGAACATCGGCGCCGGGATTGAGATTGCCGACATTGGCGATGCGCGCCGGGCTGTAGGTTATTAACGGATAATCGGAAGAAAATTCGACGGCGATATTGTTCACGGCTTGATTGCCTGAATTGCGGAAAGTCAACGCTGCCGGGACACGCTCGCCGTGGGCGAACAATCCGTCCAGATTGACAAAAGCGACATTAGTCAAGTCAATCGATGTTCCGGCTTGAACATCCAAGCCACCGATATAAGGCGCTAAATTATGCCCGGTGATGGTGATGGCGAGGCGGCCGGCGCGCAGTTGACCGGGCTGGAAGGTGAAGTGCGCCCAGCCGGCGCTGTCCGGATAGTTGACCAAATGCAAGCCGCCAGCCTGCGTTATGCATACTAGAGCCTCCCGCGGAACGCTGGTTTCCGTTCTCACACGCACCGCCAGTCCGGTCGCGCCCGGCGTTAAACTTTGCGGATGCTCAACCCGCAAATCGACCACCTCGCCGTAATGTAAAGTTACCGTCGGGTCGCCTAAAAGCGTATAGACCGATATCACCCGTTCCAAATCAGGCCAAACCTGCCGGTCCACGCGATAATCGCTCCAAGCCTGCATCTTGGAATACAACTGTATCCAGCCGGTGCGGCTGATGTCGAAATAGCGCATCGCCC
>VGIO01000062.1 GCA_016867855.1 Calditrichota bacterium
GATTCCATTTACTATTGGAGTGATTGGATTATCGTTGATTTTAAGCAATCGCAGCGACGAATCCGGCGAGTGGTTCGGCCAAACCTGGGATTACGCCAAGAAGATCCTGCCGCTGCTCTTGATTGGCGTTCTGATATCGGGATTATTATTAGGCAAACCGGGCAGCGAGGGATTGATTCCCGCACAGTGGGTGAGTTCAGCGGTTGGGGGCAACTCGCTATGGGCAAATCTTTTCGCCTCAATAGCCGGCGCGCTTATGTATTTCGCAACTTTGACCGAAATCCCGATTCTGCAGGGACTCATCGGCAGCGGAATGGGTAAGGGTCCAGCGCTGACATTGCTGCTGGCTGGACCGGCGCTGTCTCTGCCGAGTATGCTTGTTCTGCATTCAGTAATAGGAACGAAGAAGACGGCTGTTTATATTCTACTGGTGGTCGTAGCAGCGGCCATTACTGGGATGATATTTGGCGCTCTGTTTAAGTAATCGAACAACAAAATTAGAACTAATGGAATCTGCTCGATGACTGTCGTTAAAAGTTTATCACTTTTAGACCGCTTTCTAACTCTATGGATTTTCTTGGCGATGGGCTTTGGAGTTGGTTTAGGCGTTGCCGCGCCGCAAGTGGTCGAATTTATCACCCGCTTCCAAGTCGGAACGACTTCGATTCCAATTGCGGTCGGACTCATACTGATGATGTATCCGCCGCTGGCAAAGGTGCGCTACGAGGAGTTGGGGCGCGTATTTCGCAACTGGCGAGTGTTGGGTCTTTCTTTAGTTCAGAATTGGTTAATCGGTCCAATTTTAATGTTCGGTTTGGCGCTGTTATTTCTACCCAACAATCCTGAATATATGAACGGTTTAATTCTAATCGGTTTAGCGCGCTGTATAGCGATGGTTATAGTTTGGAACGAATTAGCATGCGGTGACAGCGAATACGCTGCTGGATTAGTGGCGTTCAATTCCATCTTTCAGGTGTTGTTCTATTCTGTTTATGCCTATATTTTTATCACCAAACTGCCACCCATATTCGGTCTACAAGGCGTGGTAGTCGAAGTTACCATTGCGCAGATTGCTAAAAGTGTCTTCATTTATCTTGGTATTCCATTCATCGCCGGTTTTATAACAAGAGCGGTATTAGTCAGGATTAATGGCAAAGAATGGTATCACGGACGGTTCATCCCGGTCATTAGCCCAATAACCTTAATATCGCTTGTCTTTACAATTATTGTGATGTTTTCACTCAAGGGTGAGCAAATAATTTCTTTGCCGCAGGATGTGCTGGCAATAGCTATACCGTTATCGATTTATTTTATAGTGATGTTTTTACTCTCTTTTGCGATGGGGAAGCGGATCGGGGCTGGTTATGCGCAGACTACTACATTGGCTTTCACGGCAGCGTCGAACAATTTCGAGTTAGCCATTGCGGTGGCAGTAGCGGTGTTTGGGATTCATTCAGGCGAAGCCTTCGCTGCGGTCATAGGACCTCTGATTGAGGTTCCGGTAATGCTGGGTCTGGTGAAGGTGTCGCTCTATTTGCAGCAAAAATATAAATGAAATGCTTCAATTAGTCTGTCCATTTCGACTAAAGATTCTATATCGTTAATTAACATAAATCTAAAGGAGATTTATATGCGCTCCATATTAGTTCTCGGCCCCGGCTGCTCTAAGTGTAAGGTTCTGGCTGCTCACGCTGAGCAAGCCGTGCAGGAGCTCGGCATTGAGTATGAGATTCAAAAAATCACCGACCTAAAACAGATAATGGCGCTCGGCGTGATGATGACGCCGGGGCTGGTCATCGATGGCACGGTCAAATCGGTCGGACGCGTCGTCCCTGTAGAAGAAATTAAATCGATGCTAAAATGAAACAGATTTTAATTTTTATCTTGCTTATAAGTATCGTTACTGGCTATATGGATTCATTTCCCTCAAGCTGTTCGGCTCAAGAGACAGCGCCGTCCGATACAATCAAAAAAGACGCCTTGCCGAGAATGGTCGATTACGGCGCTGGTAAATGTATCCCCTGCAAGAAGATGGCGCCTATTTTAAAGGAACTGCAATCCGAATACTCCGGCAAAGTCGAGGTTATTTTCATCGATGTCTGGATGGATAATGAAGCCGGTCAAAAGGCGGGCATAAGATTAATCCCGACTCAGATATTCTTCGACAAATCCGGCAAAGAGATCGCCCGGCACGAGGGTTATATGTCGAAAGAAGACATCCTTGCTGAGTGGCGTAAGCATAAGTTCATTCCAACCATTGCAGAATAATGGATGCTCTTCTTAAAAGTCTTTACGAAATAGTTCAGAGCAGTTCGGCGCTGGCGATAGGAGCCGCTTTCGCCTGGGGTATTTGCAGCGTCCTGCTAAGTCCCTGCCACCTCGGCAGCATCCCATTAGTCATCGGATTCATCAGCGGACAGGCTGAATTGAACGCCCGTCGCGCTTTCGGACTATCGACGCTCTTTGCGCTCGGCATTTTAGCGTCGATCGCACTCATCGGCGTCATCACGGCTGCATTAGGCCGGATTATGGGCGACATCGGCGACTGGGGAACATATATCGTAGCGGCTGTGTTTCTTATTGTAGGACTATACCTGCTCGATATAATCCCACAATTTAGTCCGTCGGCCGCCAGCATTAAATTAAAAAGCAAAGGTCTGCTTGCGTCCTTGACGCTCGGATTGATCTACGGTTTGGCGCTCGGTTCGTGCAGTTTCGCTTTTATGGCGCCGATTTTAGCGATGGTGTTCGGCTCGGGAGCCGCCAGACCTATGTTTGGGGTGATGCTGTTGGGATTCTATGGATTAGGACATTGTGCGGTCATTGCAATTGCCGGCGGTTCTGTAGAATTAGTGCAGAGATATCTGAATTGGGGTGAAAAATCCCGAGGCACAATTTGGCTGCGCAGGACTGCCGGCGTTATGATAATTGCGTTTGGAGTGTATATGATTATCAGATTTCGGTAAAGCAAAACCGCTGTCAACTTTCTGAGTCAGCAGCGGTTTTTATTGTCCGAATCATCCCTTTAAAACCTTCGGGGAGACACTTACTTTATTTAATAAGGATCGCCCTTTGAAGTATAACGCCGCTTTCCCGGGTCTCAAGTCGGATGAAGTACATACCTGTCGGGAGATTCTCGGCATTCCAAATTAGCGAATAATCTCCCGGTTTATAATATCCATTAAGGAATTCGGATGTCAAACCTCCATTAGTATTTAAGACCTTAAGGTTGATTTGCCCAAAATGGCTCACGCTGAAATTAAGCGCCATAGCAGCGTTAAAAGGATTTGGATAAACCGATAATCGAACAGATTCTGCAATTGCAGGCTTTTCTTTTCGTTCAATATTAGTGGAATATTGAGATTCTAATGCGCCCATATCCGGGGCATTTCCATTGAATTCCCAACCAATGTCAATCCCGGCATCGACGCAAGGCGAATCTTCTAACAGATTGAAATCCCAAGGGCCGCCTTCCCAAGTCGGATGAACCAGCCTTGGATCGACATTGAGATTTCCCGCGCCCAATTCGATAAATCCGCCATTGCTGGATGGGATACCCCGTTCATCGCACTGAATATCCGAGTATGAGAAATCCAAATTCTCGGGGTCAATATCAGTGTCGACGAACATTTGAGTTTCACCATTGTTCCAGACAATAGAATTGACAATGACCGGCGGATTCAAAATATATCCGGAACCCTCCATATAAATTCCGCCGGCTCGAACATCAGCAGTATTCCCGTGAATAGTGCAGTGGATAATTTCGGTTGTGGCTGCATAATTATAAATGGCGGTTCCCAGAGGAGCCCAATTATCGAAAATCAAGCATCGTTCAATACGAACATTGGAGTTCAATCCGATATAAACACCCGCGCCTTTGCCTTGTGCAACACCTTCATAAATCCAGCATTGGCGAACAAAACCTTCAACGGTTTCACCGAAATACACTGCGCCGCCATATCCGAATTCATTGTCTCTTAAAATAGCGGTGTTTTGGAAAAATCGACAATCACTTATATCGATTCGAGATTCACCCATTACTGCAATACCGCCACCAAACGCGGATTCATTTTCCTCAAATTCACAGTTTCTGATAGTAATATTCGACTGACCGGCTATATAGATACCGCCGCCATAACTAAAAGCGAAATTTTTCTCAAAGCCGCAGTTCAATATTGAGGCTGTCGAGTTTTCAAATGCCATCCCGCCTCCACACCAAGTTTCATCTTCATCTCTATGAAGTCGTCGGTCAAATTCTGCGTAGTTGCCGTTGGTGGCAAAATAGCAGTTCGAAATAGTTGGACCAGAGTTAACACAGTAGATCCCGCCACCCCTATACTGGTTATTTCCTATATCCGACGGTCGACCATCGCGGATTCGGAAGCCGATTAACTGAGCCTCTGCAGTCTCCTCATTAGCAAAGGTGACAATGCTTCGCACTTCGGCAGGATAGATAGTGGTTCCGAACATATCAGCACCGTCGCCGGAATTGATGAATTCACTGGCTACTGTGATTATCTTGCCGTGGAAATCAAGGTTATCCAAGTAATCGCCGCGTTGAACGAGAACCAGATCGCCATTTTCAGCAGCCTCGATAGCTGATTGGATGGTTCGATAATCATCAGGGACATTCAAGGTGGTGTTCGCTTCATCGCGTTCAGTTGTTTCGGTTTGACTTTTTTGAACGGAAGCGAATGATGGTGTGGCTGTGCTGATCGATAAAACTAACAGCACGAATGTGAATCGAAGGATTTGAGCGCTCATTGGATGACTCCTCAATGTGTTTGATTTTTATATTTATTCAACCGTAAGCGATACGGTTTGAGGAAATCAGAGGTTTGTTTTGCTTCTTAAAATTACAAATGCAATAATCAAGCCAATCAATTTAAAGGAATGCGAAAATCCTATTATTTCCAAAATTACTAAGAAATTTATAATAGAAAACAAAATTTGCTCCTGCAAATGAAAGGCATCCGATTATAGTATTAAAGAGCATCAGAAATTGGATTATTATGCAAATATTGCATTGAAAGGAATAATAAGAAAACTAACCTTCTTCTCTAACTTGCAAAACTTGAAGGTGCAATTCGCTTATACATAAACCTATTCTCAGTCTTTTTTGAATCTATTTCAATGATTTGTAGTAGAGAAATTTCTTACTCATCGTTAATGAGATAATAATCTGTTGACAAACCTAAATTCTTAAATTATATTTAATTTTTACTAAAAAACTGATGGCGAAACGGGCGATTAGCTCAGTTGGTCAGAGCGCTGGTCTCACATATCAGAGGCCACTGGTTCAAATCCAGTATCGCCCACTTTTGAGTGCATAAGTGCTTGAGTGCTTAAGTGCTTGAGTAAATAAGGAATGGGGATTTGAAAGTAGATACGCAGTCGAAGGTGATGGGGGAGGCGGAATTGCATAAGTTGGTCGAAAAATGGCGCCGCTTGGGCGAGTGCATCGTCTTCACTAACGGTGTTTTCGATATATTGCACCGCGGGCATCTGGAATCCTTAGAGCGCGCAGCGGCTTTCGGCGAACACTTAATTATCGGACTGAACAGCGATGCCTCAGCCCGGTCGCTAGGTAAAGGTCCCGACCGCCCGATGAACAAACAGGAAGACAGAGCGCGGTTGGTGGCAGGACTAGCAGTCGTAGATGTGGTGGTGATTTTCGAAGAACCAACTCCGCGTGAACTCATCCGCAAGATCAAGCCGGATGTGCTGGTTAAAGGCGCCGACTGGGCTGAAGACCATATCGAAGGCAGAGAGTTCGCTGGACGGGTCGAGCGCATTCCTCTGGTGGAAGGTTATTCAACCAGCACATTGATAGAGAAAATCAGGGGATGAGAATTTGCCAGTAGGGCGGGCGTCCCTGCCCGCTAGACTACCCGCCGTCGACTACGGCGAGTCGACGGCAAAGTCATTTAACGCCCCTCTTGCATTCCTCCTCAAGCGTGGGGAGAAAATGGCGGCGGGCAGAGACGCCCGTCCTCCTATAGCCTAAAGCCCAAAGCCTAAAGCCTAATGGCGGGCAGGGAGCCCGCCCTCCTACAGAGTATATGCTCGACGAATTGACCGAAAAGTTCGAGCGGTTTGTCCGCAACCTCAAAGGGCAGGGTAAACTGAGCGAAGCCAATGTGCGCGATACAGTGCGGGAAGTCCGCCGCATTCTGTTAGAAGCCGACGTCAGCCTACCAGCCGCCAAGTCGTTCATCGATGCGGTTACAACTAAAGCCCTCGGGCAGCAAGTCCTGACCAGCATCACGCCCGGCCAGCAGATGGTCAAAGTGATTTACGATGAGTTAGCCCAGTTTTTAGGCGGCGCGAGCGAACCGGTAAGGTTTGGCAAATCGCCATCCCCAATTTTGCTGGTCGGCTTGAACGGGGTGGGCAAAACAACCACCACCGCCAAATTAGCCCTGTATTTACGCAAAAAGGGCCGTAAACCGCTGATGGCCGCCGGTGATGTTCGCCGTCCCGCGGCTGCCGAACAGTTGGAGATTTTAGGCAAACAACTTGGCATTCCGGTGGTGAGGGGGGAAAGTTCGCCCATCAAGATCTTTGAAAAGGGATACGAATTTGCCCGACGTGAAGGACTGGACTGCATTTTAGTCGATACCGCCGGCCGACAGCATATCGACGACGAATTGATGCAGGAGTTGTCGGAACTGCAGGCTTTCGTGAAACCGCCGGAGACCCTGTTAGTCGTCGATGGGATGACCGGACAGGACGCCGTCAAGTCAGCGCAAGCCTTCTCGGCAAGGCTGGAAATCACAGGCTTAATCCTCACAAAATTAGACGGCGACGCCCGCGGCGGCGCGGCGCTTAGTGTGCGGTATATCACCGGCAAGCCGATTAAGTTCATCGGTGTCGGAGAAAAGACCGCCGACCTCGAAGCCTTCCACCCCGACCGGCTGGCTGGACGTATCCTTGGAATGGGCGACATCGTAGGGCTGGTAGAGAAAGCCCAATCTGTCGTCGATGCCGAAGCCGCTGAAAAAGCCGCTAAAAAACTGCTCAAACGCGAATTTACGCTCGAAGATTTTAAGGAACAGATTATTCAACTTAAAAAGATGGGTCCGTTGGACTCGCTGTTAGCGATGATACCGGGGATGAAGGGCGCTATGAAGGGTATAAAGATCGATGAACGTGAAATGAAAGTCGTGGTAGCAATAATCGATTCGATGACACCGCAGGAACGTCGGTCGCCGCGCATCATCGACGGCAGCCGCCGCAAGCGCATCGCCCGTGGCAGCGGCACCAGCGTGCAGCAAATAAACCGGCTGCTGAACCAGTTCGAGCAGATGCAAAAAATGATGAAGCGTTTCGGCAAACGCGGCGCTCCACCGCTAGGCTTGCCGAGAATGCCCTTCTAAATAAATGATTCGTAATCTCTGGCTGCACCGCGCGGTAGCGCTGCTTAATGCTGTTGCGCTTATTTTCGTAGTCGATGGCTTCATTGCCGCGCCGCTGTGGTCGCTCGCCGCCGGAATAGTCGTATTATTCTTTTTACTCTGGGAAATCCAGCGTCCGCTGATTTTACATAAATTCAGCTTAACCTTAGACGATGTTGCCGTCGTTAGAATAGTTACTTTTTCAATCATTTTCTTTATTCAATGCGCCATCCTGGCATGGCTCATTTTAAATTGAGATAAGAAGACCACAAATAATAATTGTGGTGGTATTGGGAGTTCACTTGTCCGTCAGACTTAGATTAACCCGTTTGGGACGCAAGAAGCGTCCTTACTATCGCATAATCGCCGTCGATAGCCGCGCCAAACGCGACGGCTCTTATATTGAGCGCATCGGTTATTACCACCCGCTCGAAAATCCTCCCGATGTGCTGATTGAGGGCGACAAAGCCCTCAAATGGCTGCGCAACGGCGCTAAGCCCAGCGAGACTGTGCTTAGCCTTCTGAAGCGCGAAGGCGTCTGGCTGCGTTTCAGGTTGGAACGGCGCGGCTTACCGCAGGCGCAAATAGATTCGATGATGCAGGACTGGTTCAAGGCACACCACAAGGCAGCGCCGGTCGTTCAACCGCCCGAAGCAGCAGCGCCGGCGGCAGAGCCGGTTGAGCCGACCGCAGTCGAAACTGCGCCTGAAACAACCGAAACGACCGAACCGGTTATGCAGGAAATCGCGGTCGTCGAAACTTCGGCCGCAGAGCCGGCTGAAGCCGCGGAAGTTAAAATCGAAGAGGCTTCCACGTCGGTTGAAGTCGTAGAAGTCAAATTCGAAGAGCCTTCCCTGCCGGCTGAAGCCGCGGAAATTAAAATCGAAGAGGCTTCCACGTCGGTTGAAGTCGTAGAAGTCAAATTCGAAGAGCCTTCCCTGCCGGCTGAAGCCGCGGAAGTTAAAATCGAAGAGGCTTCCGCACCGGCCAAATCGGTCGTCGAAGAAGCCACTCCACCGAAAAGCGATGCCTAAACCGGCATCTGAAATTAGTCTTCCCGGCAAGCCTGTTCCGCTGCCGCGTGAACCGGTGGTGATCGGTCATATCGCCCGCGCCTTGGGCGTGTTGGGCGATGTCAAGGCAACTGTCGAAGCGGAGGATAAAAACCGCTTGGATGGCATCAAGCGCCTAGTTGTGCGGATTGACGAAGGCTGCTTTGAGTTTATTCCTGTATCTATTAAAGCCCGCGGCGGTTACCTGCAGATAAGGTTCGCCGGCGTTGACTCACCGGAAATGGCGGCTAAGTTAGCCGGGGGTGACATCATCATCTCAAAATTCGAACGCCCGGAACTGTCGGCGTGCGAATTCTACATCGACGACCTCATCGGCTGCCGAGTTGAGACTGACGACGGCGAGGAATTGGGATTGCTCATCGAAGTTTGGCCGCAAGCGCATCACGACCTGTGGGTCATCGATGGCTCCAACGGCGATATCCTCATCCCGGCGGTTAAAGATTTTATCGCTCAAGTCGATTTAGCCCAGCATAAGGTTGTAGTGAAGCGGATGGAAGGTTTGTGGGAGTGAGGATTGAAAGTTGATATTATCACACTATTTCCAGGACTGATAGAAGGCTTTTTCGGCGAGAGCATCATACGTCGAGCGCGGCAGTTCGGCTTGCTCGAAGTCCAGATACATAATTTACGCTCATTTACAACCGATAAACACCAGCAAGCCGACGACTATATCTTTGGCGGCGGCGCCGGGATGCTGCTCAAACCGGAGCCGTTCTTCCGGGCGCTGAAGTCGATACTCGCCGGCGCGGAACGGCGACCGCTGGTCATCTGTCCATCGGCTGCCGGTGAGCCTTTTAGGCAGGCTCACGCCGAAGCCTTATCCCGCGAACGGCATTTGATATTCATCTGCGGGCATTATAAAGGCCTCGACCAGCGGGTAATCGAACGGTTTGCGGACCGCGAGTATTCGCTTGGCGATTATGTTATTACCGGCGGCGAATTGGCGGCGGTTGTGATGCTCGACGCGGCGATACGGCTCATCCCCGGCGCGCTGGGCGATTTCGACAGCGCCCGCGGCGATAGTTTCCAAGGGAACAGACTTGACGCTCCGCATTATACCAGACCCGAAGAATACGAAGGTCTGCGCATCCCTGAGGTCCTGCGTTCCGGCAATCATCGCAACATTGACCTTTGGAGGCAGGCGACGGCAGGAATTATCACAAAAATGAGAAGGCCGGAACTAATTCGAATGGACGGTATAGACTGAATGGACAATATGGACATTTGGTCATTAGTTTTTAATCACTATTATCACCATCATCATTTATAAATCAATGTCTGAGAATACACTAAACGCTCAACATCGCGGCGAATATGGCAAGGGCGCTGCGCGCAAATTGCGGGCTAAAGGGCTTATCCCCGGCGTCTATTATTTACACAACGAAGTAAACATCCCATTTTCAGTTTCGCAAATAGCGCTCAATCGGTTAATGCGCCGGCGCCATCCGCTCATTAATCTAGTCATTGAAAGCCAGCGTCCGCGCGAGTGCGTCATCCGTGAATTGCAACGCGATCCGGTCAGCGAAGCGATAATCCATATCGACCTGCAAGGCTTCAGAGAAGGTGAACGCATCACCTTGACCGTGCCAATTAAACTTACTGGCACACCGGTCGGCGCTAAGGAAGGTGGGATTTTAGAGCGCGGCATCGTCGAAGCCAGCATCGACTGCCAACCGAAGGACATAACGGACCATATAGAGGTCGATGTGTCGGGGCTGGCGCTGGGTCATACGATTCATATCTCCGACCTGCATTTTCCGCAATTTAAGTTTCATCCCGACCCGCATACAGTCGTGGCGCATGTCGCAGCGCCGACCATAATGAAGGAACGCGCTGTAGCGCCGGCTGAAGCCGTCCCAACCGAAGGCGAAACGAAGACCGAAGGTAAGTCTGAAGAGAAAAAGTAGGTTCGCAAGTTCACAAGTTCTTAAGCGCTTAAGTATTTGAGTAATTCTGAAGACGATATCATTCATTGAAAGCCAGTGGCTATAGTCTAAATGTCCGATTCTCTGCGGTTAATTGTAGGTTTGGGCAATCCGGGGACGCGTTATCAGAACACCTGGCATAATTTAGGTTGGATGACAGTCCAAGCCTTAGCACAGCGCCGCAATGCGATTTTCAAGCCCGGTAAAAGTTCTTTTATTTACGCTGAAACGGACTATACAACCCTGATGCTGCCGACGGGCTATATGAATCGCTCCGGCGAGGCGGTTGGCTGGTGGCTGCGATACTATAAAGTCGAACCAGCACAGATATTGACTGTTCTAGATGACCACGATTTGCTGCTGGGCCGGCTGCGGCTAAGGCTGGAGGGGTCATCGGGAGGCCATCGCGGTTTAGATGACATCATCCGCGTCATCGGCACTGACCAATTCCCGCGCCTGCGCCTCGGCATCGCCGGCGATAAAGCGGTCGAAGATTTAGCGGACTATGTCCTTTCACCGATTCCCAAATCGATGGCTGAACGCGTGCAGCGAATTATCGCTGCAGCAGTCGATGCGCTTGAGTTGGTCGAAAAGTCGGGTCCGGCCGCGGCGATGAATACTTTTAATCGTATGGTTATCGATGAATGAAGTTAATTTTTGAGGTAATTGTAAAAGTGTTGGATTTATCAACTGATGGCAAGGCGGATGCCCTCGTCTGCCGCATTCTATGCTTGGTTTTCGGCGGACGAGGGCGTCCGCCTTGTCATAGTCTGAGTTTTCTTGATTAATCATCACTTTTACAATTACCTCTTTTGTTAAATTAATATTATATCGAATTTTATTGTTAAAAAATAAACAAATTACACAAATTGGGTAGTCTAATGACCAACTATCTACTAATTGCAATCGCGGGCGGCTTAGCCGCTATAATTTATGCTTATATCAAGACCATCTGGATAAAAAAGCGCGACGCCGGGGACGCCAGGATGCAGGAAATCGCCGGATATATTCGCACCGGCGCGATGGCGTTTTTAGGGCGCGAATATAAGGTTCTACTCATATTCGTCGTCATCGTAGCGGCGGTGTTGGGCATAGTGAATACGCTTGCCGGTGTATCCAGCGGACTGGTGGCGTTGTCGTTCATTATCGGCGCTGGTTGCTCCGCTACAGCCGGCTTCTTTGGGATGCGCGTCGCTACGCTGGCAAATGTGCGCACAACGCAAGCCGCCCGCACCAGCCTGCCGAAAGCGCTGGCGGTCGCCTTCTCCGGCGGCTCAGTGATGGGAATGGTCGTTGTCGGATTGGGCATCACCGGGTTGGCGCTGTTGTTCTGCTTCTATACTTTAGTTCTAAAAATCCCCTTCAGTGGCGAAGCAGCACTGACTAACTTGCTCTCGACAATCACTGGCTATTCGCTTGGGGCTTCGTCTATCGCGCTTTTTGCGCGTGTCGGCGGCGGTATATACACTAAAGCCGCCGATGTCGGCGCCGATTTAGTCGGCAAAGTCGAAGCCGGTATACCGGAAGACGACCCGCGCAATCCGGCTGTAATTGCCGATAATGTCGGCGATAATGTCGGCGATGTAGCCGGTATGGGCGCTGACCTGTTCGAATCCTATGTCGGCGCGATTATCGGTTCAATGGTGCTGGGCGCTTATTATGGTTTAAATTTAGTGATGCTGCCGCTGATGTTAGCGGCGATGGGCATCCTCGCCTCCATTATAGGTTCGTTTGGCGTGCGGATGAAGGAAGGAGAAGGCGGCAATCCGCAAGCCGCGCTCAACCTCGGCTCATTCGGCGCTGTGGTGATTATGATAATTGCCGCCTATCCGATTATCAAATACTTCGTGCCGGAAGCGATGGTGTTTACATCTAATCCAACTGGCACATTAATCGATAATATTACAGGACTTGGCATCTATGGCGCACTCACCATCGGACTGTTCGCCGGGGTTGCCATCGGTCTCTTATCCGAATACTATACAAGCGAGTCGCGTTCACCGGCGCGTAAATTAGCCGCGCAGTCGCAGACCGGCGCGGCGACGGTCATCATCGGCGGCTTGGGCTTGGGAATGGCTTCAACGGCGCTGCCGGTGTTCGTTTTAGCCGGTGCGATGGTTATAGCCTATCATCTTGCGGGACTTTACGGCATCGGTCTGGCTGGTTTGGGGATGCTTTCGACGACCGGTATTCAATTAGCGGTCGATGCTTATGGTCCGATTGCGGATAACTCCGGCGGCATTGCAGAGATGACCCATCTGCCTAAAGAGGTTCGCGGTCGCACAGATAAATTGGACGCCGTCGGCAACACTACGGCTGCCATTGGCAAGGGTTTCGCCATCGGCTCGGCGGCTCTGACTGCTCTGGCGCTCTTTTCAGCCTTCCAGGCAACTGCAGGTGTGGAGTCCATAGATGTTTCCAAGCCTTCGGTTATTGCCGGATTATTCATCGGCGCGATGCTTCCCTTCCTGTTCGCTTCGATGGCGATGAAGGCAGTCGGTAATGCGGCTTTCGAGATGGTCGAAGAGGTTCGGCGTCAGTTCCGTGAGATACCGGGATTGCTGGCAGGGACAGGCAAGGCGGATTATGCGCGCTGCGTGTCGATTTCGACCGCCGCCGCTATCAAGCGGATGATTGTGCCGGGGTCGCTGGCGATTGTCGCGCCGATTGCGTTCGGCTTTATAGACAAGTATGCATTAGGCGGCTTTTTAGCCGGCGCGACGGCTTCGGGCGTGTTGATGGCGGTCTTTATGGCTAACGCCGGCGGCGCTTGGGATAACGCCAAGAAACACATCGAAGGCGGCGCTTTCGGCGGCAAAGGCTCGAACAACCATAAAGCCGCCATAGTCGGCGACACGGTCGGCGACCCGTTCAAGGACACCGCCGGTCCTTCGATGAACATTTTGATCAAGTTGATGAGCGTGGTCGCCTTAGTTATTGCGCCGCTGTTGAAATAGGATTATATTAATAGGTTGCATAGGATAAAAGTTGCGTCAGGTGTAGAACACCTGACGCAACGGCTCGTTTTGGCTGCCGACTACGGCGAGTCAGCGGCTTTACTACCCGCTGTCGACCCGCCGTGGTTGACGGCTGTGATCCGAGCGGCTGTCAATCCCCAGCGGTTGACAGCCGATGCATAATCTGCTGTCAATTCGCCTAGAGTCTGATTGTTAATATGCCTAAATAGTGGATTTCTAATTATATAAATCGACTGGTTTTTATAAACCTCAAAGGAAGTTATAAATGGGAACAACATTCACAACTGTTACTTTGCGGTCATTTGAAGATGGTCATAAGACCTATACCGCTGAATTTTTAGTCGATACAGGAGCGATGGACTGCGTCGCGCCGGCGCGTGAATTGGAGCGGATCGGCGTGCCGCGACTCGGTCGGAGAACCTATGAACTGGCTGACAACCGCAAAGTGGAGTTCGATTACGGACTGGTTCAAATTGAACTGATGGGTGAAATCACCGCCGGAAGGGTCGTCTTTGGACCGGACGATGTTGAGCCGATAGTAGGTGTGGTAGCGCTGGAATCGGCAGTGCTGAAGGTCAATCCGGTTACGCAGAAGTTGGAGAAATTGCCGGTGAGTTTGTTGAAGTGAATGTTATTTAAATGCATACTGCAAGGCGCGTCATTGCGAACGAAGTGAAGAAAAATCAATGCGCAAGAGTGCGTCATTCCAGTGAAAACGGGAATCCAGATTAATGTTTATAAATAACATAGGACTGAATCAACCTTTATAAAAGCATCGCAGTTTAAACCGAGAGTAAAATATGCCGGAACTTAAATTCAAACGCCCTGACATCATCCTTAGAGACGGCAAAACTTCAGCGTTTGTTTTAGACATTGCCGATTATCAGGCACTGCTCGAGCAAATCGAAGATGCCGATGATATCGCTTATTTAAACGATTTATATCGCCAGCCGCTCGAATTTGACTGGCTGGAAGATTTGCTGAAGGATAGACAGGCTGAATACTCTCATTTTCTCTCAGATTAGGATTATAAATTGCTCACAGATATAGAAATCGTAAAACTTCTTAAAGAGCCCAAAATATTACCTTCGGATTTTGTAAAGCGCATTATTCCAAAGCCAAAACGCGGGCACAAAGAAATTGAGTTGAACTTTAAAGGCATTAATAATTCAGAATATGCTATTATTCTCCGTCAATCACTAATAGAACCATTAAAGTTCTCAGCCATTTTGGCATATCAAATACCGAAGTCAAACCAACGATTTAGATTGCGCCGATATAATGGTAAGCATCAACATACAAACAAAATTGAACGAATTCATTTTTTCGACTATCATATTCACCAAGCGACTGAACGTTATCAATTATTAGGTGTGCGAGAAGACACTTACGCTGAACCGTCGAATCGCTTCAGTAATCTCAACGAGGCTGTAAACTGTCTACTCGAAGACTGCAATTTCAATATAGTCAATGAATCTCAAACCTCACTTCTATTAAAGTAAGGCAAAATAATGACTATAGAAACTATCGAGAGTGACTTCAAGCAGAAAGTCTGTGATGAAGTTGCCCTTTATCCGGAAGGATTGGAGCGTTATCGCGTATTAACGCCGTTCCAGTTCGACGATGGCGACCATCTGGACATTGTTTTAAAGCGGGAGGCTGACCGCTTTATTTTATCCGATGAAGGCCAAACCTATATGCACTTGACATACGATTTGGACGAAAAGGATTTATATAAAGGCACGCGAGCGAAGATTATTTCAAATTCTTTATCGGCTTATTCAGTCACTGATAGGGATGGTGAGTTACTACTGCCTATTGAAAATGGCGGCTATGGCAATGCACTCTTCAGTTTCATTCAAGCTCTGCTTAAGATTTCGGATGTGTCTT
>VGIO01000063.1 GCA_016867855.1 Calditrichota bacterium
TAAATCCAAACAGCCGCCGCTGCGCAGTGTTCTGTTCATCTGCACAGCAAATATGACCCGTAGTCCGGCAGCTGAGGCTTTATTCAAGCGAATGGCTCAAGAATCCGGTGAAAACTGGACCATCGGCTCAGCCGGACTGCAAGCCCGCGCATCTTCGCCTGTTTATCGTATAATTTACAATTATTTCTTAGAGCGATATAAAATCAATCTATCGCAGCATCGCTCGCGTCGGGTCGATAAGCGGATGCTCGCCCAATATCGCTGGATATTCGCGATGGAAGAAGCGCAGCGTCTAAAGTTGATAGCCATCGCTCCGCACATGTCGGACCGAATTTTCACTTTGCGCAATTTCGCTCGTCAAGAGCCACTCGATAATCCGGATGTGCCTGATCCGACCCTCATAAACGATGAGCGTAATTACGACATCACTATAAATTTGGTAAATATACTCGAGGCGGAGATAGCACGTATTTTTAAAGCGTTGCAAACGAAGGTTGCCGACCTCGAATGGCAGCCTGAGTAATATTCCCTTATCATAACCCAAAACCTATGATTTTAATCAATAAATCGAAATTTTTAGAATATAACGCCGACCGTTATCGAATATATACCGCCGCTTTCCTGCGGGCGTCTGCCACCGGGTTGCTCGGCGTGTTATTGGGCGTATATTTAGCCGATTTAAAGTTGGATTCGCTGGCGGTCGGCTTCATCATCGGCGCCGGACTTGCCGGCGGCGCGCTGGCGGCGCTCATAGTTACTTTGACCGGCGACCGCATCGGAAGACGTTTCCGGCTCATCTTTATCGCCGGATTAACTTCGGTCATAGGCCTAGGCGCAGCCCTGACCTCCTCGCCTATTCTATTATCCTTTATTTCATTCTTCGGAATGTTGAATGGGATGGGGCGCGACCGCAGCGCGTCGTTGATATTGGAACAAGCCATACTACCCTCAACGGTCAGTCCACAGCAGCGCACGCAAGCCTTCGCCTGGTATAATGTTCTGCAAGATGCCGGACACGCCATAGGCGGCTTATTAGTTGGTATCCCGGCGCTCCTGCCAGCCGCCTTAGGGCTGGTTGGACTCCCCGGTTACCGAACTCTGCTCGTTATCTATGCGCTGATGAACGCCGCGACTATCATTATGTATCTTGGCTTATCATCCAAAGTCGAAGCCGAAAACTTGAATTCGCGGCAAGCCTTGCCTAAACAGAGAATAACTAAGGAAACTAAACGCGTCGTCTGGAAAATATCATCCCTCTTTTTTATCGACAGCCTCGGCGGCGGCTTTCTGACAACCGCGCTGTTGTCATACTTCTTCTTCCAACGTTTCGATGTCAGTTTGAGTGAAATTGGGATTTTATTCTTTGGCGCGCGCGCCCTGAACGCATTGTCGCATTTCGGCGCCGCCTGGTTGGCAAAACATATCGGACTGGTCAACACAATGGTCTTCACGCATATTCCATCGAGTCTGCTGTTGATAACCGTCGCTTTCGCGCCGAGTTTCTGGATTGCCTCGATTCTGTTCTTATTGCGCGAGGGTTTAGTGGAGATGGATGTGCCGACGCGGCAATCTTATGTAATGGCGGTCGTCAAACCGGACGAGCGTATTTTTGCATCGAGTGTGACAAATCTGGTAAGGATGGGTGGCTGGGCAATCGCGCCATCCTTTGCCGGGATGATGATGAGCGGAATGGCGCTGATGGTGCCTTTAATCATCGGGGCGGGTTTAAAGATAGGCTATGATATTGCATTGTGGGCGAACTTCAGGAAGGTCAAGCCGCCGGAAGAAAGATAGATGAATTCACAACGGATTGAACGGATAGAACGGAAAAGGTAAATCTGCATCTGTTTTATCTATTCAATCCGTTGTGAATTATCCCGACTATCGCATCGGCACGACCTTATAGCCATAGCAGAGCAGCCCTTCATCGCCTTCCGTTCGCAGTTTCCGGAATTCGATTTTCACCGGCATACCGGTCTTGATTTCAGCCGTGTCTATATCGACGATTTGCGCGGTGATGCGCGCGCCATCGTCCAGTTCGATGACGCCCAAGGCATAAGGCGTCAAATCGCTGTATTCCATCGGCGCGACATTCAGGATTGTATATGACAGCACCTTGCCGGTCTGTGCCAATGTATGCGGTGCGACTTTGACGCCTTTTGGATAAACTACCCGCGGGGGGAAGAATATTTCGCCAGTTTCAGCCTTGACGGCTTCGCAGCGATATCGTTGCGGTATTTCGCGCGCATAGCGCGGGGAACGTATTTTCATTTTAAACTCCTTATCCGCGTTTTTCTAAGATATGCACGAGTGCACTGCCGCCGGTGCCGCCCATATTTTGGGTTAGTCCCCGGCGGACGTTATTCAACTGCCGAGTGCCGGCTTCGCCCCAAAGTTGACGGACAACTTCGATGATTTGCGCGACGCCGGTCGCGCCGACCGGATGTCCTTTCGACTTGAGACCGCCGGAAGTGTTAATGGGCTTGGCTCCGTCGCGCGCTGTGATGCCTTTCTCAGCAGCCGGTCCACCCTGCCCCGCCTCAAAAAAGCCCAGCGACTCGGTTACGATAATTTCAGCAATCGAAAAACAATCGTGCACTTCGGCAAAATCAATATCTTTAGGCCCGATATTCGCCATCTGATAGGCTTTCTTGGCGGCGATTTCGGTGCTGTTCATCCAGGTTAAGTCCTTACGCGAATGCAAAGCAATAGTATCCGTGGCGTGTCCAGCGCCGGTCACTACCACTAAGGGACGCTTCTTAAACTTAGCCTTGGCTATATCGGCAGGCACCAGGATGACCGCCGCCGCGCCGTCAGTGATGGGCGAACAATGCAACAAACGCAGCGGTTCGGCTACCAGCGTCGATTTCATTACTTGTTCTAAGGTCACCGGAAAGGGATATTGGGCATCGGGATTGAGCGCGCCATTGGAATGGCTCTTGACCGCCACTTGTGACATTTGTTCCAGTGTCGTGCCGTATTTATCTATATGAGCCCGCGCCATCAAAGCATAGAGCGCCGGAAATGTCGCGCCTTGATAGCCTTCATACTCAGTGTCGGCTGCGGTTGAAAGCGCGAAGGTGGCTTCATCGCCGTTGACATCGGTCATCTTCTCGACGCCGCCTACTAACACGATATCCGACAGCCCCGATGCAACCTCCATCCAGCCCATTCTGAAAGCCAGCCCGCCGGACGCGCAAGCCGATTCGACCCGCGCTGCCGGCGCCGGCAGAACGCCCAAATAATCGGCTAACAGCGACGCCAAATGTTCCTGCGCTGTGAACAATCCGCTCGACATACAGCCGATATACATTGAATCGATGTGGTCAATCCCGGCGTCTTCTATCGCCCGGCTGCCAGCCAACGCGAACATATCACGCAGCGACATATTCCACAACTCACCCCATTTATGAATTCCAACGCCAACTATGGCTACATCTCGCATTTTGAAACCCCTATTTTAAGCAGGCCGAACCTGCGTTAATGACTTTGAAAATTCTTCGACAATTGTGCGAATTTGCTCTCATCCGCACTTGCATTACCCCTCAAACGAGAGGCTATTGCTCAATACGTTAGTAATTGGATTAGAAACTTGCGGCTGCCGTGTTTGCAACGGCATATAAACTACTTCTCATTCCGGATTATCTTTCCGCGGAACTTGGCATACTTCCCATAGTCGAGATAGAACTTGTTCTCATCCAACTGCGGGCGAGTTTTCGGCGCCTGGTTCTGGATTTCCAATATCCGGTCGGTTACAGTGTAGATAAAAGCATCCGACCCGGCGCCTGAACCGAAGGAAACCATAAGGATTCTATCGCCCGGTTTGGCGACATCGAGAATAGCCGTAAGTCCAATCGGCGACGCTCCGGAATAAGTATTACCCAGCCACGGGGTAACCAGCCCGGTCTCATATTGCTCTTTGGTAAAACCGAGCCGTTTGCCGGCTTCCATTGGAAATTTGCCGTTGGGTTGATGAAATACGACATAGCGAAAATCGGTCGGTTTCATCTTTGCGAGCGCCATAATGCCTTTAGCCGCGCCTAAAGTGTGCTTGAAATAAGCCGGTTCGCCGGTGAAGCGTCCGCCGTGCTGCGGATAGAATTGATGCTCGCGCCGCCAAAAATCCGGCGTGTCGGTCATAAAGGAGTATGTATGGTCGACGCGGGCGACGATTTCTTGTGCGCCGAACACAAAAGCCGCTGCGCCGGCGGAAGCCGAATACTCCAGCGCATCGCCCGGCGCGCCTTGCGAGGTGTCGGCGCCGACGCCCAAGCCATATTGAATGAGTCCGGCTTTGACTTGCGCATAAGAGACATACATTGCTTCAGTTCCGGCTTTGCAGGCAAATTCAAAATCGGCGGTATGACAAACCGGCGTCGCACCAATTGCTTCAGCCAGCACCGTTCCAGTCGGCTTCACCGCATAAGGATGCGACTCAGAACCCACATATACCGCGCCTAATTGTTTGCCTTGAACTCCGGCGCGTTTGAGCGCGTAGCGCGAAGCCTCCACCGCCATCGTGATCGTATCCTGGTCTAAGCCCGGAACAGACTTCTCGAACAGATACAATCCTCGCTTGTAACTCTCGGCGTCGGCGCCCCAGACCGCGGCTATCGACTCCACCTTGATACGATAGCGCGGCAGATAAGCCCCATAGCCGACAATCCCAACCTCAGACATTTATTTCTCCGAATTATTTAGGTTAATAAAATTCGATTATTGCAATTTGGATGGCAAAAGTTAGTTCGTATCCGCCGGTCTAAAATCCCTGACCTTCATTTGCAGCGAATTGCGATCCATCCAATTGTTTTCCTCAATATAATAGACTAAATCGATTAAATCGCCGTTGTTTATGAACTGCACGTCGTCGGCGCGATTAAAAGCAATAGCGTCGAAGAGTATGCTGCTCTTGCGCACGCGGAACTTCAGATGGTTCGTCCCTACAACGCGTGGCTGCCCAAAGATCTCCAGATTCGATGTAACGAAACAAGGTCGACTATTTCGCGGTCCGAATGGCGCAAGCAGTCCGAGCATCCGCACCAGTTCGGTGTTCAATTCGTCGATTTCAATCTCGTCGTCGATTTTTATCTTAGGTATCAAATCTTCCGGCTGCAACAGCGACTTGGCAACTTCGTTGAAACGACGCTTGAATTCGGGGATACGTTCTTCATAAATAGTAAGTCCGGCGGCATACTTATGCCCGCCGAACTGCAGGAACAGGTCCGAGCAAGCCTTCAGAGCCGAGTGTAAATCAAAATTAGGAATGCTGCGCGCTGAGCCTTTGCCGATTTTACCTTCGATAGTTATCATTACCGTCGGCCGATAGAATTTCTCAATGATGCGCGACGCCACGATGCCGATGACCCCGGGATGCCAATCGACAGATGATAAGACAATGACATAGTCGCTATCGGGGTCGTATTCGCGTTCGATTTTATTAAGCGCTTCGTGAAGCGTGCGCGTGTCGATCTCTTTGCGGTGGCGATTCTCTTCTTCCAAAATCGCCGCCATCTTCTGCGCCTGGAACTGATTGCGGGTGATGAGCAGATCGACCGCCGGCTGGGCGTGTCCTAATCTGCCGACGGCATTGATACGCGGCGCCAAACCATAGATTATCTGTCCGACATCGATAGCGCCTAAATGCAAACCGGCAGTGCGAATGAGGGTCGTCAGACCTTCCTGCCCCTGTTTGTTCAGTTTTTCTAATCCAATTTTGACAAAAACGCGGTTCTCGCCGATGAGCGGCACGATGTCCGCGGCGCTGCCGATGGCGACTAAATCGAGATATTTCTCCAAATAGGAAACATCCAAACCTAATTGCATAACGACGCCTTGTGCCAACTTATAAGCCACGCCGACGCCAGCCAATTCTTTGAATGGATACTCATCGTCCGGTCGCTTCGGGTCCAGCACCGCCAGCGCCGATGGCAATTGTTCACCCGGCTCATGATGGTCGGAGATTATGACATCGATATTGGCGCGGTGAGCATGTTCGACTTCCTCGACCGAAGTTATGCCGCAGTCAACGCTGATGATGAGGCTGCAGCCGAGTTTCGAGGCTTCTTCTATGCCGGCAATCGAAAGACCGTAGCCTTCCGATGAACGGTCGGGAATGTAAAAGGCAACTTCGCCGCCGAGGTCCTTGAGAAATAGATACAACATCGAAACCGCAGTGATACCGTCAACATCGTAATCGCCATAGATTAAAATCTTCTCGCGTTCGCGCAGCGCCCGGATGACCCGTCCAACCGCCGATGACATATCTTTTAAGAGAAATGCATCGAGCAGATAATCGGTTTTCGGATGCAGAAATTGCCAGACATCTTCCTTCTCAATTATGCCGCGATTGAACAAAACGCGCGCCACCGCACGCGGCACCCGAAATTCGCGCATCATCGCTCTGACAGCATCCGCATCGTAAGCGCTATAGTATTCCCATTTAGTTTGCATTTTATTTTAACGGGATAAAATCATCCCGCGCCTGAACTCGCTGATGAGTGAATATAGAATTATCTGCTGACTTGGCGTTACTCTCATTCACCGCTGTCGTCAGCCAAGAGAGTTTCTTGATAATTTTCACTAATGAACTGGCCGCAGAGATTCCCTTATTACAAGACGCAGACATCCTGCAACAGCAATCTTTTGAGAAGATTTTCAAGAAACATTATACTGTGATGTAACTTAAGTAGAGGGAGACCGGCTCATAAGCCGAATTCTGTTTAAACGGTCATTCATCTCTAAGCGTAAAAATACGCCGCTGCAACCTACCCGCAGATAATGGCGAAACGGACCATTTCGCGCAGACGAACTGCTCTCCGCTGCTTGGTCTTGCTCCGGGCGGGGCTTGCCAGTCATCGACCTCACAGTCGATGCGGTGCGGTTCACCTTTTCACCTTAACCGGTAATGCCGGTAAGTTTGTTTTCTGTGGCGCTGTCCGTTCGATTAACATCGACCTTGCTTTACAGCAAGCGCCCTGTCCTGTGGAGTTCGGACTTTCCTCATCCCGTATAAACGGGACGCGACCGTCCGGCCGGTCTCCTTTTTATTGGCGGGTTATCGGTAGATAGCCTAAGTGTGGTGGTTTGAATTTATTTAAGTTACATCGAAAACGAGAGTGAATGAACTAGTATCTACTTGCATAATTGGCTTCCAGAATGTCGGACAGGAGGACAGGCGTCCCTGCCTGTCCACTTTGCAGCCATATCTCCCGGGACAGGCAGGGACGCCTGTCCTCCTGTCTATACTATAATGCCAGTTTCTTTTGCAACGAGGCACTAGTGCTCTGTCCCTTAATTTCTCTTGGAGGGCGGGTTTAAACCCGCCCTCCAAGCACAAAGGCTAATGATAGGTAATTAAGGAACAAAGCACTAATCTCCAAGTCTGGCAGGCGCAAAGGATTATTTCTTAGCCATAAAACCCGACACTGGATTATTCATTTCTTTATTCGCGACTAAAATACAACCGCATACTTCGCAAAGGATGATATCGTCCATCCGGCGCACCTCAGATTGACGCTGCGGCGGTATCATCGAAAAACAATAACTACAGGCGCCGTCGGAAAGCGTCGATACGCCGACGCCGTCTCTTATCTTGCGAATGCGCTCATAGTGGGCATAGACCGGTTTTTTTAGTTTGACGATAATTTTTCCGCGTTCATTCTGTAGTTGATGCTCCTCTTCTTGACTGTCGTCGAACCGCTCCTGCATTTCCTTGTGGCGCTCATCATACTCGCTTTTAACTAATTCAAGTCGTTTTTTATGCTGCACAACCGTGCCTTGCTGTTCCTCGTCGCGGTTTAATACTTCTATCAATAAGCGTTCGGATTCGGCAATTTGAGATTTGGCTTGTTCGATTTCCGATGAGATAGCATCATATTCGCGGGTCGTCTTGACGCTGAAAATGGTCGCTTGCGATTTTTTCAGTCGTTCGCGGGCTTCTTCGATAATCCGTTCGCGCTGCCGTTTAATTTCAAGATTCGCGGCTAAATTATGTTCAGTTTGACGCACAAACTCTTCATACTTGTCGATTTCGCGTTTTAAAGTCGTCAGTTGTTCCGGCAAATCACCTTTTTCATCGAGCAGTTCCGCTAAATGGTCGTCGATCTGCTGGAGACGAACTAAATAATTTAAATCCTCAAGCACTTATTTGACCCTTAACTTTAGTTTTTTGAGAGCAAAAAAGCGCGCGGCGAGTCTCGCCGGGCGCCATTTTGGATGGTGAAACAGGCGCGGTAAAATCCAGAGAGTTCGCACCGCGCCAGTAATTCAGAATGATGTTGTAACGCTCCATTTTCATTTCTATTTCTCAAGTGGGCCCACCAGGATTTGAACCTGGGACCTACGGATTATGAGTCCGCAGCTCTGACCGCTGAGCTATGGGCCCATTGTTAAATATATAAGGCTTGCTCAGCTCAAACAAATGTCGATGTTTAGAAATTTCCATCTTACTCATAATAATATCCAATTCGCAGCCAAACTGTCCAGCGGTCGTAGTTCTTTATTTGCGATACTATCGGACTCGGCGCGCTCACACGCCGCACCGACCAGCCATATCCCAAACTAAAATCGACCGCCGAATTATATTTTAAGGTTGGACTGATTTCAATTGAATGGGCTTTATCCTGTCTTTGCGAGTGCATCGGATCTAACCGCAGTGATAAACCAGTCGTATAGACACGATAATTATGTTCGCCGCTCAACTTCCAGGTCGTTTCATACCCTAGTGCATCTATTTTCCTTTGGACCGACCATACTAAACTCGTCTCTTCATAATCGCTCTGCCCGACTTCGCTGTCTTCGCCATATACAACCTGATACAACAGGGAACTTGGACTATAACCGCTGTTATCGAACATTCCATAATTCAGTTCAACCGCCATACGCCATTGCTTCGGCCGGACTACGGCTTCAGAGCCTAATTCCCAGAGCCGGCCGTCATATTCAGTGAAATACTTATTATATTGATAATCTTTAATTTTGCATATTCCACTGATTTCCCAGAGCCACCGCGGTCGATAAGTCAACTGTAGCGAACCCTGGTTCAAGGCAAATTCGCAGCGCTGCCGCGAATCTGTATGAATGTCTGTATAATTCCGAATATAAAACTTGGGTTCGTAGAAATAATTCAAAGCGCTGGTCCATTTACGGCTTAGGTCTTGCCGCAAACCGAAACTCACCCAGCCCAGGTTCTTAAGCGGAACTTTATAGTGGTTGGCGAAGTTGGCTATTCCGCGCAGCCGCAGCGTCCGGTTCTTCCACAGTTCGATGCGATATTCAGTTGAAAAACGCCAATCTAAACGAACATCGTCTAACGAGGCTATCGGCGAAGGATAAGTTTCCGCGCGGTTTCTAAAACGGTCTTCATCGCGATCCGAATAACGCAGCAAGTTGCTGTCGTAAGACAACATCCAACTCGCGTTAAACGCGGCATTTCCCGCGCCGATAGTCATCCCCATTAAAGGCTGCGCTGCTGCTAACAGCGTTGTTATCAAACCCAACCGCCTCATCAGCCCTGCGTATTGCCTCTTACTGGAAATAGCCAGGCATTGCCGGTTTTCTTCTTGCCAAGTTCATTACCAAGGCTTTTATGCGGTAAATAGAAGCGCAGCAGAACCGACATACCTGGATCCGGCGATTCAATCTTATAGCGATGTTTGCCGGCCGGGACCTCGATATAAAAAGTGCATCCTCGCGACAACAATTTGTCGGTCTTCGTTTTATAAGCCGCCGCCGCTGATATTTTCCCTGTGAAGGGATTTGTCTGGAGAATATTCGCGCCTTCGCTGACCTGAATGCGGAAGGTTTTATCGCCGCGCATCGTATGGTCGAACTCCAGCCGCGCGAAAGCCTTGATTTTCGTAGGTCCTATGACTTCTAACTCCACCGGTTTGCCAGGCTGGACACGATGATAGAGATATTCCTGCTCTTTAACGACAATCGGCACATTATCCAGCGCGCCAACCGGCTTGAAATCTATATAATTGACGACCTCTTTCTTACCATTGGAAATAAAGAAACGGGCATAGATAGTGTTTTTATCGCCCTTGGGCGTCATAATGGCAAAAGTATGCTCGCCATCAGGGACTTTGAATTCCATCGAACGACTTTCAGCAATCCGTTCCGCTGGATTTTTGGGATTGGTCGTGGTTTTAGTGAATTTGGACGAACGTGATAATTTATACTTCTTATTTCCGTCGCGTTCGACCGCAATTGAATATGTCAAATTGTTCTTTTTTTCCGGCAGGACAATCCGAGTAACGACTTTTAGGACCGACGGACCGGTAATCTTTATCAAAGTTGGTGTTGACTTATCCAACTTCCAATAAGACAACGGCTTATCTTTTACTTTAAGCGTTGCGATGGATTTAGAGCCATTCTGCGGCGAAATTGAAGTCCAAGTCTTGGCATTTAAAAGATTGGCTGTGAAAGCGAACAGAATTAAGACTGCCACCGGCAGCGTGATTGATTTTTTCCTCATTGTAAATCCGGCAGGTTTTCAGACCAAGGTGTCCGGGTCAACGCCTTCTTCGCGCCACTTGTAGCGCTGGCGGTCAAAATATTTTACGACAACTAAGATAATCAACATCAGAACGACGGCGATGGCGGCGACCGTTAAATCATATTCCTGATGTTCATATAAACGGCCTAAGCCGACTTTGGGAATTGGCAGCATCGCAACCGGCAGGTCGAACTTACGGGCTACTACCGATGGTTCGTAGATATGCACAACTGCAACATTAGCGGCAGCGAAGGTATGCAGTAAACCTCGTCCGGGATAGTTCAACACCGGCAGCCTTTTATGCACGCCGGTGGGAAGTAATTTACCGTTTTCACGGTGCCCCATAGCCGCAATGCCGCCGCCGATATTGACCACGGCTTTATATCGTTCGAGCGGCATTATCCGTGAAAACAATTCTTCCCGCGCCTTAATATTAGTAGTTAAATTGCCTTCGTGAATATAAATAACTTCATTGCGTTCAATTGCATCGCTGAGCATATTCTTACCGACTTCCGATAGTCGCAGACCGCCTTCATCGTCGCTGCCGCCTAACGATGCGGCGACCGAGCGAAAACGGAATATCCCCTGCTGCGCCAGGATGCGCTCCATATCCAGCCAGGTGAAATCCGGCGAATTAGCGCCCCACCAGGATGAACCGACGGAAGTGACCACAATCGGCGTCAAATTTAGGGCTTTGGCGGCGGAATAAACCGCCAAATTGGCGCCCGGCATCGACCCTGTCAGCAACACCGCAATAGTATCATTCGATTTGGCGCCGGTCTGTATTAACATCTCGACTATAGCCGCGGCAAAATTCGGATTCAGAACTGTAATCTTATCGTCGATGCGCCCTTCATCGGTCGTGATAGGACTGTCCTTCTCGCCTAAAAGCGTATAGACCAGTGGGTCTGATATATTCGTTTGTTCCGATATGTTCAGCGATGGCAGACGATAACTTTGCAACACTTCCAAAGCCTTCCGCATCGTCGTAGCAGCGTCGATTTTTGCATCGTAATAACGCGTCTTAACCGTGACCAGGCTGCTTTCAGACCACCAGTAAAGGCCTAAAAAGGCGATGGTCATCAAACCAAGCCAAAGATTCGATTTAATTGTCGGTCTATACATTACCAAACATCTCCCCGCCGGTAACCAGAATGACTAACAACCTAACGACCGCGCCGCCCATTAAAACGGTCGTAATGGTCTTATAGACGCCCTGTCGTTCCATCCAGTTGGCTATGAGACCGGGAATAATATAACCGATGGCTTCGAGTCTTATGTCTATGTCGCCGAAGTCGTCGGCAAAAATCTGCCGCGACAACCAACCGAGAATAAATCCCAGTAGAACCGCCAGGACCATACGTCGGCGGCCATAAACGAATACGAATTGACTTATTATCCTAATGCAAACCCACACCATCAATGAGACGATCAATGTTCCAAGCAACGCAAACGGCTTGTGGAAATTCAGCGCTATATAACCCGGCACGACAATCCCGCCGGCCGCCAGACCGAAGACTTCGTGAAAAACCAGGCTGAAGGCAACGCCGATCCCGACTGCAATTTCGATCAAGCCTCCTGCCTCCTATGTTTATAAAAATAGCGAAAAATCTCCAAACCACCAGCGCCGACATTGCCAATCGCCAGGACCGTCCCGCGCCGCTCGATTAGATTGAATAACTTCTCATAAACCTTCTCCGGCGTTATCCAACCCAAACCCACTGTTTTTTCCTTAGGAATATTATAGCGCGGGATATAAGTCATAAAACGATGCAGCGACTCACCAGTCAGGACAAAGTAGTCGAAATTGACATTTGCCGCTGTCATCTCGATGAGTTGGATGCTGCGGTCCTGGCGGTCGGCGCGTGAATTGAGCAACATAAGGAGCGAGCCCAACGGTGCAAACCGATTGGCGATTTGGTGATAGATTTCTAAGGTGGATTCCGGGTCGTTCGCCGCCATTGCATTGACGAATAATAACTCTTTATCGTTATGGATGCAACGGGCAATTTTCAGCGCCCCGGCATCCGGCGCCGAACGATACATTCCCTCCAGTGCAGTTTGGCGGTCAATCCCCACCCAAGCGCAGACCGCCAGCGCTAAGCCGACATTAGCCGGATGTTCGATATGCCCAAACCGGCGCAGTTCGTCCACCGTAACACCCTTGCCGCCGACCCGATATATTTCAACGCCCTGTTCCTCAGCCACTTCTTTCATAATCGGAAAATTTTGCTTCTCCGAAGTGAACAACACCGGCGGCAGAGGCTTGCCTTCTTTTATATATGGTCCGCTATAAATCTCTTTCACCGGCATCGTGTTGGATAACGAGCGCGTAATCTGTTCGCGAAAATGCCCCATTTCGTTGATATGATCCAGCCGGGCATTAGTTATAACGCCGATGTGCGAACGAATTAATTGACGTTCACATATCCACTGATATTCCGGCAGCACCGCCATACATTCGACGACCACGGCTTGCGGCTTACGGCGTTCGAAGTATTTGAATATCTTAACCTGCTCGATAATGTTCGCACGCTGGTCACGGATGATAGGAATTTCTTTGCCGTCGATATCGATGATCCGCGGCAGAGTGCCGGTCGTCTTAGCCATCGTCTTAAAACCGCCGGCGCGCAGCCCAGCGGCTATGAGACGGGTCACGGACGATTTGCCGCGCGTGCCATTTATATGAATGCGCAGGGGTATTTGTCGTAGTCGTTGCTGGTGACCATAATACTCAATAGCCCCATAGCAACACAGCGAGACCAAAATCAGCAGTAGGACAAGCATTGCTTCCCGTTTGGGGTGCGATTTTAGTAAGTTATTTGAGATTTGCTGATAATATCGATAAATGCAAAAAGAAGGCTAGTGTTATATCACAGTAATAATGATATGTGTTATGCTGACCCCTGCGCAGGCAGGGGGAAGCATCTCGTCTGGATAAACAGAGACGAGTTCCTTCACTTCTTTCAGGATGACGACATTTTTACTGTGATATAATACTAACAAAATATGTGAATATTATCGCAAGAATAAAAATAAATAGCCATTTTTACCATCAATTTTATAGTGCAATTACTGCGCCAACTTCCATAAGAATAACTGGAATTTGCCTTCGACTTCCTGTGTAAATAAAATGCTCCCGCCGTCAGGTGAGAACTGAGGGTAGCGCACTTCGCCTTGCCCTGTATCGCAGGCCTGTAAAGTTTTACTATTCAAGTCGAAAAGATACAAACGGTAAACGGGTTCAACAGCGCGTGCAGTGAAAGCCGCAAAATTGCGCACCGGATTATAAGTAATCTGCCCAATGCGGTAATCTGAAGGCGTAAGAACTTCGAGCGATCCATCGGCGCCGACATAGCGGGCGAGCCGCCCGTCTTTAGTCCGGACTAACACTTTGTCGTCGGGCAGTTGCGCCGGGCAACTCGGGTCGAAATCGGCGCTGACGAATTCAACTGCTTCGCGTCCGTCGATAAAACCCCGATAAATCGTATTAGAACGTGCAAATTCCAGCGCCATCGGCAAGGCATTGCGCTCGGATAAAAAGAGAAAACTCTCGCTGTCGAACGGAACCGGATACCAATCATCGCCGGCAGCGTTCGTAATTCGCACTACCTGACCATCCTCAGGATTATAGGAATAGATATCTCGCTCATATTCCTGGCCTTGTCCGTCGCGGTCGGATACGAACAGCGCCCCGTTGCCGTTCAGCATCCAGTGCGGATTTTCATCGTTGGCTTCGCTTTCCATTAGCCGGAATTCTGCATTATCAGACAGATATAACTCAAAAATCTGCCAACGACCGTCACGGTTGGATTGGAATACCACGCGGTCGCCGGCAGGATGAAACGCGCCTATTCCGTTGTCAGCCTCGCCGGCGGTAAGTTGCTGCGGCAAACCATCGAACTCGGCAACATTTCCCAACTGGACGACCGGCTCGACTGGAACTTCTGCTGTTGGCGTGATCCCTTTCTTGGCTCCTCCACAGGAAGCCAATACTGCCAATGACGCTGTCAGGATAATGACGTGCGCCGATTGCTTGATTTGCATTGTCAGTCCGGGATTTAATGCGTTAAATTCTTTAATCTTTGAAATATAATACCAATTCTTAGAATATGCAAATATTTCACAAACCTTTTGAGCACATTTCACAACTTATGGCTAAAAAAATCTGAAAATTGTATATCTCATTTTATTGTTTAGCCCCGGAATAAATACTTTCCATATCGTATCCCGCGGCACGCATCACATTACTCATCAGAATCACCACGGTCATCGGACCAACGCCGCCCGGGACCGGCGCGACCGCGCTCGCCTTGAGCATAATTTCGTCGAAGGCTGCATCGCCAACTAGCCTGTAGCCGCGCTTTTGGTTCGCATCCGGAATTCGATTAATGCCGACATCGACCACCGCCGCGCCATCTTTAATCCAGTCGCCGCGAACCATCTCCGCCTTGCCAATTGCCGGAATTAAAATATCGGCTTGACGCACCACCTCCGGTAGTCCAACCGTCCGCGAATGGCAGACGGTGACCGTCGCATCGCCGCCGCGCGCCTTGAGCATCATCATCAGCGCCAAAGGCCGACCAACGATGACCGAGCGTCCGATGATGACGACTCGCTTGCCAGCTGGATCTATTCCATAGGCTAATAATAGTTCGACGATGCCCGCCGCAGTGCAAGGCTGGAAGCGGGGCCGGCCGATATAGAGCAGC
>VGIO01000064.1 GCA_016867855.1 Calditrichota bacterium
ATCGGAGTCTAAATGCGCATTCTATCGCTATTTCTTATTTTCGCTGCGGCAAGTTTGCCCTGCGCAGCCAAGGATACTCCAACAGCGCTGACCGCCGTTCAAAGTCAGATTCAACCTGGAATTCTATCGGTTTTATCCGACGAAAGCCAGGCCTGTATCGAATGTCATCGCGCGACAACATACGGCATATATCAACAATGGGGCTATTCCAAGCACTACGGCGGTAATGTAGGCTGCTATGAATGCCACAAGGCTGAAAAAACCGACATCGACGCCTTCGACCACAACGGCTGTCTAATTTCCATCATCGTATCGCCAAATGACTGTGGACGCTGTCACAAACGGGAAGTTCAGGAATTTACACATAGCCATCACGCGCGCGCCGGTGAAATTCTCGGCTCGCTGGATAATTTCTTGGGCGAAGTCGTCGAGGGGCGCGCCGCGGCCGTCTCAGGCTGCAAGCAATGCCACGGCGCGGAGGTGAAGGTCGTCGGACCTGGTAAATTAGACCCGGAAACCTGGCCCAATACAGGTATGGGAAGGCTCAATCCCGACGGCTCGCGCGGTTCCTGTTCGGCTTGCCATACACGGCATAATTTCTCATCGGCGCAAGCCCGCCAGCCGGAGAACTGCGGCCGCTGCCATCTCGGACCGGACCATCCACAGAAGGAGATTTACGAGGAGTCCAAGCACGGCGTCGCTTATTATGGCAATATCGACAAGATGAATTTGAACAGCCCGAAGTGGGTGTTGGGCGAAGACTATTCCGCTGCGCCAACCTGCGCGACCTGCCATATGTCCGCTACGCCTGAACTGCCGCTAACGCACGATGTCGGCGACCGCATCTCCTGGACGCTGCGGCCGGCGGTGTCTGAAAAGGTCGATGCGCCCGCTATTAAAGCCGGCAAACAGGTCAAGCCTTGGGCGAGCCGCCGCGCCGATATGAAAAAAGTCTGCGGCGTCTGTCATACGCCCGATTGGGTCGAATCGTTCTATATCCAATACGACAATGTTGTCCACCTTTACAATAATAAGTTTGCCATTCCAGCCCGCGATTTAATCGGCGCACTCGCAGAGCAAGGTTTAGTCACGAAAGACATCCAGTTCGACGATGAAATAGAGTGGACTTATTACTTCCTCTGGCATCATGAGGGCCGCCGGGCGCGGATGGGCGCCTCGATGTTCGCGCCGGACTATACGCAATGGCATGGTTTTTATGAGGTCGCCGACCGCTTTTATATGAGCCTCATTCCACAGGCGAAGGAGTTAGTCGAAAAAGCCAGGCACAACGGCAAAGCCGATGCCGCCAAAAAGGTCGAAGCCGAAATCGACAAAATCCTGAATATGCCCGACCATCAATGGTTCCTCGGTAAAATGCCGCTGGAAGAGAAAGCCAAGCGCACCAAAGCCGCTGGGGAATTTAAAAAACGTTATGCGCAATAAAGTCTTTTAAATCTTTAGTTTTTAATCTCAATCAATAAAAAGGGACGCCGACTGCGTCCCTTTTTTGTTAAATTTACTAAAGTCCATATAGTCCATCAAATTCAAAAATCAAGGCGTAGGAGTCAAATGCCCATCATATCCGGAAATAAAATCCAAACCTGCGATGTCCGGCAAATTAAAAGTCCCTGGACGCGCGAGCCGGTCGGCGAATGCGCCTTTGCCGGAAGCGCAGAAATCGAAGCCGCGCTCGAGGCGGGACAAAAAGCCACATCAATGATGCGTAGTCTGCGTAACTACCAGCGCGCGGACATCTTGCACCAAGCCGCGGATTTATTAGCCGCGCGGCGCGAACAATTTGCCCGGACGATAGCGCTCGAAGCCGGCAAACCTATCCGCGATGCTCGCGCCGAGGCGACGCGCGCTGCGTCAACCTTTAGGTTAGCCGCTGAGTATGCCCGCAGTCAAGGCGGTGAGGTCTTGCCGCTCGATATTACATCGGCCGGCGGAGAGCGCCTGGCGCTCGTGCGGCGCTTCCCGCTCGGCCTGGTAACCGGCATATCGCCGTTCAACTTTCCGTTGAACTTGGTGGCGCATAAGGTCGCTCCAGCCATCGCCGCCGGTTGTGCCATCAATCTCAAACCAGCAAGTTATACGCCTTTGACGGCTCTAATGCTCGGAGAACTGCTGTTGGAAGCGGGGCTTCCGCCGGGCGCGTTTAATGTGCTGCCGGCGCCGGCTAATCTGGCTGGACCGTTGATTGAGGACGCGCGTGTTAAACTGGTCACCTTCACCGGTTCAGCGGAAGTCGGCTGGAGTCTCAAACAGCGCGGCTGGCCAAGACGCGTCTGCCTGGAACTGGGTGGCAATGCCGCAGCCCTCATCGAGCCGGACTGCGATTTAGATTGGGCGGTCAAACGTTGTGCAACCGGCGGCTATGCTTATCAAGGGCAGGTCTGCATCTCAGTGCAGCACATCTTAATTGACGAAGGTATCTATGATAGTTTTCGTGAGCGCTTCGTTCCCGCGGTTGAGGAACTCAAAATGGGCGACCCGCTCGACGAGACAACCGATATCGCCGCGATGATCGACGAAAAAGAAGCCAAGCGAATTATGGAGTGGCTCGCTGAAGCGGTTAATCTTGGGGCGAGGCTGCTTTGCGGCGGCGAGCGAGAAGCCAATCGCGTTCAGCCGACAGCGGTGGAAAATGTGCCGGATAAATGCCGCTTGAGTTGGGAGGAAGCCTTTGCGCCGGTGACGATTTTATCGAAATACCGACGGTTTGAGGAGGCTGTAGAGAGAGTGAACGGCTGGCAGTTTGGGCTGCAAACCGGGATTTTTACCAAGAATATCGAGAAAGCGCTGCTGGCGTTTAACCGGCTGGAGGTCGGCGGCGTGATTGTCAACGATGCGCCGACCTTGCGGGTGGATAATTACCCTTACGGCGGGGTGAAGAATTCCGGCTTCGGACGGGAAGGCGTCAAATACGCGATGGAAGAGATGAGCGAACTCAAGACCTTAGTTCTGCCGGCGCCAAAGTAATCGGATAGTTAAAGAAACCACAAGCAGTTAAATAAGTATAAATTTTGAGCTAATTGCAAAAGTGATGATTAATCCAGAAAATTCAGACATGGCAAGGCGGACGCCCTCGTCCGCCGAAAACCAAGCCAAGCATAGAATGCGGCGCACAGGGGCGTGCGCCTTGCCAATTTTGACATTTTCTCAAATTATTCAAAAGACCCAATTATATTAAACAAATTCAGAAAAATCGCCTTATATAGTTCTATCTTTATCAATTGGCCGGCCGGTCGAACTCTGCGCCAGCAATTTGTCCAGTCGCTTTAAATCGAATGGCTTTTGCAGATAATCGACCGCGCCGGATTTCAGCGCGTCTGCCGCGCGCTCAGATTCCGGCTGCCCGGAAGCCATCGCTATCGGTATGGAAGGATACTGAGATTTCAACATCGACAGTAGTTGCAAGCCGTCTATCTCCGGCAGACTGCCATCGAGCAAAATGAAATCCGGCTGATGTGGAGTTCCGACTAAAGCCAACGCCGGCGCAGCCTCGCCGACAGCGATTACCGAACATTTGCGGTATTCGAAATATGCTGTCAGCATATCCCGGACACCGACATCGTCATCGATGATAAGGATATTCATTAGTTTGGTTTGCTTATCTGCCATAATTATGGCGGCAAGTGAATTCCCGGCTTCAACAAGCCGGGCTACAGATTGGCATCCCCGGCTTCAACAAGCGGGCTGCATTACTGCTCGCCCCTGCTTTCAGACGAGGTGCTTCCACCTGCCTGCGCAGGGGCAGCCTGACAACCCTGCGCAACTGACCTACTTGCCGATATAAGAAGGATTTAAGATGTCCGCTGCGCCATATCGAATATAAGAATAGAAAGGCGCGCGATATCTATGATTTTACGATTGACATTACATAATATAATACATAAATTATAAGTTTAATAATAATCAAGGAATACAGATGATCGAAGGTGTAAAAATAAAATCCCTAAAGGTTATCCCCGACGAGCGAGGGCGCCTAATGGAAATTCTGCGCGCCGACGACGAAATGTTTGAGTGTTTCGGGCAGGTCTATATGACGACCAATTATCCCGGCGTTGTGAAAGCCTGGCATTATCATCACCATCAATCTGATAATGTCGCCTGCCTCAAAGGGATGATAAAACTTGTTTTGCACGACCCGCGTCCGGACAGTCCGACCAAAGACGCAACCGAGGAATATTTCATCGGCGAGCATCGACCGCTTCTGATTCACATTCCGCCGTTTGTGTATCACGGCTGGAAGTGTATTTCGGAGACGGAGTCGGTTGTTATAAATATTCCCACGCAGGTCTATCGCTATACCGACCCGGATGAACATCGCGTGTCTTGGGACGACCCTGAAATCGGCTACGATTGGTCGCGAAAGTTTTTCTAAGTATTGGAGCGATGGGGCGATTATATGGAAATATCCCCAGATTAAAATAATATGCAAGGCGCACGCCCCCGTGCGCCGATAATAGCGCTCAACAAACGGTGGACGAGGGTGTCCACCTTGATGCAAAGTGGATTATTCAATAGACCTTATATGTCCATATTGCCCATTTCGTCCCTGGCGTCCATCTTATTCAACCTGAAAACCACCTTAAAAAGACGAGACAATGAAAATAATGGTTACCGGCGGCGCCGGTTTTATCGGTTCGAATTTCATCCGCTATATCCTGCGTCAACGCCCGGATTGGGAAGTCGTCAACTATGACTTGCTGACATACGCCGGCAATCTTGAGTCGCTGCGCGATGTGCAGGATGAACCGCGTTATAAGTTCATTCGCGGCGATGTAGCCGACGCGTCGTCCGTCGAGACGGCGTTACAAGGTTGTGCCGGCGTGTTTCATTTAGCGGCTGAATCCCATGTTGACCGCTCGATCCTCGATGCCGCCCCGTTTCTGCGCACCAATGTGCTTGGCACGCAAGTTATGCTCGAAATTGCGCAGAAAGTCGGCGTCGAACGGTTCGTGCAGGTTTCGACCGACGAAGTCTATGGCAGTTTGAGCCTTGACGAACCCGCGTTCACCGAAGAGTTGCCGCTCAAGCCGAACAGCCCTTATTCAGCCTCCAAAGCCAGCGCCGACCTGCTGGCGCGGGCTTATTTTAAGACCTTCTCGCTGCCGGCGCTCGTAACCCGCTGTTCCAACAACTACGGACCGTATCAATTCCCCGAAAAGTTAATCCCGCTGCTCATTCGCAACGCCCTGGCCGATAAACCTATCCCGGTTTATGGCGATGGAAGGCAGATTCGTGATTGGATTTTTGTTGACGACCACTGCGACGCTTTAGTTACGGTATTTGAGAAAGGGCATCCCGGTGAAATCTATAATTTCGGCGGGCAGTGCGAATTGATGAACATCGATTTGGTCAAAACAGTTCTTAAAATATTAGGGAAGCCCGAATCGCTCATCAAATATGTCAAAGACCGTCCGGGCCATGACCGGCGCTACGCGATGGACATCTCCAAAGTCTGCAGCCAACTCGACTGGCGGCCGAAGTTCATATTCACTCAAGCCATCGCCAAGACCGTCCAGTGGTATCTCGAGAACCTAGATTGGGTCGAGTCGGTAACCAGTGGGGCTTATCGCGAATACTACCAGCAGCAATATGGTGACCGCTGATGCGGCTTGTCCTATTTACAGTGATGGCTTTGACGGCTGCCGGGCTGAATGTTTTCGCTGCGGACGGTTCGCCGCCGGCGCCGGCTGATGCGGAAGTTTATCAGTTTTTCGACCGCTGCGCCGAGCGCGGCCTTCTGCCGGCGAATATTTCAACCTTGCAACCGTTGTCTTACGCCGATATCGCCCGGACCTTGATCAGGCTAAGCGATGATTACGGCTTGCTTAAAGACTGCATTCTTACCGCCGATTTGGATTACTACCTAAGTGAATATGCCGCGGAAGTAAAAGACATCTGGCAGGATGAACGTTGCCTGCGGTCGGTGGGCTGGTCGCCCGGTCCGGCGCTCGAAAATCCACACTGGAGACTATATACCCATCAAAATAAGGATGGCTATATAGTTTTCGATCCGCTCGCTACTGTGCGCGTAGACAGAGGAGACAAGACGATTATGCGGCGTGGCTCGGGCTTGCAATTTCACGGCAGGCTGCATTTCTTAGGTGGCAATTTCCAGTTCGTCGATAACACCGAACGCGGTAATGGACCTTATATCCATCGAGAGCAGTTATTAGAAGACCGTTACGGTTATGTTGGACCGCTTCAAGGCGGCAACGAGACTTATTATGACTTCAACGAAGCGCATATATCTCTGCAGATTGCCAAATTCAAACTAATTTTCGGCAAGGGGCGGGTCGATTGGGGGCCGGGACATTTCAGTAATCTCTTGATTTCAACGAACGCGACCACTTTCGACCGGCTGCAGATTATCGCCGATATCGGATCCCGCTTTCGATATTCTTATTTGACCGGGAAATTAAAGGACTGGGGTTTCCCCGCGGATACGCTTTATCGCACACCGGACGGCTGGACACGGCTGGCAGCAAGCCAAAAATGGCTCGCTGCGCATCGAATGGAGTTCACGCTGCGACCTTGGTTGACGCTTGCGGTGAGCGAAGCCGTGGTCTGGGGCGAGCGCGGGATGGATTTCGCTTACCTCAATCCTTTAGCCTTCTTATACTCTGCCCAGCACGCTGGCGACGACCAAGACAATGTCCTGATGTCGGGCGATTTCAGAATTATCTATCCCCAGCGCGGTGTTTTCTACGGCGCCTTGCTGATAGACGATATGAAGACCTCCGCCATTGGGACGAGCGATGTCGCTAATAAAATAGGCTATCTTGGCGGGGCGAGCAGTTCGCACCTGGGGTTGGCTGGCGGTGAAGCCGGCATCGAGTATATGCGCTTGGATCCGTTCGTATATTCGCATATCTTCCCGGTCAACCGTTACACACACTGGCGCGCTAATTTGGGCGCCGACCTTAAGCCCAACTCCGACCGGTTGACGCTCTGGGGACAATATCGACCGCATCGCAGTTGGACGCTGGATTTTGCTCTGAGCCGGAATCGTCATAGTTCTTTGGGCGGTTCGCCGGATGATTTTCGCCCGGCTGATTTCGACGAATTCGACGCCGCGTTTTTAAACGGAACACGCACGAATTGGACAAGTTCCGAATTAGCGCTGAAATGGGAGTTCTTCCCCGGCGGCGCGTTGCAAATTGGCTGGATAAAGAACGAACAAAACAGCATCGACCCTGACCGCGCCTATTTCAATGTGAGTTACCGAATTTAAACGAGTAATTAAATGAACGAAGATATCCCCGAAGTTCGATTAAATTTCTACGATTTTCTCTTACTCTTAGCCCGCTGGTGGAAGTTGTTCGTCGCTACTTTTCTGGTAGCGGCAATAATATCCTCGATTATCGCTCTGACGCTGCCGGTGGTTTATCGGGCGACGACGGTCATCCTGCCGCCGTCCGGCGGCAGCGGAGGACTGCCGAGTTTTCTCTCCAAAGATATCGTCGGCGCGGCGATGAGTTTCGGGCTGGAAGTGCCGACGCTCGAAATATACCAGACCATTCTGAGCAGCAAAACCCTGCGCCTGCGTTTGATGGAACGTTTCAATCTGCGCGAAGTCTATAAAATTAGTCCTGACGCCCCGTTGGAAGATGCGTTTAAAGAAATAAACAGCCATATTAAAGTATCAACCCGCGTCGACCAGTCCATCGAAATACATTATGAAGACCGCAATCCAAAATTAGCCGCCCAACTGGCTGAAGCCTGCGTGGAAGAATTGGATAATCTTTATCGCGACATCACCAGCGAGACAGCGCGTAAAAACCGCATATATATCAGTAAGCGCATCGCCGAAATTACCGATACGTTAGCGGTTTTACAAGACCGCGTCATCAGTTTTCAAAGACAGCATCATACTATATCGATATCTGAACAGACGATGGCGATGATAAACGCTATCGCCGACCTTAAAGCCCAGCAACTTGCCTTGCAAATCAAACTTGAGGTTCTGCGCAACAGTTTCAGCGAGAATCATCCATCCGTAAAACAACTGCGTGCGACCATCGATGAACTGCGCACGCGCGGCGATGCACTGCAGGCGCAAGGCGAAGGCGGTATATTCATCGGATTAGTTGACATTCCGCTGCTCGCCAGGCGCTATGCCGACCTTATGCGCTTGGTTCGCGTTCAAAGCTCGCTGCTCGAATATATATATCCGCAATATGAGAACGCCCGGATTCAAGAAGAACGCGAAACGGCGAATGTGCAGATCTTAGACCACGCCACGGTCCCGTTTTACAAGTCCCGTCCGCCGCGCAAGTTGATAGTTATGGTAGCGTCTGTGTCTGCGATTATTTTGACATTAGTTGTCGTCGTGCTGCTTGAGTATTGGCGGGGCTTGCCGCAGAAAAATGCGCGCGACTGGCAGAAAATTAGAGAAGTTAAAAAACTGCTCGCCGGCCGAAACAGAAATGAATGACCTTTCGACCGACATTAGGTTAAATCCGGTCGCCGCGCCGCGCACACCGCCGCTTTTATTCATAGGTCTTTTAATAGTTATTGTCGCGCTCTCTCTGTTGGCGGCGTGGATTGTGAATAAACCTCAAATTGGGATCTTAGCCGCATTTGTGGCAGGTGTGGGGTTGGCTGCGCTGCTCTTCTATAATTTTCGCCTCTTTCTGACTTTCCTGTTTCCGATAATTTATCTCTATCCGAATAATAACTTATATTTGGCGCTAATTATATTATTAACCGTCTCATTTGCGGCTGAAAGATTCGCCAGCGGCCGTATTTGGTTGAGCGTTCCCTATGGATACAGGATTATCATAATACTTGCACTGGGCATTGCCGCTGTCGGGCGGTCGTTTGAACCGGATATAGGCCGCTTCTTTTTCCAATATTCCATCCTGCTGCCGTTATACGTTTTTATTATAATTTATAATAGCCAAATTTCGACAACCGACATTCATCTACATATACGCACTGCCGGATTAGTAATGGCGTTGATTGGATTTCTTAGTGTGGGGAATTATGTAATGTTTGGCGCCTATCGCCAGGTCATCAACTGGGGCTCGATCAATATTGCCTCAGTGATATTCGGTATGTTAATACCTTTGACGCTTGCGCATATCTTTGACGAACGACAGAAGTCCTGGCAAAAGTTGGATGCGTTTATTATCGCCGGCTTGACAGTCGGTTTAGTCCTAACCCAGACGCGGGCAATATTGCTCGCGACGATTGTCGCGATTTTACTTTTAGCGCGCCGCGACCGGCGGATTTTAATTCTCTTCATACCCGGATTGCTTCTGGCGGTAGCAATGCTGCCATCTGTAATCGGACGAATGATGATGCTTTTCGGCGTCGGAGTTATCCCCGATTGGTCGGCGGTCGGTCGTATTCAAATTTGGAAGAATAGTCTTATGTTGTTGAAAGACCATTGGTTTTGGGGTTTGGGGGTGCAGAATTTTTACGAAGTCTATAATGCGCTATTTCCTTATTCACTTATCGGCGCCAGTCATCCGCACAATATATATCTACGAATGATTTTCGATTACGGCTTCATCGCCGCAGTCTTTTTCTTTTCGATTATATTTTCAATAATCTGGCGGGGATATTGCCGCGTCGGATACCTCTACAAGCAAGGTGAGATATCGGACGGAAAATTGATGTCGGCTCTGAATGCGGCTCTGTTTGTTGTTTTAGTGGGCGGGTTGTTAGATTCTTGTTTGACTATGGTGATCGCGCTATTTTTTTGGACTCTCTGCGCTTTTCAGGTTGTTTTACTGAAACGAACGCCGCCTTCGCTAGGAGTCGGCAGTAGTAGTTTTGCGCTGAGCTTAGAATAACGACTCAGACGCACAATTATTTTCCTTCCCTCGGAGCGGCGCGTGCTGTATTTATCTCCAACCGCGGGGAAGTCGAACGTTTCGCTTTGGTGAAGCAGCCTAAAACTATTTCGCTGCCGATATTATTATTTACCGGTTCGATGGAGTCTGAATGGTATGCGCCTTCCTGCGTTTGCGCCTATTATCGATATCTTAAGAAATATATTCCAGATCTCAAGTAAAATAGTTTCGCGCTGCCCGGCCGATTATTTGAAGGAGTGTTCCGCTCGACAGGCTTAACCGAAGAGGGTTGGCTCAGAGCGAGCGCCGCGCCGGAAGCGATGCCGGGCAAGATGACGGACATCGCTTTGGGTTTGTTTCTGTCGCTGCTGAATTGGGTAATTAGCAGTCGAATATGCTGAATTTTCAGCCGCGGGCATTCCGGTGGTCGTCGATGAATCGGTCGGCGGGCATATCGCCGGTCCGGCGCGGCGATTCGGTTTAGGCTGCGTCGCAAATTTGGAACAGCCGGACTCGTTTGCTGCGACGCAGGAGGTTGTCGCTAATTTGGGAGAATATCGGCGGCGCTGCGTTGACTACGCGCAAAAAAATTGGATATCCTCCACTCGGCGCGGCAATACTACCGCCTCTACCGCCAATTATTACGGAAGTAAATTGCCAGTATCAGGCACTGTTGTTATAGTCGCCTATTGTTCGCGCGCTGAAATCGGCGAATGTCTGCAAGCGTTGCAACAATTGGCGGCGCAAGGCTCGATTAAAGTCATCGTTGCGGACAATGCCTCGCCGGATGGAACGGCGCAATTTGTCGCCGATAATTATCCCTGGGTGTTGTTAATTCGCAGTCGCTACAATGGCGGCTTCGCTTATGGTAATAATCAAGGTTTTAGATACTCAGTAGGCGATTGGACTTTGTTCTTAAATCCGGATACTCGAATTATAAGCCCGGCCATCGAAATACTCGCGGCTTATCTAGCCGAACATCCGCAGGTCGGATGCGCAGGACCGCAGATAATCTGTTCTGACGGCCGGGTCGAACGTTCCACCTTTCCATTTCAGAATGTCTGGATTTCGTTGTTAAATGCGTTTGGCTTGACGTATTGGCTGCCGGTCAATCATATCGATAACCGCTGGCGGATGATGCATAATCCGATAAACTCGGCTTCGGTTGACCGGCTGTTAGGCGCAGCGATGATGGTGCGAAACTGCGCTCTCGAATCGGTCGGAGGTTTCGACGAATCGTATTTCCTGTATTCAGAGGAAGAAGACCTCAGTCTGCGCCTCAAGCGCGCCGGTTGGGAAACACACTATCATCCGCCTGCGCGGGTGCAGCATTTAGGCGGCGCGAGCGCTAAGTCAAATCCGCCGCTAAGCGTCGCTTCAGCAAATTGGAGCCGCTGCCTGTTCGTCTGCAAACATTACGGTCCGGCCGCTGGCGAAATAGTCCGCTGGACTTGGTTTATATGTATCGCAATGCGAATGTTTCTCGCCGCGCTGTGTCTTTGGAATAAAAACCGCCGTAATGTGCTTGCAGGTTATTGCCTATCGCTGAAATCATTACTGATGCTATCATATTTCGCAAGGAACTTGCGTCCGCTGCGGCCGGACAATAATCCAACCGGCGCTGTGTGAGGCTGTTAATTATAAAACTGAATGCGCTCGGCGATTTAGTTATCGCTTCGCCGGCCTTCCAGCGGCTGCGTAGCGGGCTGCCGGAGGCGGAAATCCATTTATTGACCACCGATTGGTCGGCGCCGGCTATGCAAGGCAATCCTAATGTGGACGAAACGATAGTCGTTCCGAATGCGGTCTTCTTTCGTCCGGGTTTGCGAACTGTCAAGCCTACGCTTGTCTTGTATCGAAAATTGCGCCGGTTCAAATACGATGCGGCAGTGCTTTTTCACAAGCACAAAGCCGTGATTAAATTCGTCGATGCGCTCGGTCTCACCCGGCGATTTCATTTCAGCGACTTGGACGATTATGCGCCTAATTATGACCAATTCCCAATCTCCTTCGTGCCGTTGCGGAGAGGATTAACAGCGGGGGATTTGTTGCCCTTTTCAGCGCGTCGAAACCGGAATAAGATCGCCCAAAATAGCGTTGTATTAGATGAGAGTCGGCACAGCGCGCTGACCGCTTGGGAATTGGCTGATTTAGCGGCGCGGGAGTTAGGCGGACGCCGGGTTGACGAACCGGCTTTAGAGGATCTGCGCTACGAATGGTTCTGCTCGGAGGCTGAGATTGAAGCCGCCCGGGATATTTTACATCGTTGGGGATTAGATGAGCATCCGATCATCGTCCTATTTCCTGGCGGCGGACGCAATCCCAATTTAGCCGAGCCGGCGCGCCGCTGGCCGCCGCCAAAGTGGGCGCAACTATCGCAGCGATTGATGTCTAAATTCGGGTGTCGGATAGTCTTGCTCGGCAGCCGTGATGATGCTGAAGCCTGCGCGTTGGCGAATAAATTCGCCGCCGGCCGATTGTTCGACCTGGCAGGTCGATATTCCATTCGTCAAACCGCCGCGCTGCTGAAATTCGCGCGGCTGGCTATCACTAACGATTCGGCGCCGGTGCATATTTCAGCGGCGGTCGGCATACCGACTGTGGGAATTTACGGACCTAACGGCGCGCAGCATAAACTGCCGCCGGGTAACTGCCTTGGTGTCAGCGCCGGACTGCCGTGCAGCCCTTGTTTCTTCACGATTTTCAAAGGCTGCATATTCGACCGTATTCATTGTATGGAAGACCTGACAGCTGAATTTGTGTTTGAAAAAATTATGCCATTCATCGAAGCCAATTCAGCCGGTTTATGAAACGTTATCAAAATATAATACTGTTGATAACGGATGCGCTGTCCGGGACGCTGGCGCTGTATTTAACTTATGTGCTGCGCTTTGAGAGCGCGCTGTTCACGGCCGACCCGACGACGCAAGTCGTGCAAGCCTCCGGCGCTATTGCGGTCTTCTGGTGGGCGCTAACTCCGATGGTGTTGTTCTGGTGGGTAGTATTTGCCGCCAACGGGCTTTATAACCGCAATGTGGTCATCTCGCGCTTCGATGAACTCGCCAAAGTCTTTAAGTCGGTTGTAATCGGCGTAGTAATCATCTATATTGCGACCTTCGACCGAACGCAGCCGGTAGCGCTCACCCAGATAGGCTTGCTCTTATATGCAGCGGAAATGTTCATTTTGGTGGGGACGACGCGGTTCTTATTCAGGAATGTGCAGCGCTATTTTCGCTGGCGCGGCATCGGACTCGAAGACGCAATTATCATCGGCTGCAATGAGGTCGGCCGACAACTTTTCGAGCAATTGGACAGATATCCGGTCTGGGGCTTCCGCATTGTTGGTTTTGTCGATGATGTATTTGCGCCGGCCAATGCGTCTGAGAATATGCGGCCGATCGGCAGGACCGCAGACCTGCCGCAAATCATTAAAGACGCCAAAGTCAGATGGATTCTAATTGCGCCGGCGGAGGCTGACAACCGAAAGATGATGGAATTGCTCGACCTCAGCATCAGCCTGCCGGTGCGCGTGATGTTAGTCGCGGATTATTATCAAATGGTCGTGGGGCTGGTCGGGACAGTGCAGATACACGGCTTGCCTTTCATCGAAGTATCGCGCCGTTTAATCTCGCCGCTGGTGATAATACTCAAGCGGGCTATGGACATCGTTGTGAGCGCTGTAATGTGCGCGATGGTGCTGATAATTACGCCGTTGTTAGCCGCTCTCATTAAACTCGACAGCCGGGGGCCGGTCTTTTATTTACAGCGCCGCGTGGGCAAACAGAGCCGGGAATTTACGATGTATAAGTATCGCTCGATGGTGCACGATGCAGAAAGACGCACCGGCGTCGTTTGGGCGCAGAAAAACGACCCGCGCATAACCCGCGTCGGCAGATTTCTACGTCGCGCTCATCTGGATGAATTGCCGCAGTTTTTCAATGTGCTGTTAGGTCAGATGTCGCTGGTTGGACCGCGTCCGGAGCGGCGCGAGTTTGTGTCTGAATTCCGGCATAAAGTCCCGCTCTACGAGCGACGCCTGATAGTCCGGCCCGGCATCACCGGCTGGGCGCAAATCCGCCACAAATACGACGAATCGTTGCGCGATGTCATTGAAAAAACACGCTACGATATTTTTTACATCGACCACATCTCGCTAAGCCTCGATTTGAAAATATTATTCCTGACTTTCCTAAAAATCTTACGCGGCGAAGGGATTTAAGACATTAGTGTTGTGTCAAGCGTGAGAGGTCGTCATTCTGAACGAAGTGAAGAATCCCGTCTCCCGCTTCCAGACGAGGTGCTTCCCCCTGCCTGCGCAGGGGGCAGCATGACATGCTACAGGGCATTGTTGACGCAGCACTAGTGCCTCGTTGCAAAAGAAACTGGCATTATAGTATAGACAGGAGGACAGGCGTCCCTGCCTGTCCACTTTGCAGCCATATCTCCCGGGACAGGCAGGGACGCCTGTCCTCCTGTCCGACATACTGAAAGCCATTAATGCAAGTGAATACAGCCAATCACGATACAGCCGGAAGATGTTTCGTTCACGACTTTTACTTACAACTTGTAATTTCAACTTTAGACTTTTAAGCGGTAGCGGGCTGGGAGGTCCGCCAGCCAAATTCAATGCGGTAATCAATCTATAAATGCACGACATAAAAGACTTACGACGCAATCCGGAAAGGTATATCGAAGGCTGGCGGCGAAGAGGCGTTCAGGTGGATATCGACCGGATACTTGAAACAGACCGGAGAAAACGCGACCTAACGAGTGAATTAGACCGGCTGCGCTCGCAGCGTAACGCTGTCTCCAAGCAAATCGGCGCGGCTAAGAAAAATCAGACTGATACCTCCAAACTAGAAGCCCAAATGCGTCGGGTCGGCGATGAAATTCAGCAGGACGAAGCCGAAGAACGATGGCTGGCGGACGAAATCGAGCGTCTTTTATTAGTCCTGCCCAATTTGCCGGCGGTTGATACGCCCGACGGAAATGATGCCAGGGGCAACGTCATCATGCGGCATTGGGGAGCGCCGGCTAGATTCGACTTCACGCCACTCGACCACCTCG
>VGIO01000065.1 GCA_016867855.1 Calditrichota bacterium
GGCAAAATATGGCAAAACCCCCGGTCAACTGGCTGTGGCATGGGTGTTGAGACAGGATATCGTAACCAGCGCTATCGTCGGCGGGCGAAGCCCAGATCAAGTGAAAGAAAATATCGGCGGAACAGGCTGGAAAATTGCTGAAGAGGATCTACAAGCCATCGATAAAATACTCGCAGAACGGATCCGCCGTATTAAGGAGGTTGGCGGAACAGTGAGGGAATAGTCTAAGTAGAGTCTGCTGAATAATCTCATTTGATATTTGAGAGTTCAGATTCTTGTGTTATGTCAATTGTGCAATGTCGTATGTCATCCTGAACGAAGTGAAGGATCTCGTCAGGATAAGTTAGTCTTTAGGACGAGATTCTTCACTTTGTTCAGAATGACGACATCTTACGCTTGACATGCTCTAGTGTTCACTTGCATTAATGGCTTCCAGTATGTCGGACAGGAGGACGGCGTCCCTGCCTGTCCCGGGAGATATGGCTGCTAAGTGGACAGGCAGGGACGCCTGTCCTCCTGTCTAACTATAATGCCAGTTTCTTTTGCAACGAGGCGCTAGTGCTCAGTCCCAGAATTACCTATAGAAATAGAAAGTTCAGAGTTCACCGCTTAGCGTGTTTATAAAAGAAGCATCTCGCACGCTGAAATGTGAACTCTGAACTAGTTAATTCTGGGACTGAACACTAGTTAGCGCTTCCCATTCCCCGCAGGCGCGGTCCTCGTCTAATCTGCCTTCCAAATACTTGATATAATCGCTGCTGTCGAGCAGCGCCGCAGCCTTCTTGAACAACCTCCTCCCCTCCGCATCCGACAAGCGCCAGGAACTATCTTCATATTTGGGATTGTCCGGATCTACGGCTAATTCGGAGAGGATTGGATTGAGTCAATCATCTGATTCAAGGGTGATCCCTTTAAATATATCTGAACAATCTTTTAAACACTTTTCACAGATAATTGAATCACTGATTTCTTCTGTATACTTTGGAAATTCGTATTCAGAATACTTAGCCTCGTTATTAATGTAACGGTAATGGCACTCTGTTACTTTTTGCATAAAAGCAGGCCAACCACAAAAAGGACATTTTAAAGAGACTGATTCATTTGGTCTATCTTTCATCTAAATTGTCCTTATTTCAAATCTGTTTGCTTTCGCTTCAATTAAAAGTTTTTCAAAAACTTGTTTGGCGCTCCCTGTGAATGACTCTGGTTTAAGTCCACCAATAGTCGTCAATTTTATTACAGGGACAACCCTATAAGGTTTTTTATCTACTGTAACATGAGATAAATTAGTGAATAATGCCATCTTGACCAATGCATCTTTTATATCAGACTCAGAAGGTATTTTACCATTCTTTGTATGCTTTGCCTCGACAAGTATAAGATTATTCTTATCGATTTCGCACTCGTCAATAGTGAGGTAGTATGCTCCGCCCAAATAATTATGTATAGTTATTGAGGCTTTTTTACCAGAAATTGATTCCTTTGGTTGTATAGTTATAACTTCACGATGTTGAGCTGCTTGGGCTAAAAAGCGTGACTGATTCATAAATTCTGAGCGGCTTTTATAGATTTTTAAAAATTTACGATTCGCAGAATCCCTGTTGTGCATCTCTACTCCAAGATCAGCGCTAATCTTATCATAATATTCAAAGGATTTATTGCAGATTAACTCTAATTTCGATGGTTCAGTCTGCTCAATATTCCAATGAAGTGCATCAGAGTGATAATCTAAGAGATTATTAAATTGTAAATTAAGATGATCATAATCGAATTGTTGATGTGTAATTTTATTTCTATACTTTTTACTTCTTTCAGCATGGCAATAATATTCAATTATCACATAAACACCGAGCAAACTCATTAAGCAAATAGTGTCCCATTGCAGATAGTCACGGTCGCCATCTTTACCTTCATCTTTCATGATGGGTATCACGGTCACTTTCTTACCTGTAAAACTCAGAGTATTATATACACGCGCGTAAGGATAGGAGCGTGTTCTTTTCGATGAAACCCACCTGCTTATAGCAATCATTCCTCTACGATTAAAATCGAGAAAGAACGACGCATCTCGAGACTCGAACGCATTTACGACCGACTCAGCAGGGTATATCTGTAAGTCCCTACACATTGTCGGACAATAACTAATGCTTTCAATTCTCCCGATAATGTCCATCGCGAATCTCCTGTAAAATTGCTTTAAATTGTTCATTAGTAAGTCTTCTTTCTAATTCGCTTGATACATCATGTTTCCTGAATTCGAGTTCAAATGTATCACCATTACTCATCAAATCAGGTAATCCGACCTTCTTTTTAATAATATCTACTAGTTCAGGTTTAATTTCGAATCCTATGCTGTTTCTTTCTAGTATTCTTGCTACACGCATTGTAGTGCCACTTCCGGCAAACGGATCTAAAACTGTCTCACCTTTATAAGAAAATAGTTTAATTACCCGATAAGGCAATTCATCAGGAAATGCGGCAATGTCTTTTTCAAGTATCGAACCTGGTAGAACATTAGTCATTTCCCATAATGTCATATACCATTTATTTTCTTGAAATTCTTTTTTATCTATTTTTGATTCATTTTTTACTTCTTTAGGTACTTTTTTGTATTCAAATCTGCCTTTCTGAAAAATAATTATACTTTCTAATAGATTATCTGGATAATAATACATCGGAAATGGATTTTGTAAAATCACTCCGCTGCGCTTACTAATTCGAAGATAACCTTCAGGTTTTTTCCAAATTATTCTATCTCTATATCTAAAGCCAGCTTTCTGAAATATTTTCGTTGCATCTGCAGTAATTGGAAATTTCTCACCGTTTACAAGCATATCGTCGATATTTAACACAGCAATTCTGCCTGGAATAAGGACACGATATATCTCACTTGCAACATCACTTAGGATTGCTAAATACTGGTTATATGTATCATACAATCCTTGATAATCGAAGGGCGCGTTAAAGTAAGGCGGAGATGTAACCATTAAGTGGATGCTCTCTGCGCTTAGTTCCCGCATAGACGTACAGTCACCGATAATTAGTTTATGTTTTGTCGACATTTAGTGTTTTTTCCTATGTCAAACAAGCAATTATCATTCTGAACACAGTGAAGAATCTCGTCCCCTGCTCTCCAGACGAGATGCTTCACTGCGTTCAGCATGACATACAGCATTCTGCATTGACACAACTTTAGTGTTATTAATGTCTTGCTCAGTTTTCTTCCTCTCCCCCATCCTCCACACCGGATTGCCGTTGAAGTGCAGGTTGTTCACCTGCAGCCAGTGGACGGCTTTGGCATCCGGCGACTCAGCAAACAGCCGCGTCAAGCCTACTCCCAGCACAGCGCCCTCCCTGAATACCGCCCGGCGCAAAGCATCCGCCGTGCGCTGGACTAAAGCATCGTCCGGCGTGGTGCAGTCGGATGCATAAAGGTGGATGTCGGTTACGCTGAAGTTCAGCCAACCCTCCCCATACTTAAATAATAATCGAATTTTGGTTTCGTTCAAGCCTTTTAAGACTGATAATTTGACCGGCGTCTTATTTAACCGCAAAAATCCGAGCGAAGCGCTGCCCGTGTTGCGCTGAACCACATAAGAGGCACGACCTTGCTTGATGAGCGCGTCGCCAAATATATCGGTAAGGGAGTCTTTGGCGTGCGATTTGATGAGTTTATAGAGGTCGAACTTGGTCATAACTCCGCACAGGCGGGCTTGCTCAGGATCGAAAGCGGTGTCCTCAACCTCCGGCGAACGCGGCACAGGCACAGTCTTGCCCAAATCGACGATGACGCCCATATCGAAAAAGCCGCTCTGACCCTGCAAATACTTGCTGCACAGACGCGGATCCTTCCACGACCAAGGCGGCATCACCGGACGAACCTGCCTGCCGGTCTCGAGGTCTATCCCTGCAGCGCAGAAATAACCCGGCGCCATCCGAGTAAGGTGAGTGATTACAATTTGCATTTTAAATGCGAAAGTGCTAAGAGTTTGAGTTCACATCTTTAGCGTGGAGTTTGAGTTCACAGCTTTAGCGTGTAGTTTGAGTTCACAGCTTTAGCGTGCATTTATTCAGGCTAAAGCTCTGAACTCTGAACCTCGATACATTCTCTCACAAATGCACAACCTCTAAATCCCCCCACTTCTCTCGCAAATACTCCGCCGCCAATCGCCTGTGGCAGCGCTCAGCCGTAGGCTCGCTGCACAATAAAACAGCCGGGATATAAAATAGAGTTCGTTCGATGGCCGCCTCAATAGCACGTTCCATTATCAACATCTTGAACCGACGCTCAAATTCGTCCCAATCGAGAATCTTATCGCGATAGCCTTTGAGTATTTCTTCCGTCGGCGCTAACAATGGCTCGTGGATATATTCGATGCCGCATATTTCTTTGAGGAAATATGTTAAATCCTGCGCTTTAGCAAAACCGGCAATTTGTGAAGTATTATTGAGCCGGATGTCGATTAGCCGTCGGATACCGGCTTCTTTCAAGATCCCGAAAAACTGTTCCGCACTCTTGCGGGTGAAACCGATGGTATAGATTTCCATCCTAAAGCCTCGTCTGAATCGAATAGATTTTCTTGCAGCGCACCAAATTTTTTAATGCGCTCATCATCCAGCAAATCCCGCTCGCTTTGGATGACGCCGCCGCGGCGGATATGCCGGATTTCACATCCCAATTCGGCTAAGTATCGACCGACGAGCAGCCGCCGGTGGCAGTGAATAGGATTCTCCTCGCTGCATATAACCGCCGCCAGCTTAGCGCGGCTGATTTCGACCAATTTCTCGATGCCGGCTTTGAACTCGGGAGTGTCTTTATATTCGCCATAAAGGACGCGGCCCTCGGCGTCGTAAAATGTGTCGTCTTCCGGACGGCCGCCAAGTTCCCGACCTAAATAGCAGTATTCGATACCACCCTGTTCGACCGCTGTATGAAAAGTCACATAATCATATTGTGAAACATATTTCGAATACGGCGCCGAACGGATATCCACCAGAACCTGCACACCGGCTGCCTTCAGCAACGCCAAAAAGTCGGCTATTTCAAGGTTGGAATGACCGATAGTGTAAATAATGTTGTGAGATTTAGTATTCAACTTGTTAGATTGAGATTATTTAGAATTTTAATTGAGGTAATTGCAAAAGTGTTGGATTTACTGATGGCAAGGCGGACGCCCTCGTCCGCCGCATTCTATGCTTGGTTTTCGGCGGACGAGGGCGTCCGCCTTGCTATGGTCTGAGTTTTCTGGATTAATCATCACTTTTGCTATTAGCTCTATTGTAATCGATTATCCAAACGAGCGTCTTACCTTCAGCCGCTGCTGACTTGAGCGGAAGCAATCCGCGTAAGTAAGCAAGCGCGGCTGAGGCTGCAGCATTGGTCGAATCGGCGACTATTACTAAGCCAATCCCCAGACTGTCCACATCGCGCCAAGCCTGCGCCGACATTAAATCGATATTAATCAAAGAATCTAAAGTTGTAGATGGCGGAATCAGAATGTCCTTATACTTAGCCTCGCCGATGATACTGCGCAAAGGTCTGATGATAAAACGGCCTTCAGCCGCCCAGCGTCTTATCAAGGCTTTGATGTCATCCCCCCGCGTCGCCGGTTTTGCCGATGAAACGGCTTGCGCCTGGGCTTGAACTACACCGGCGAGCAAACCTTTTTTCAGCGCCGCAAAATGTTCCGGCTGAGCGCGCGAGACATAGCCGCTGAAAATCGGACGCCTATGCGCGGTTTGATAGAGCATATTACGGGCGTCGAAATTGCCGATACCTTTTAAGCCGTCGATGCGTCCGAGCGGCAGGTCCAGCGCCGCCGGATGGCCGGGTGTGTCCGGCAGACGGCTCAAAACAGCCGGAATTCGCGCGTCGGCAACCGGATAAGGAAAGGAAACATATTCGAACAATGTCCAGACAAACACAGCAGTAATTAATGATTTCCCTTTTGGCAGCGGCAACTTGTCCAATAAGTATTTCAAACCCCCGGCTGCTAAAAGCGCCGCGCCCAGTGTAATGAGCAGCGTCCAGCGCCCCGGATTGCGCGCATGCTGCATAACCGGCGCAATCGCCAGCAGAAAGCCCGGCAGCGGAACGAAAGTCATCCGTCCGGCAATCTGCAGAAACGGACCTAGGCTCAGCAGCCAAGCGCCGAATGTTGACCATACTAACCAATGAGTCCATTTATGCTTGCGTAAAAAACGAAACACAATTAGCGACAATCCAATCACCGCCAGCCCAATGTAAGCCGTGCGTTCGATACTGCCGCTGCCGACGGCTCCGAAATGTTGTTTCGCAAATCCACCTATAAAAGGATGCAGCGCTGGCGGAGCGACCAGCCCAAACAGGTCGAGTGAAGCCAGATATGCTTGTCCAAGCATTCCAGCCGCGCGGTAGTATCCCGCTGAAAGGGCGCCGGTCAAATTCACAACAACCGGCAGCAACATAACCCCGGCGACGCCTGCAACAACAGCCAGTCGTTTGACCGCCGCGCCGCTGCCTCGCAGCGCTAAATATACCGCCAATCCACTAAAATACAGCGCCAAATATACCGTGATATAAGTGCTGGTCAAACAGGTCAACCCTGTCAAAACCCCGGCGCAAATGAGACGGCTAAGCGAGAACTTCTCCCGTTCCAAGACCTGAAATATCAACAGCAGCGCCAACGGGAGAAAGCCATTTGCCATCAGACTCAAATGCCCCAGTCCGCGCATCATCATATACGGGCTGAAACCATAGACCAAGCCGGCGAACAGCGCTGCCGGACGGCTGCGCCATAAATAGAGCGCCAGCCGGTAGCAGCCCCAACCTGCGAAGGAAAATTGCAGCAAATAGAGAATGTTGAAGGCGGTTAAAGCTGGTAAGACTTGAGACAGAGCGAAATGCGCCGCATCGAACGGCAGCGGCTCAATGGACAGCCTCGAACCTAAAGGATGATATATGAACAATGAAAAGAACGGATTCAAGCCATTCTGCAGCGCATACCCCGCCCACCAGACTACCCAATAGATGGCAAACGCATCGCTGCCGCTGCCTGCCAGTGAGCCGCTTAGGTCGGTTATCAGCGGATAAGTAAATAAAACCGCCAGCGCACTGTAAGCCAGAAAGATGAGCGGTTCATTGAACAGGCGGTTGTTCGCGCGCATTCTTTTCAAATGTGTTTAGAAATAGATATGAATTATTAGGGATTAATATAAACTGAAATTAAAGTCTCTCAAAGTTAATCGCAGTGAATATTTCCAAATCGTCGTCAATAAAGCCCAGCGAAATCATTCTACTTATTAAGGTTAATTGACAATGACTGTAAATATGCGTATATTATTATGTAATATCGCGGACTTTTATACGAAGATTTTTCACTTCGCACTCTCCCACAGCGGCTGCCGCTGCTGGAAGGATTAGGCGCGCATCCAAATTTGTGACGGCGAGCAACTCAAGGCTGTAGATTAATTTCATTATTAATTTACATACATTTTGCAATCAACCTCTTAAATAACAAAACATAATCTAAATCAGGATTAATCCATCGACCGGTTTATTAGACATCCATCCACCCGCCTGGCGGTTAAGGTAATTATCGATGCGGCGGCAATTTTAGCAGCGTGGATTGCCAGTTATTTGATACGTTTCCCCAGCGCTGAATTTCCACATTATTTTCCCCAGATAATCACTTACCTGCCCTTTTTTATAGCCATTCAACTAGCGGCAAATGCGCTGTTCCTGCAGTATTCGACGATGTGGCGATATTCGAATATCCACATTATCGAAAACATCTTGCTGTCTTCGACGGTCGGGATTGTAATTATAGCCGCGGTCACATTCTTTTTTCAAAAATTGACGATGCCCAGGTCAATTTTAGCGTTGGTCTGGATTTCGGGAATTGCCTTTATGGGTATGTCGCGCTTCTTAGTCCGTAAGGTCTATGCGTTAAAAAATAAGCCGATGGCAAGAACGGAGGAAGTGCGGCGGGTGTTGATTTACGGCGCGGGACAAGCCGGCGAGTTGCTGCTCAGGAATATCGAAAACACGCGGCAACTCGGATTGAATGTGATTGGTTTTATCGACGACGATACGACTAAAACCGGAAAACGGATTCATAACAAGCGCATTTTAGGCAACGGTGAGATTATCGGTGAATTAATCGATGAATACGGCATTCAAGACATCATTTTCAGTATTCCTTCGCTTAGCGGGCCTGAAATCCGTGAAAAACTTGATTTTATACGCAGCCGGACGCATAAACTAATAACTATAAAAATTATGCCCGGTCTGACTGATTTAGTGGACGACCGTATCCAGATCAGTCCGATTCGCCCGATTGAAATCAGCGACTTGTTAAAAAGGCCGCCGGTGCAGTTGGATAAATCGGTAGTGGAGAGATTAATCGGCGGTAAATCGGTGATGGTCGCCGGCGGAGGCGGCAGCATCGGCAAAGAACTCTGCCGCCAAATCGCTGTCTTTAAGCCCGAACATCTAATCGTCTTAGACCGCAACGAATTCAATATCTATCAAATTGAAATGGAGTTCTTGAATGAATTTCCAAGTTTAAAGATGACATTTATCGTCGCCGACGGCTGCGACCGGAATTTGATGCAGAATATCTTCCAGCGCTTTAAGCCGGCTATAGTCTTCAACGCCGCGGCTTACAAGCATGTTCCATTGATGGAAATCAGCCCTTGGTCGGCGGTCAAGAACAACCTGTTAAGCGCAATGGTTTTGGAGGAATTAAGTATGAAATATGGCGTTGAGCGCTTCATTCTAATTTCCACCGACAAAGCGGTCCGGCCCACGAGTGTGATGGGCGCAACGAAAAGAATCTGCGAATTGATATCGCTCTATAACCATAATAAAAACTCCACAAAATTCATCTCTGTTCGCTTCGGCAATGTGTTGGGCAGTTCCGGCAGCGTCATCCCCAAATTCCAAAAACAAATTGAATCCGGCGGTCCGGTAACCGTCACCCATACTCAGATTACACGCTATTTTATGCTCATCTCTGAAGCCGTCGAGTTAGTCCTGCACGCCGCCGCCATCGGCGAAAGCGGCAATATCTATGTGCTGGATATGGGCGAACCGATTAAAATCGCAGAACTTGCCCGACTGATGATCGAACTTTCAGGTTTGAAGGTCGGCGAAGATGTCAAAATCGTCTATACCGGACTACGGCCCGGGGAAAAACTCTACGAAAGTCTCTACTTCGAAGGCCGTGAGCGAGCCACCGACGTTCCGAATCTCCTTATATTAAAGCCGGATACAACCTTCCCCGACGATATGCTTGGCAAAGTTCGGAATATCGTCGATAATATACATAAACTCAATCATTTCGAGTTGAGGGCTGAAATCAAGAAACTCGTCCCGGAATACGAACCTAATCTATCCAAAGAACTTCTCAATTAGGCAGCGGAGCATAAAATTCATAAACCTGTTCGTGAGAGTCGCTTTCCATTGCCGACCTGATGTGGGCAACTTTTGAGGCTGTAAAATTCTACCTTTCCATCATTAACTCGTTCTGAGTTCACTGCTTCAGTGTGCAGAAGACTGCTTTTAGAACACGCTAAAGCGCTGACCTCTAAACGGTCGCAAAACCCTTCATCCAATCATCCTTCTTAATAGCAATCCGGATATTCCACCCTCACCAGCGTCAAACCCTGCGGCGGTGCGAAGCGCACCGCCGCATTGCCGGTTGATGAGTGGAGCAAAGCGCTGAATTGTTCCAGGCTGTAATAGCCCCGCCCCAAGTCGATGAGCGAATGCACGATGCCTCTGACCATCTTGTGCAGAAAGCGGTCGGCGGTTATCGTAAATGTGCAGCCTTTAGCATCATATTTCCAGTCCGCTTCGAAGATATCACACACATAGTCCTTTTCTTTAGGATTGAATAGCGCAAACGAACGAAATGAATGCCGTCCAATTAACAATTGAATTTCACGTCCGATGATTTCGTCATCCCATAAGAAGTTCGGCGTCCAAGCCCGCCGGCGGGTCAGCGGATGGAATCTTTTTGTGATGCAGTATTCATAAGTGCGGCGGACGGCGCTGAAGCGAGCGTGAAAATTGGGCGGCGCAATCGAGGTCTGCAGTATACGGACATCCGGCGGTAGAAGGTTGTTCACTGCTTGCGGTATTCGCTCGACCGGCACACGGCAATCGACTACATTGCAATGCGCGACCTGACCTAGGGAATGCACTCCAGCGTCGGTGCGTCCAGCCGCGACCAACCTGATAGGCTGCCCGAATACTCGCTGCATAACGCCCTCCAGCGTCCGCTGCACTGTCCGTCCGCGCGCCTGCCACTGCCAGCCGCTAAAATCCGTGCCGTCGTATTCGATTAAGAAGAGCAGACGAATGGATTTATTTAGTGTTTCCATTTACTGACTTTAAGAAGGTAATATGCACCATAAAGACAATAGAAAGGTTAACGCGCTGACAACCCAATCCATTCGCGCCATTTTCAGCGGATACAGACTTGTGCGCGGCTGGTCCGGATTATAGCCGCGCGATAGCATCGCAGCGGTTGTCTGTCCGCCGTAGTGAAACGCAGACGAAAGTAGAGGCGTTAAAAGCGGTTGCAGATTGCGGGCGCGGCGGAATAAACCGCCCTCGATACACAGCCCGCGTCCGATTTGAGCCATTCGGATCCGTTCAGCCTCCATCAGCAGCGTCGGCAGCGCCCGCAGAGCCAGCCCGAACACCAATGCCGGCCTCCCCAACCGGCGGGCGAAATGGGTGTGGGAGGGAATCAGCGTCTCTAACGCTTCGCCCCATTGCGATGGATGCGTTGTGCGGTTGAGCGCTCCCGCCAGCAAACCTATTAAGGCGATTTTAACCGCAAAAAATACGCCCTGTATTAAATCCGCTGTATTCAGCGTAAATTGCCAATCAGCATTATCCAGCGTCGAGCGCGGAAATATAATATGTCCAAGTATTGTAATAACATAGAATAACTTAAGACTCAAAACATCGCGCCAAATGGTCTTACGCGACGAACCAGAACAACCTACTCCAGCTAAAATCGGCAGTCCGAGCAACACTAGTTGCCGCCACTTAGTAATCCATACTAAGGCAATAAGCAGCCACATCAAGTTGAACAATTTTGTCCGCGGGTCGAGCCGGTGCAACAACGACCGCCCAGTCTGATACTTACCGAAGGGCAGGGTAGCGGCAGATAGACTCATCATAAGCCAAATTCCTTGAGCCGCTGCGCGATAGATTCGTAAGTTTCGTCCTTTATCTTCAATTTGGGATATTGCACTGCCTTCTCAATTGCGCTGACGATTTTGAAGTCCTGCTGACTTTCGCTGTAAAACCATCCTTGCGTCATCATCCGCCGCGCTAAATATTCCTGTTCGGTTTGACCGGGTGTAGGAATGAGAATCGCCGGTCTTTGTAAGTATAGTAAATCCATTAAGGCGCTGTAGCCCGATCGCGTTATGATGACTTTGCATCTCTGCGCGTAGTTAAATAATGCCTTATCTTCCAAATGCGGAACTATCGTTATGCGGTTGTCGATAACGCGGTATTTATCCTCCCGCCCTGGCAGCCCCAAAGCCACGACCGCCCGCAAGGAACTTGCCTCCAATTGCCCGATTATGAGCCGTTCAAGCGCCATCCGTTGCGGCTCGAGCCCTGAAACTAACGCCAATACATCGATTTCATCATCATCATCATCATCATCATCATCATCATCATCATCAATTCTGCAGCCTTTAAACCTGGACAGCGGTCCGATGTAGCGGAATTTGGCGGGAAGTTTAGACCTGTGCGCTAAAGCGCCGGACAGATTGACATCGCCAGCAAAATCCGGTATCCAGATTTCGTCGAATTTGCGCATTAAATAAATATGCGCATCACGCAGAAGCAGTTGAGTCCAGCCTAAGCTGGAAGGCGTGAGGATGTTGATTTGATGGGTTATATATATCGATTTGAGGCGCGGGGAATATAATCCGGGACGGTTGTCGGAGATTACCATATCGAAAGACCGGCGGTCGAGCAGCGACTCAAGCCATCGATGTTCGAAGTGCATTGCTCGGAACATCTTGGGTATTTGTCGCGCCATCGCTGAAGCCATCGAACCTTTGGACGGGTATCGGATGTTGTAGCCGGGCAGTTCTATTATTTCAAGGTCGGGGAAGGAACGGCTCAGCAACTCGCGCGGCAAGCCGTCAGCGGCCAGAATGAGGTTGTAGCCAGCAGATTTTAACTGGCGGATAATCGGAATACAGCGCGCCGCGTGGCCAAGCCCCCAATCCAGCGCCGCCACCAGGATGGATGATGATGATGATGATGATGATGATGATGATGAAAGCATCGGTTAGAGGGAGAACGCTTACTTTAAAAGTCCAGATTGTCTTTTAATGGGAGCAGACTATGTGACTATTTGGGGCGAACACAAGGTTCGCCCGAACGGGCGATGCTTGTCATCGCCCCAAATTGTATCTTCAAGAGCAACTCTTTTCTGCCCCCATTAACACATCGTCCACTTTATCGACCACTTTCCCCTGAAATCCCCATAAATAACCCTTCACCGCTTCAACCTTAGCCAATTTGCCAATCGACGATTTGGGCCCATCGAAGACCATCATTTTATTCTGGCGCGTTCGGCCGCATAGTTTGCGCGGATTCTTTTCGCTGGGACCTTCGACTAAGACTTCTAATATCCTGCCGACAGCGCGCTGGTTCTTCTTTTGGAAAATTGTATTTGCCGTATTTATGAGGATTTGCAGGCGGTCCCGGGCAATTTCAGGGGGAATAACATCATTAAAACCAGCAGCGACGGTGTGCCGGCGCGGCGAGTAGGCGAACATAAAGGCTTGGTCGAACTGCAAATCCTCCATCGCCTGCAGGGTGCGCTTGAATTGGGCTTCGGTCTCGCCGGGAAAGCCGACGATGATGTCGGTGGTAATGGCTATATCGGGAACAGCGCTGCGAAGTTTATCTACGACTTTGCAGAAGCCTTGGTAACTATAGGCGCGTTTCATCCGCCGGAGGATGGTATTATCTGCCGATTGCAGCGGCAGATGGATATGTTCGCAGACGGTCGGCAGGCCGGCGATGGCATTTATCAAGCGCTGGTTGAACAACTGCGGGTGCGGGCTGGTAAAACGGACGCGCAATCCCGGCGCCCGGCGGTCGATTTGGTGCAGTAACCAGGCAAAGTCGAGACGCACTGAATTTAGAATTTGGAATTTGGAATTTGGAATTTTATTGACAGCATCCGATTTGCTCAAGATATTTCTATCATCATCATCATCATCATCATCATTCTGTGTTCTATATCGCCAGTCTCTACCATACGCATTGACCGTCTGTCCGAGAAGTGTTATTTCTTTGTAGCCAAGCGCGACAAGGTCGTCGATTTCGGCGAGGATCTGTTGCGGCGGACGGGATATTTCAGCGCCGCGCGCCGACGGCACGGCGCAGAAGGTGCATTGAAACGAACAGCCGAACAGCACATCCACCCAAGCCGAAATCGTCCCGGCGCGCCGCACCGGCGTCGGCAAGGTTGGATTGTCCGTTAAATCCACTGAGTCCATTTTACTCATCCCCGCCCTAATCTTCTTTAAAATTTCCGGCAACCTATGAATGGAGCGAGGCCCGAGCAGAAAATCGACGAACGGCGCCTTGGCGCGAATCAAATCGCCGTCCCGCGGCGCGATGCAGCCGGCGACGCCGATGACGAGGCTGGGGTTTTTGGCTTTAAGCCGCTTCAGATTTCCCAATTCAGCCAGTAGTTTGCGCTCCGGCTTCTCGCGCACTGCGCAGGTATTCAGGATGATGACATCCGCCTCGTCCGGCTTTTCGACCGTCGCGTAGCCCTCGGCCGCCAGCAGCCCGTGCATCCGCTCGCTGTCGTGGACATTCATCTGGCAGCCGTAGGTTCTGAGGAAGAAGTGTTTCATTTGGCGATTTGCACTGTCAAAATTTCACAGGCTCGTCGAAATGAATCGGAGTGCTTCTTGATATTAAAGGGATTAAGATTGCTAAGGACTTTGAAAGAATTTGCGCCCTTCTCATATTTGTCCTTACTACAGCCGGTGGTTGCATCTTCCAAATATGGCAGACAATCGATGTTTTCAATGTTACTCAGGATGGGCAGGCGATCTTCTTTGAGGCAGGTTTTATAAAATTCTCGTAACGATTCTCTATCCGCGGCGATCCACGATTCCATTGAAGTGACCATTAATAGTAACTGGTCATCGTTGCTATTAGTGGGCTGTTGATGTCCGGTAAACTGCCAGATATTGGGGTACTTATTCAACGGCGCATCCGTATCAATCAACATCGCAATGAATATCCCCTGCCGATTCTCTTCTAATGCCAATATAAAATCATTCCAAACCTCGTCTCTCCCTCCCCCAGCCACACAGATAAACTTTGGGGATTTCAATCCGATTTTACGAAACAAGGCTTCGAAAGCCTGTTTGCATGATATTTGGCTGGCTTTATTACCGGATACATAGGAACCTTCCACATATAGTGTTATGTACATTAGCGCTTACCGCCAATTTCTCCCTTAAGCCAGAGATTTCCCAGACTGTACTGTTTGAGCCATTTGGATAAATCTCGTTCACTTGCAGGTCGATGCAATTCTGTCTTACCATCGTGTTTTTCGCAGGTCACGATATATTCAGGATGACTGCTTAAAGCATCTATTAAAATATCCGAATGAGTCGTTACAATTAATTGTGTGCGCGATGAAGCCTCAACCAAGAGATCAGCCAGCCCCGGCAGAACATCCGGATGCAAGCCCAACTCCGGCTCCTCGATGCATATCAGCGGCGGCGGCTCCG
>VGIO01000066.1 GCA_016867855.1 Calditrichota bacterium
ATATGTTCGCCATTAAGAATAATTTCGCCGCCGACGTCGGCTAATCCGCATAGCGCCATCAATGTCGATGACTTGCCGGCGCCGTTGGCGCCTATCAGCGCCACGACTTCGCCCTGCCCGACCGTGAAACTGATGTCATCGACCGCGACGACGCCGCCATAGCGCACAGTTAGATGCCGCGCTGTCAACAGACCATCCGAGGCTTCATTCATAGCGGATGGCTTCGACCGGATCTAATTTCCCGGCGCGGTGCGCCGGATAAACCGTTGCCAGCAGCGTCAATCCCATCGCAACAAGTCCAATCACTATAAAATCCAGAACCTGCATCCTCACCGGCAGTGAATCTAAAAAATAGACATCGCCGGGCAAGGCGAAGAATTTATAAGTCTGCTGCGCCTTGCACAGCGCCCAGCCCAAGATTAGCCCAGCGGTCGTGCCGAAAATTCCTACAATCAAACCTTCATACATAAAAATCTTCACAATCCCCTGCCGGGTCGCCCCGATGGCTTTTAGAATGCCGATTTCGCGGCGCTTCTCAAGAACTATCATAATCTGGCTGGAGATGATGTTGAACGCCGCAACTAAAATGATGAGCGACAATAGGATGGTATAGAGCCACTTCTCGATTTTCAACCAGCGAAACAGCGTGCGGTGCATATCGTTCCAGGTGCGCGGATAAAAGGGATATGGCAATTTGTCTTCGATTTGGCGGGCGGCTATTTCAGCGCGGTCGGCGCGGTCGAGTTTAATTTCGAGACCGGTCACTTGATTTTCAAGTTCGAAAAGATGCTGGGCGTCCGACAGCGAGATATAGACAAAGGCGTCGTCATATTCATAGATGCCGGTCTCGAATATGCCGGCGACAATAAAGCGTTTCAGCAGCGGCGCTGAAAACAGGCTGGTCATTCCGGCGGGACTAAAAAGAACGACGGTGTCGCCGAGCGCAGCGCCTAATCTAAATGCAAGCTGCCGACCCAAAACTAAACCGGACAGTAATAATGGTGATGATGGTGATGATGATGATGATGATGATGATGATAGTATGGCTTCAGCGTTAAGAAATGGGGATGCAGCGGGATTTTCGAAGTCTAAATTGCCGGCGACGATGGTCTTTGGCAAGTCGGAGACCGCCGCGACGGTTCTTAAATCCACGCCTTTAACGATTGCGCCTTCGATTTGCTGCCCGCGGCGCAGCATCCCCTTGCTTTGAATGAAAGGCGATATACCGCTGATATGTGGAATAACTTTAAGCGAATCCACCGCCGCGGGCCAGTTGCGCATCGGTATTTCGTGGAACATCGTGAGGCGGATATGCGCATCGGCGCCGATGATGCGGTCGCGCACTTCGGTCTCAAAGCCATTCATCACTGAAAGAGTTATAACCAGCGCCGCTACGCCGATCATCACACCGACGGCTGAAATATAGGTTATCAGCGATATGAAGCCAGTTCGGCGCTTGGAACGTAAATAACGTCCTGCAATGAAGAGTGAATAGTTCAATTAAGCGCGTGTTCTTAAAATTGGGAACAAAATCACATCGCGAATGGCTGAAGCGCCGGTGAACAGCATCGCCAGGCGGTCCACACCTAAGCCGAGTCCGGCGGTCGGCGGCATACCGAGTTCCAGCGCCGCGAGGAAATCTTCATCGAGCGGCGGCGTCTCTTCGTCGCCTTCCGCCCGGCGGCGGGCTTGTTCTTCGAACCGACGACGCTGGTCTATCGGGTCGTTCAATTCGCTGAAGGCGTTCACAATCTCCAATCCGCCGGCAAACAATTCAAATCTCTCGACCAATCCATCGATTGAGCGATGCCGTTTTGCCAGCGGGGATAATTCAATCGGATAATCGAGGATAAATGTCGGTTGAATAAGAGCGGGTTGAATTAACTGTGAAAACAAGGCGTCGATGATTTGCCCGACCGACCAGTTGGCTTCGACTTCGACGCCGGCCCGGCGCGCTTCAAGGGCTAACTCCTCACGACGGCGCTGGACGATGTTTATTCCGGTCTTATCCAGAATGATTTCAGGCATACTTATTCGCTTAAAAGGCGGTGTGAAATCGATGGCGCGATCTTCCCACACGACCGCAGGGCGGCCGTTGACGGCAGTTGCTGTGGCGAATAGTAATTCTTCGATGAGGTCGGCGGCGAAAGAGTAGTCTTCGTAAGCCGCGTAGGCTTCGCACATTGTGAACTCCGGCGAGTGCATCCGGTCGATACCTTCGTTGCGAAAGTCTTTAGCGATTTCAAAGACGCGCGGCATCCCGCCGATGACCGCACGCTTCAGATAGAGTTCATCGGCGATGCGCAGATAGAGGTCGCGGTCGAGGGTGTTGTGATGGGTGACAAAGGGTCGTGCGGCGGCGCCGCCGTAAATCGGCTGCAACGCCGGCGTTTCGACTTCGACGAAACCCTTCGCGTCGAAGAAATTGCGCAGTTCCTTCACCAGCCGGCTGCGCTTCAGTAGAACTTCGCGCGTGTCACGGTTGAGAATAAGGTCTATAGGACGATGGCGATAGCGTTCTTCTTTATCGTCCCAGCGAAACCATACCTGTTCGCCTTTCTCCTTGACAGCCGGCAGCGGGCGCAACGATTTTGCCAGGAGGGTAAATCGTTCGATGTGCAGCGAGCGTTCGCCGGTTTTAGTCAAAAACAGATAGCCTTCAGCGCCGATGATGTCGCCGATGTCCAACAAAGTGAACAATTCCCAGTTCAAGTCGCCGAGAATATCTTTGCGGAAATAGAGTTGCAGCCGGCCGCTTTCATCTTGCAAGTGAGCGAAGGCGGCTTTACCCATCAAGCGCAACGAAATTATGCGACCGGCGATGGAATAGTTCGATTTGGCAGCGCTCAACGCATCAAAATCTTCCAGCAGCAATCTAATTGCGACGTTGCGGTTATATGAATTTGGATAAGGCTCAAAACCGAGGTTGTATATTCGTTGTAGTTTCTCGCGGCGCGCCAGCATTACATGGTCGAGTTCCAGAGAAGGCTCAACAGGTTGTTCGGGGGGCATAATTTATGATTTTACTTTGGCTATGAACTAAATGGATATTAATGGTGGTAGAATATAGTGTCTCTTCTCCCCCCCGCTTGCGGGGGGTGAGACCTAACAATCATTTTCTTGCTGACCAATTATCTCTTCTCCCCCCGCTTGCGGGGGGATGAAAGGGGGGTGTAATGACTATTTGATAACCCCCCCCTTACTCCCCCGCTCCGCGGGGGGGAAAGACAATCACACGGCAAACTATATTCTGCCCAGTTGATAATAAACAATAAAGACGCACGCTTCGAATTAGTAAATCTTGACTTTAATCTTATTCGACAATTCCGTTTGGCGTCAGTTTGAATATGCGGACTTTGGGATTAGTCGGGAAAGATGGCAGTTGATTTTGATTGAACCGAATGTCCAAAGCCGAGGCGTTGCCTAAGGTTATGCGCACTACCCCCGGGAGTTCCAGTTGTTCGCTATTTCCCGGCAGGATGTTTTTTTCGTAAATGATGTTGTCGTTGTGTTCGATTTTAACATAGCAGGTATCGCGGGCGGTCATCTGCAGATTGATTGTGAGCAGCGAGTCCGCGGCGGCGGCTTTTACATAATCGACCGGCGCAGCGAGCGATTTAGATTTATCGCCAGTAGAATCGACAGGTTTCTCAGTCTGAGTCGGCGCCGGCTCTTCAACCGCTTCGCCGATGAACGGAAGTTTAGGTTCCTGCGTTATGTAAAATACTGCCAATACTGCAACGGCAATACCGAGGATGGTGTAGAAAATAGAGGCGCGGTTGCGTTCGAACCAAGGCGTTCCGGGCGGCGTTTTGGCGCGCTTGATTTCCGCTCTGTCGGCCGGTTCGTCATCGAGTAAGAATTGTGGTTTTACCGGCGCGGCAGCGACGACGACATTGCGAAACAGTTCATCCAGACGGTTGGAGAGTTTGTCGATAGCCAAACCAACGGCGGCGGCATAGGCTCGAATGAACGCCTTGACATAGGTCGGCGGGAGAAAGTTCCAGCGACCCTCTTCGAGATTCTCTAAAAAACGCACATTTATTTTAGTGATGACATAGACCTGCTCGAGCGTCATCTGCTGGAACTCGCGCGCCGTCTTGAGTTCCTGCCCGAACTGCCGCCGAATCTCAGGCGAGCCGATTTCGGGATAATGCATCCGCTTATTCGAATAGGGAACAGATTCGAGTTCGGTAGCCGCCATTAAAGTTGGACTCGTTTTTTTTGTAGAGATTATATTTACACATGAACGTTTTTTAAGAAAATTTCCATTTCGGGGAGTCCGCCTTGCATAATCAGATAGCCGTCGATGGGTTCGCGCTCAGTAATTTCACCGGCGTAAGATGTCAGCATCATTTCATTGACTTTTGCGCGTTCGTGGGTATGACCCAAAACCCAGCCGAGTTTGACATAGGCGGTCTCAGGCGTTAGATTGGCGCCGGGAACGACGCCTAACTCCATAATATCGCGTCCGGTGTCATACACGAACATCTGGACATAGCCCCACAGGGTTTCGACGGTCATAAAGATATGGATGCCGCTGGAGCAGGCGCGTTTGAGCGCCGGGTAGAGCGGCTTATTGACATGTCCGAGTCCGGTGCCGGCGATGATGATGCCTTTATAGCCGTTGTCGGTTAGTGAGTCGATGATGTCCGGTTTCATATTGGGGTAGTAATAGACAATCGAAACTCTTTCATCGAAAACGGTGTCCAGTTCGACCGAGCGGGACATATCGCGCCGGCGATAATCGTTGTTGATATAGTCGATTTTGCCACTAGCGACACGCGCCAGCGGTGTTTCGCCGATAGTGCGAAAAGTCGAGCGGTAACTCGAATGCATCTTACGGACGCGTGTGCCGCGATGCAACAAGGCATATTCGTCGGATGTCGGTCCGAACATACAGACCATAACCTCAGCGATATCGCAATGGGCGGCTGAATAGGTTGCATTGATGAGGTTCAGCGCGGCGTCGGAGGACGGCCGGTCGGAAGAGCGCTGTGAGCCGACCATTATGATGGGCGTCGGCGTCGTGCGCACCATAAACGAGAGCGCTGCGGCGGTGTAATGCATCGTGTCGGTGCCGTGACCGATGACGATGCCATCGGCGCCGGCTTCAATCTCAGTCTTAATGGCGTTGGCAGCGCCGAGCCAATGCTCGGGAGTGATATTCTCGCTGAAGACGCCGTAGAGTTTATGAGTCTTCAGATTGCAGATGTCGGCAAGTTCCGGAACAGCGCCATACAATTCGCCGGGCGAGAAGGCTGGAATGACCGCCCCGGTGCGGTAATCCAGACGGCTGGCGATTGTGCCGCCGGTGCCGAGCAACGTAACATTCGGTTTGCCCGGATCGAAGGGAAATTCCTTTTCTGGAATTTTGTAATGCGCTTCGCGAAAGCCGCGCTCGATTATGTTCTCAATCGTGTCAACATCCAGTCCAATATTGTAGCCATTTGGCATCTTAAGCACTAAATGCCGGTCGTCGGCGGTTTCGCTGCGCGGCAGGATTATACCGATGAATTCGCCGTTATTAGTTTTAACCGCAACATCGCTCCAGACACGGACGGCGAAGTTTTTTAAGGTTGACAGCGCCGCGCCACGGTAGCCTTTGTATATGTCGTCTCCCATTGCAGGAATTAAAATGATATGCCGATAGTTATTAAAGGGCAGCGCGGGCGGCTTAGCCCGCAAAGCAATGTCGATGAATTCTTCGTCCAGTCTGTCCATATTGTCATAATCTTAACAACATTCAAAGAATCGTTTATACAAAATTGCATTCGATTATATACTACTAATCTCGGTTAGTTGCCCGTCTATAATTAACAGCAGATACAGCAGATTTAGCAGAAATAATGCTTTAATCATCTGCTTCATCCGTTAAATCTGCTGTTAATACAGAACATTCATATTCGTTTGAATGCGAATTAGTATTAATCAATAACATAGTAGGTAAGTATAAACAAAAACACGCTCAAGTGCAAGTAAAGTGCGAGCGCCAGTTGCTTTTCAATTGGAATTTCATTAAGATAATTATGATATAAACTTTTTTGACAAATGGAATACCGAACAAAATTAGAGCATACGGTTCCAGCGGGCATAGGTTTGTGCGTCGGACTCGACCCGGTGGTCGAGAAAATGCCGACGCGTTTTAAGTCAGCAAAGTCGCCGCTGCTGGAATTCAATCTGGATATTATCGAAGCCACAGCCGATTTTGCGGCGGCTTATAAGCCTAATATGGCTTTTTATGAAGTTTTCGGCGCCGAAGGCTGGCGGCAGTTGGCGGAGACTATAAAAGCCGTGCCGGCCGGAAAAATTATCATCGCCGACGGCAAACGCGGCGATATCGGCAATACAGCCAAGGCTTATGCTGCCGCCTTATTCGACGGATTAGGCGCCGATGCAGCGACGGTCAATCCTTATCTGGGCCGCGACGCGCTCGAACCCTTCGTCGCCGATGCTGATAGAGGTGTTTTTATTCTGGCGGTAACCTCCAATCCCGGCGGCGCGGATATTCAAAATCTTCAAGCCAATAACAAGCCGGTTTTCCTCCATATCGTCGATTTAGCCAGACAGTTGAATAAAAACCGAAATGTCGGTTTGGTCGTCGGCGCGACCAAACCTGAAGATATGCTGCGGGTATTGGATGCAGCGGTGGATTTACCGCTGTTAATTCCGGGCGTCGGTGAACAAGGCGGAGAAGTCCAGGCGCTTAAAAGCGCCTTGCAAGGCTACCGCGCGTCGGCGCTGGTCAATGCAGCGCGCAGCATAATCTATGCTTCACGCGGCGAAGATTATAAACTCGCAGCGCGGCAGGCGGCTGAAAAATTAGCCGGCGAATTAGCCGCCTAACAGTCTGTATGAGATGGCATTGAATCCCAATTACATTCAAATCCGCGATAAAGTCGAGATGCGCCTTCCAGTTGGTATCTCCGTCAGCGTGTTCGATGTCCGCGTTCAAGATATTCAGCCCGATGGTATATATATCGACCGGCCTGTCATCGATAAACGTTTGATGCCGGTAAAAATCGGCAGTGAAATCGAATTGCAATATCAACGCGTCGACGCAACTTATCGGTTTAAGACCAGCATTATCCGCGAAGAGCAGCACGGCCCCCTGCCGATTTTAGTCGTCAAACATCCGACGCAATTAGAGCGGATCCAACGCCGGGAACATTTCCGTTTGGATATCGAGATACCGGTGCGTTATAATCGAATTATCAACGCTAAAAGTATGGAATATAGTCCGAGCCGCAGCGGCATAGCCTTGGACCTTTCGGCTGGCGGGATTAAATTCACCACGGCTGCCGAAGGGGCGTCGGAGATTAAAACCGGTAGCCGGCTTCAGATATCCTTTACTCTCGAGCGGCAATTCAGCGTATTTCGTATCGAAGCGGTGGTTCTTAAAATTAATCCAGATCCACGCCGGGAGGATTACTTGGAATTAATATGCAGGTTCATAAATATTCCGCGAAATATACAGGAGGCAATCATCGTTCACAATATTCGCTATCAGCAGCGCTATCGCGTTGAGAAAGGCGTAAAAGTCTTATGACCAGTTCGGAAGTCGAGAAGTTGCTGCGCGAAGCCGGCGCATTTCTGCAAGGGCATTTTTTATACGCCAGCAAACTGCACGGCGCAGTCTATATTGAGAAATTTCGGGCGCTGGAAGATCCGGCGTTGACATCCAAAATTTGCGCTGAATTGATATCGCGCGCGCCAACTAAACAGCCTAAAGCAGTCGTAGGTCCATTGACCGGCGGTGCGTTGATGGCATTCGAAGTGGCGCGGCAAATAGGCGCTAAAGCCTATTTCACCGAGAAGATCGACGGCAAAAACGAACTACGGCGCGGTTTCCGCATCGAACCCGGGCAGGAAGTTTGGATAACCGAGGATGTCGTCAATTTAGGCGGTTCGATCACCGATGTTGCGCGTTGCATTGACCAGACCGGCGGCAAGGTTACAGCCGCGTTGATTTTAGTTGACCGCAGCAAGGGCCGGGTGACATTCGATTTTCCGTTTATTCCGTTGCTACAGATTACCGACCTCACTGAATACAAGCCTGAAGAGTGCCCGTTCTGTAAGCAGGGGCTGCCATTGGTCGCGCCGGGAGGACGAAAAGCCGAACCGGCGGCGAAAGGTTAGCCGGTGGCGATTTCCAAAACAGCCGTCATTCATCCGACCGCCATCATCAGCCCGCAGGCCGAAATCGCTGATAATGCGCGCCTCGGAGCCTTTACTATCGTCGAAGCCGATGTCGTCGTTAGTCGTGGTTGCAATATTGCCTCGAATGTCCTGTTGGCTTCCGGCGCGCGATTAGGAAGCGAATGCAAAGTCGCCCACGGCGCGGTCATTGGGACACCGCCTCAGGATTTAAAATTCCGCGGCGAGGTCAGCGAAGTTACAGTCGGCGACCGCACGGTGATTCGCGAATATTGCACCCTCAATCGCGGCACCGAACACGGCCATAAACTCACCCGCGTCGGCAGCGATTGTTTTCTAATGGCTTATTGCCATATCGCCCACGACTGCTCGCTCGGCGATAATGTGATTTTAGCCAACTGCGTGCAACTGGCCGGCCATGTCGAAATCGGCGGCTGTGTCAGCATCGGCGGAATGACGGCGGTGCATCAATTCTGCAAGATAGGTCAACACGCCTTTCTCGGCGGGATGCTGCGCGTAACGCAGGATGTTCCGCCGTTTATTTTAACCGCCGGCGAACCACCGGCTTATTATGGACCTAACCGCATCGGCCTCAGACGACGCGGATTTACGGATTTGCAGGTCAACTCGATAAAACAGGCTTATCATTTCATCTATCGCGCCAGGTTGAGTCGGGCGGCGGCAGTCGAGAAAATAAAATCCGAATTGGATATTACCGCTGAAATTCAAATCATTCTCGATTTTCTCGAAAAATCCAATCGCGGTCTAATCGGTTTGGGCATTGGCGAAGGTTCGGCTGATTCGTAATCCTACACCGCAGCCGGGCTGGTTTCAGATGGCGGCTGATAATCTGCTCGTCGAGCAGTTGCCCGCGCAACCTTATGATGCAGCCCTGCGTTTTTATCAGTGGCGTCCGCCGGCAGTGTCGCTCGGTTTTCATCAAACGCCAAAAGTCATCGCGGTCGAAGACTGCCAGCGGTTAGGCTGGCATATCGTGCGTCGGCCGACAGGCGGTAGAGCGTTATTACACAATAGAGACTTGAGTTATGCAGTAGTAATAAAATCAAAAGACGAAGGCTTGAGAACTCTTAGATATTTCTATAACAAAATCGCAACCGTGGTAGTTCATACTCTTAGCGAATTTGGCGTAGTCGTAGATAAAGAAACAAGTAAATCTAATGAAATCGGGTCTGGGCTGAAGGAGAAACTATGTTTGAAGACCCGGACGCGCGGCGAGGTTATGGTTGGAGGGCGTAAGATTGCCGCCGGAGCGCAAAGGTTGTATCCAGGCGCTATTCTTCAGCACGGCTCGCTAACATTACGCGGCGATATTGCAGATATTACTAAAGTTACGAACATTGAAGCCAACCGGCGCGCTAACCTCCGCGCCCAGTTGATTCGATGTGCAGTTGCCTTGGACGAAGCTGCCGGCCGTTATATTTCTTTTGACGAGTTGTCGGATGAGATGGAAAAGTCGTTTCTGCGATTATTTGGCTGGGAACCGTTTGAAAGTGAATTTTCAGCCTCAGAAATGGCTGAAATTCACTTGCAGCGACCGCGGTTCGATGTTTTTTTAAATGCAACGATATGAATCTTAGCCGGGTAGCGTAATATGAAGCGGTTGGCATTATTTGGTTCGACCGGCTCAATCGGCCGGCAGACATTGGATGTCGTCGCGCGGCTGAACAATTTCGATATCGCGGTTTTAACCGCGCATCGAAACTGGGAACTTCTGGCAGCGCAAGCGCAGCGCTGGAAGCCGGGCTGGGTGGCTTTGGCGGACAGTGAATACTACCGCGCTTTGAAGGACGCGTTATGCGGATTAGTCGATTGCAGAATTATAGTCGGTGAGAACGCTGCAGCACAGGCGGCTGAAGAAGCCGGTTATGATTTGGCTTTGAACGGTATAGTGGGAGTAAGCGGACTGCTGCCCAGTTACTATTGCCTGTTGCGGGGAATCGACCTGGCGCTGGCTAATAAAGAGTCACTGGTTTTAGCGGGCGGACTGCTGATAGAACTTGCAAAAAACCGCAATACGCGCATTATACCAGTCGATTCTGAACACAGCGCTATTTTCCAATGTCTGATGGGCGAACAGATTGAATCTGTGTGGCGAATCATATTGACGGCTTCCGGTGGTCCTTTTCGTAAGCGTTCTTTGAAAGAGGTTCGCAATGCTGCTCCAGAGGAAGCGCTAGCGCACCCGACCTGGAAGATGGGCGATAAGATAACCATCGACTCGGCGACTTTAATGAACAAGGGTTTCGAGGTCATCGAAGCCTATTGGCTGTTTGGGCTGCCGCCAGAGCGCGTCGAAGTGCGCCTGCATCCGGTTTCGATTGTGCATTCGATGGTGCAATTTAACGATGGCTCGCTTAAAGCCCAGTTAGGCAAACCGGATATGCGCCTGCCCATTCAATTCGCGCTGACCTATCCGCAGCGCAGTCCGGTTGAATATGTGAACGACGAACCAGTCGAGTGGCCGCATCTGGAATTCCAAACAGTCGATTTTGAGCAATTTCCTTGTTTGTCTGCGGCTTATCAGGCGTTGAGACTTGGCGGCAGCGCAATGCCGACATTAAACGGCGCGGATGAAGCGGCGGTCGAAAGATACTTAAAGCGCCAGTTGAAATTCGGACAGATTGCTGAAGTTATCTACAGCACACTCGAACAACACCATATCAAGCCTATCAATAGCATCGACGATGCGCTGGAAGCCGACCGTTGGGCAAGAGAGTTTGTTTTGAACTATAAAAAAGTGGACTGAATGGACGATATAGACTTTATGGACGAAGAGGACTCTTTGGACAAAGCAGCAGCGCAAATGCCCGCAGACCGATGAAGAGGATTAGGCTGGGTATCGACGGCGGCGGGACCTCGACCCGCTGTATAGTCGTAGATGCGGATATGAACATCCTCAGCCGCGGCGAGGGCGGTCCGGCGAACTATCGCAAGGTTGGATTAGAGCGTGTTTTTGCGTCTTTGCGCGAGGCTGTTCTTTCGGCGGTTCAGGCTATCGAGCAACCGGAAATCGCCGCGGTTGGCTTTGGACTGGCTGGCGTCGATAAGGCCGGGGATAAGGCGCGGATTCTAGGGCTTATCGAACGGTTAAAGGCTGATTTGCCTGAAAATGTGGTCTGGAATTGCAATTCGCATAGTATCTTGATTACAAACGACGCTGAAATCGCTCTGGCTGGCGGGATAGAAGAGAACATCGGTATTGTCGTTGTAGCCGGCACCGGCACGATTGTGTATGGCCGGAACGCGCAAAATGAAACCTGGAAGGTGGATGGCTGGGGACATCTGTTGGGTGATGACGGCAGCGCGTTCGACATTGGCAAGCGAGCTCTGCGTAAAGTTACACGCGGCTGCGACCGACGATATAAGCCAACCAAACTGATGCAACTTGCGCTACAGCATTTTGGAATTTCAAACCTCGGTGAGTTAAAGGAGGTTATCTATGGGAGTGAATCACCCGCTGAGAAAATTGCTTCATTTGCAGTAAGTGTAGATTTGGCAGCCTCGCAAGGCAATGAGGTTGCGCGGAAAATTATAAACAAGGCAGCATTGCAGTTAGCAGTATCGACGCTTGTCTTGAAGGATGTTTTATTCATCGGTCATACCAAAGTTAAAGTAATTACTTCAGGCGGTGTTTGGAAGTCGATTGCCGGACTGCGCGAGATGTTCATTTATAGACTGAATGAAAATACGAAGAATTTAGTTGTCTGTGAACCTATGAACGAACCGGCTTGGGGAGCGGCGAAGTTGACAGTTAATTATTTGAATAATAAATAATAAAATAATACGTTAGACAAACAGGAATGTATGTCCATATCGCTGCCGACTACAGCGAGTCGGCAGCGGCTTAAATTCTGTCGTTGACTCGCCGTAGTCAACGGCGGTAAAATGTGGCGGGCAGGAACGCTCGCCCTCCTATACGGGAAGGCGGGGACCGCCTGCTCCACTAATAAAATCAGCATCAGCATCAATATATCATCACCATCATCACTTATTAAAATTGAACCGCATCGAATCACACATCAACACATCATCGCCGGAATTTCAAACCAATAAAGCGGCGATGCAGCGCGTCGTCGAAGAACTGCGCCAGAGATTGGAATTAGTCAAGCGTGGCGGACCGCCGCAGCATGTCGAACGGCATAAGAAGCGCGGCAAACTGACGGCGCGCGAGCGCGTCGAAGCGCTGCTGGATCCGGATACGCCGTTCTTAGAGCTGAGCGCGCTTGCTGCCTGGGATATGTATAATAACGAAGCCTCGTCGGCGGGGATGGTTACCGGCGTCGGCGTTGTCCACGGAAGGGAGGTTGCCATCGTCTCAAACGATGCGACCGTCAAAGGCGGCACCTACTTCCCGATGACCATCAAGAAACATATCCGCCTGCAGGAAGTCGCCATTGAAAACAACCTGCCGTGCGTTTATTTAGTTGACTCCGGCGGCATCTTTCTGCCGGAACAATCCGGCACCTTTGCCGACAAGGAACATTTCGGGCGCATATTCTATAATCAGGCGATAATGTCGGCACGGAGCATCCCGCAGTTGTCCTGTGTGATGGGTTCCTGCACCGCAGGCGGAGCGTATGTGCCGGCGATGTCGGATGAGACCATCATCGTGCGCCGGCAGGGGACGATTTTCATCGGCGGACCGCCGCTGGTCAAGGCGGCGACCGGCATCGAAGTCTCGCCGGAAGACCTCGGCGGCGCCGATGTGCACTGCCGCATCTCCGGCACAAGCGACTATTATGCGCTGAACGACCAGGACGCCATCCGCATCCTGCGCAATATCGTCGAAAATCTCAACCGTCCGCCGAAATTTCAACTCAAGCGGGAGACGCCGGAAGAGCCATATTACGACCCGACCGAAATCTACGGCGTTATCCCCTCCGATATCCGCAAGTTCTTCGACAGCCGGGAAGTCATCGCCCGCATCGTCGATGGCAGCCGCTTCAATGAGTTCAAAGAACTGCATTCCACAACTTTAATCACCGGTTTTGCGCGGATAATGGGCTATCCGGTGGGCATCTTGGCTAATAACGGCGTTTTGTTCGGCGAATCCGGGCGCAAAGGCGCCCATTTCGTCGAACTCTGTTCGATGCGCAAAATCCCCTTAATCTTCCTGCAGAACATCACCGGTTTCATCGTCGGCAAGGAATATGAGCATAGCGGCATCGCCCGCGATGGCGCCAAGATGGTCCACGCCGTCGCCAATGCTCAAGTCCCGCGCTTCACGATTATCATAGCCGGTTCGTATGGCGCCGGGAACTACGCGATGTGCGGAAGAGGCTATCTGCCGCGGCTGCTGTGGATGTGGCCCAACGCGCGCATCTCGGTGATGGGCGGCGAGCAGGCTGCCAGCGTGTTGCTGCAGGTGAAGATGGAGCAGATGGCAGCGGCCGGACTCCCGCCGATGACGCCCGAACAGCAGGAGGAATTTAAGCGCCCAACGCTCGAAAAGTATGAGCGCGAAGGCAGTCCGTATTATTCGACCGCTCGACTGTGGGACGACGGCATCATCGACCCGCTGGATACGAGGACGGCTTTAGCGCTGGCGATTTCGATGTCGCTGAATAAGCCGATTGAAGGGTATAAGATGGGGATATTTAGGATGTAAAATGGAAAAAGAATTTGGAATAATTGGAAGTTTAGCGAGTGTCGTGGGGCTTGGATTGTCCGTCTGGATTATCTTTAATACCGATAAACTTAAGAAAGCCCTTAGCGACGCGCGTCAATCGCTATTGAAGCGCTTTGAGCGCGAGGAAACCCTCGATGATGTGAGTAGTCTAATACACAAAATCGAGCAAATGGAAACATACGCAATAAGTGAAAAGTGGGATATTGTGGTATATCTTATTGATGATTTGCTAAGAACATACCCTTTAGTTTTACAAAAGGAATTGGTTCGTGAAGATAAAGATGTAATAGCGAGTCATCTTTCACTTAATCGTATCCGCCGTGAACTTCAAAAAGCTCAGCCTAAAGGAGACAAGATAAAAAATAGACTTCACGAAGCAATAATCTCACTTCGTAAGAACGAAGCAGTCCTTAAACTAAGAAAAGAGGAACATTATGTCCAGTGAATTTGATGAACTCGTTGAAAAAAAACTATCAATTCTAATTGCGCTAAAAAATGCCACTATAAGTGGTAAGCTTCTCTGGCGACATATTGATAATGATAGTTTTGAGACGAATTATCGCTCATTAGGATTTAATTTAGATTGGGATGATAATAAAAATATGGCTATTCTTGAAATATCTAAACTAATGCCTAGTGGAACTTGGTGGATAATTATGAGGTATTATGCAAGTTCAATTCAGATTGAAGGAAGCCAAGGTGCGATTATCATGGATATTTGGAGTTATTTACGATCCGAATTTGAGTCCAAACAAGCTGATGAAGTACTTGAAACTTTAACTCAAATCTGAATACTTTTGAACAAAATAATCGTCTCCGCTGGGACGAATTGGCGGAAGTGCATTACCGCTCCTACAACCTTCAGCCGCTGCGGGAAGGCAGACCGGTGCTG